>JAZOBD010000001.1:0-30546 GCA_045595825.1 Acutalibacteraceae bacterium
GTCACGCAGCCGGACGGCAATTTCTTCAAGTGCCGCCGTGCACATGGGAAAAAGTGCGGCGTCATCCTCTTCGGTGGGGGTGATTTGCCTGAGTATTTTTATAACGCTCCATTCATCAGTCAAAGCGTTCACCTGCCTTATCCGCCGAGCAGACAGACAGCTTCGTCAAAAATCTTGGAGAAGCCTGCCGTGCAACTGATAACCGCCCTTTCAAGCTGTCTGTCAATGAGCTTGTCATATTCGGTTGTAACGCCGCCCGTTGTAACCATTTCAAGAGCGTTGTTCTTGTCGATACAGAGAAGTGAGCTTTCGGGTATTTCGAAAGAATTGACAAGCTCGGCACCGAGGGGAGTAATCATTTTGCCCGTTGCGTGGAAATTAAGACCTGCCGCAGCGTCCTTGAATTCGGAAAGTTCAAGGATTTTTGCAATTGAGAGGGGATTTGCAAGCATTGTGGTGATTGTGTAGGGGTACATATTTCCCCAGGTGTTGACAATGTCATAATATGTGATTTTTCCTGATTCCTGAACGTTGAGGAGATAAGCGGCATTTTTGTTACCGTCACCGTTGAGAAGTACGTCAACGGCGTCGTTGAACTGTGCTCTGGCAATGTATGCACCGATCTGACGAAGGGTGATTGTGAAAAGGTCAAGGCGCTGGAAGCGGATTGCCTCGTAAGAAGCAACAAGGCTTCTGCCGCGCTTTCTGAGTTTTACAAGATTTTCCTTTGTGCTGATTTGTGTCTGGGGGATAAAGGCACCTTCTCCGACAACTTTCAGCTCTTTTTCGTCGTCATTTGCAGTGCTCCTGATTGAGCGGTAGTCAAGTGCATCAATGACGGTTGTTGTTGCAACAACGCTAGAAAGAGAATTTGAGCTTTCCATACCCTGTCTGACAGCTCTGGAAATGTACTCGGGGAAAAGTGCGGCAGAGTCGGTTGTCTTGAAGAATTTGTCAACAACGTCACTGCCTGTTCCGCTTACCTTGATGTCGAATCTTTTGAGCTGGCGCTGGTAGGCGTCAAGACCTTCAAGTGCAGTGCCCTTGTAGTTTTCGTCGGGGTCGATGTGTTCAAGTGCTTTTGTGAAATTGCCGGTTGCATAAAGACCTTTGTCAAGTCTGATTGTGTCAAAAGTAGCCATTGTTTTTCCTCCTTAAAAAATAAATGTCACGTTGCCGTTATGGCAGTTGAGCACGAGGCAGGTGCGACCGTCTGTGTCGTCAACGCTGACACCGTTTGTACCGTTTGCGACAAGTTTGCAGAAACCGAGTGCGGGTTCTGTGCCGGTGAAGGGGACTGTGATTGTTCCGCTTGTGATAACGGTTGCGAGCTTTTCGTCAGCGGTTGCGACAACGCCGCAGAAAGCGTCACCCTGCGCACAGGCGTCAACGGTGTCGTTTGCGCTGATTTTTACAAAACTGTTTTTTGTCAGCTGAGAAGCTGTTCTGAGTGTGATGGCTTTTTCATTGAAGCCGTCGTATGAAATTGACATTAAAGACATCCTTTCTTTTATTAGATTCTGAATTCGTTGTACTGCTCGGATTTTACGCTTTTTTCGGTCATCAGCTGGGGCTTGACGGTTTCATTGCCGTTGCCGATTGCTTCACGCAAAGCTTTGAGCTGTGCGACGTTGAGATTTTTACAGATTTCGCCAAGAGTTTCCGCATCCATACGGGGCAGGGAAACAGCGGCACTCTTTATGATTTCCCGTGTCATTTCCGCCTTGTATTCTCTGCCGAATTCCGCAAGCTCGCTGATGGCGCAGTTTTCGGTTTCTGCGGGGCGGAAGGATTTTCTGATAACGCCTGCCGCCTTCTGTGCAGGTACGGCAACGAAAGACCACTCGTACGCATCGGTGGGGTTTGCAAGAATGTTGTGGCACACGGAGTTGCCGTAGGTTTTGCCCTTTACGTGCTCACAGCCGCCGTGTCTGCGGTCAGCAGAGCAGATTGAGCAGAGTACGCGTGAAACACTGCAACCGACGCTTGCCTCTTTTTTGATGCCAGCATCAATTTCGGCAATCAGGTCAGCGTTTTTCTCTGTGCGCACCATGTAAGCCTTTGCTTCAAGGTAAGTGTAGCTTTCGCCTGCGGCGGTTTTTCTTGACGTGTCGGTAACGGTTTTGACGTCGAAAATTCTCGACGTCTGGTCCTTACCTCTCATGCTGTGGTCAAAAATTCCCGTTTTGCCGGGAAACAGCGTTGCAAGCTTTTCGAGTGCCTCAATGCTGAAACGCTCGCCGTCACGGTCGATTTCGTTGTCGCAGAGGATGAGAGAAAAAACATAAATATCCTGCGGTGAGATTTCCTTGCGTGTGTACTGCCCGATGAGCTTCATTTCTTCATCTGTCGGGCAGGCATGTGTCTGTTTTTCACTGTTGTTCAACAGTATCGTTCTCCTTTCTCAGGCTCTCTGTCTGTGCACGGTAAAGGTCAGCCTGCGCAAGCTCTTTTTCATCTTGCAGGGTGATTTCATCCCACATAACTTCAATGTCTGTCGCATAGCCGGAACGGCACAGAAACTGAGAGCAGATTTTTTTGATAACCGGGGTGAGTATTCTTCTGTAAGCCCACAGCTCACTTGTCAGCACGTCTGCCTGCTGTGCCGACATTCTTTCTGTGGATGACCACGAAAAGCCGAGCATAAAGGGAGGCAGACCTGTTTTTGCAACAATTTGTTCAAGCATCTGCCTTACGGGCACTTCGCTGTCAAGAATCTGGTTGTCTGCGCCGATTGCTTTTATCTGCACGTCACCGACGGCAACGAAATCCTTGATTTGTGAGCCCGACTGCATTGCGTCACTCCACTCTTTTGCAACCTGCATTGCCCTGTCTTTTGCATAGGCACGGTCAACGGCGTCGTTCTGCGGCTTGTAGGTAACGGCAAAACGCACGTTACCCACACGCTCCCAGCACTGACCGACGCTTTCATAAATCCTGAGTAAAACACTGCTGACAAAGGGCAGACCTTTGAGCAGTGAATTGCCCGTAAGCTTGCCGGGCTCCGGGTTGAGCACGCTGAGCGTGCAGAGCTCGGGATGCTTGATTTTTATGCTTTCGCCTGCCTGACGGATGTAGATTTCCGTTTCAATTCCGTCGTCTTTGCGGCGCAGCTCAATGTCATCAAGCGGCGCATTGAAAAGGGCACAAGGTATGCCGTCCGAATCAAGCACAATTTCGCCCACGGCGGTGCCGCAGGTGAGCAGCTGTTCAAAATAAGTTGCAATAAACGCATCAAGACCTGCCTGGTTGCCGCCGACATTCACACTTTCGGTGAAGCTGTCAAGACTTTTCTGCGCACGGGAATCCGAGCAGATGACACGGAATCCGCCTGTCAGGCGAACAATTTTAAAAATTGCGGCATCGATGACGGGCAGGCTTTCACGCAGGGCATAATAAATGCGTGTCTGCGGTGTCGAGAGGGGCACGTAGCCGTCAATAAGTGACAGCGGACTTGTGCGTTTTGCTGTCTGGGCAACGGGTACAGCCGTTCTCTGAGCGGTGCGGTTTTTGAATAATCCCATTAATTTCCTCCTTCTTTTCAGATTGTTATCGCTGTGCGGCGATTGCAAAGAATTCATCTTCTGCGCTTGAAGCTACGACGGTCGAAACGAAATAGCGCATATCGTCCATTGCATGGTCGTTTTCCTTGCAGACGCTGTCTTTCACCGTGCTCGAATTCCAGCGGTAAAGCCCGAATTCACGGATGATATCCTTGCAGTCGGGCGAAAAAAGCAGTGTACCTGCTTTAAGTTCATCCGAAACACGGCGTATGCCGTCAAGCACGTCGTTTTTTGCAGGGATAACGGTGAATCTTCCGTGTCTGCGAATGCACTCAATGAAGCTTGCCGCAGAGGGGTCAACAATTACTGCCTGAATTTCTTTACCGTCGGCAAGTGCTTCAAGCTGCTCATAGTGCTCTTCGTCCGTGCGCTGAATACCGACCTCGCGTGAGTTGTAGTAATACTCGCTGAGTCTGTACCACTTGCCCCGTGACAGTCCCCACAGGCCGAAAGAGGAGGGATTGACCGTGCCGTAATCGCAGGAAATGTAGTGCTTTTCGGTGGGTGAATCGGGTACGCTGAGGTGGCAGGCAACGTCAAACATCGGATAAACACTGCCGCAGGCGGCAACCCATTTGCCCTCTACGAATCGCTCGTAAAACGTGCCGCTGTAAAGACTTTTGTAGCGGTTGATGATTGAGGGCGTGAGTGAGGGATTGTCCTCCATTGTGAAATGAAAATAAAGGCAGTTTTTCTGCTCAGCCTTTTTTATCCATTCCTCGTGAAACCAGTGCATCGGATGCTCGGGGTTGCAGTTAAACCACAGCTTTGAGCCTTCAAGCGAGCATCTTGCAAGAGCCTGCTCAACAAAAGAACGGGGCATCAGCGCCACCTCGTCAAGCAAAACACCGCCGAGTGTCATTCCCTGAATCAGTGCGGCAGAGCCTTCATCCTTGCCGCCGAAAAGATAAAATCTGTTTTTACGGTTGGCGTAGCTTACCTCAATCAGATTCTGCGAAAGCTTTTCGGTGCAGGTGAAGCCGCAACGGCGCAGCAGGGGGAGCAGAGAGGTTATGACATTGCGCCTGAGCGAAGAGATTGTTTTGCCGCACAGCGCAAAGGAGGTTGACTCAAAGGTCGAAAATGCCCACATGATAAAAGAAAGTGACATACAGAAAGTTTTGCCCGAACGGACGGCGCCGTCACAGATTATCGCCTCATAACGGGAAAAGGGGCTGTTTTTGCACCACCAGGTCAGGGTGAGCATCTGTTTTTCGGAAAAAGTGGAGAAAGTGTTTTTTGTGTTTTTTTTCATAATGTTGCTGCCGTGCCGCGGGAAATTTGCGCCGCACCGTTTTCAAGGGCAAGCAAAAGGTCGTCAGGCGTTGTCTGGCGTGAAACTTCATTTTCATCCAGCTTGTCAAGTGCTTTCAGTCGGTCAAAAAAGCGGATTTCCACGGTGCCGCCCTTACCGATTTTTATTTCGGAAACATTGAAAAGGTCAAGCTCTTCGATTTCTTCGGGAGACAGCTTGTCAGCACAAAGCAAAAGCTTTACCGCATCTGCCGCCGACCCGAAGGCAAGGCGATGGTATCCCTTTTTTGCGCCTGCGTGTACGGAAGATGCCTGCTGTGAAAACACGGAAATCTGTTCGTTTATCTCATCTCTTGACAGCAGTTTGATTGCTGCCTTGTCCGGATTCAGGCGGTAGCCTGCACGTGACGCTGACTGACGGGCGTCGAGGGTTTGTGCAAAAAGCCGACAGAAAAGTTTTTCTTTTTGCGTCAGTTCCTTTTTCACGGATTTTACCTCCTTTCGGGAGAAACTTGTGATTTACTCTCCCACCCTTAGTGCCGGCACGCGTTTTTTTTGCCGCATTTTCGGCAAAGAATTTCAGTGATTTTTTAACGTTCAGACAAAATCAGCTTCCGTTTTTGCCCGAAAAAGGCGGATTTACCCTTTGTTTTCTGCGTTTTTCGCCGTTTTTGACATATATCGCAATGTGGCAATGTTTTTCTTGACTTGTTGCGTTGTAGGGTGTAAAATGACACTTGCAGGGATTTTGGAAAATTTTTTCAAAAAATCCTCTGACAACCCTGAAAAGAAACGTGTGGTGAAAAATTTTGGGCAGCTCCGATATACCTAACCCCCGAAGTATGATGATTAAAAAAATAACCGCGGGTCTGCCCTGCGCACATTGTAGCCTTTTGTTTTCAAAGGGTGATTGATGTGTGCTCCGTGCCTTGTTCCCGCGGGGAAAGAGGTGCGCTGTGAATTTTGATTTTGAAACCATACTTGTCGATATCGGCACAATGCTCACAAACGGCGAAATTGCCGCTTTGCGTGAGCTGATGTGCGAGCTCAACGTCGTTGACATTGCTCAGATTATGCAGGAGCTCGGGCCAAAAGAAAGGCTCAGGGCTTTCCGCATTTTACCCAAGAGTCTGTCAGCCGACGTTTTTTCATACCTTGAACCCGATTTGCAGAGCGAAATTGTTGCGATGATTAATGACAACGAGCTTGAGCGTCTGCTTGACGAAATGTTTCTTGACGACACCGTCGACTTTCTTGAAGAGGTGCCTGCAAACGTTGTCACCCGTGTGCTTGCCCACTGCGACCCCGAAATGCGTCGTAACATCAACCGCTTTCTGAAATATCCCGAGGATTGTGCAGGCAGCATCATGACAATCGAAATGGTACAGCTTCACGATTCCAGCACCGCCGCTCAGGCGATTGAAACAATCCGCAAAACGGGCATTGACAAAGAAACGGTTTATGTCTGCTACTGTATCGACGCACGCCGTCACCTTATCGGCTCTGTACCGTTGTTACAGCTTCTGCTTTGTGATGAAAACGAAACAATCGGCAACATAATGCAGGAGGATGCACAGCTGATTTCCGTCAACACTCTCGACGACCGTGAGCACGTTATTGAAATTGTTAAAAAATATGACCTTCTGAGCGTTCCCGTTGTTGATAACGAAAACCGCCTTGTCGGCATTATCACCGTTGACGACGTTGTTGACGTCATTGAAGAAGAAACAACAGAAGACTTCGAAAAGATGGCTTTGCTTGCCCCGTCAGATGACGAATATCTGAAAACGGGCGTTTTCAAGCTTGCCAAAAACAGAATTGTCTGGCTGCTTATTCTGATGCTTTCAGGCACTTTCACGGGTAAAATCATCGAGGGCTACGAAACACTTCTTGCAGGCTTTGTCGCTCTGACCGCCTCAATGCCGATGCTCATGGGTACGGGCGGTAATGCAGGAAGTCAGGTTTCAACGCTTATCATCCGCGGTCTCGCCGTGGGTGAAATCGAAATAAAGGATTACCTTAAAATCGTTGCAAAGGAACTCCGTGTTGCGGCGGTGTGCGGCGGTGTGCTGGGCATTGCCAACATTGCAAGAATGTATCTTTTCTGTGAGGGTACGCTGGAAGTTTTTCTTGTTGTTTCTCTTGCAATGTTCATTGCGATTGTTGTCGCAAAGCTCATCGGTTGCTCATTGCCGATTTTTGCAAAAATCGTAAAGCTTGACCCTGCGCTGATGGCAGGTCCTCTGATTGCAACGCTTGTTGACATTGTCACCCTTGTTATTTATTTCAGCCTTGCAAAGCTGTTCCTTATCTGATAAAAAACTCTCCGCCCTGTGACGGAGAGTTTTTTACTGTAAACACTGCTTTACACGGATTTGTAAAGTGCAATTTACATAAAAAGATTAAAATTTTGTAAAATGCATACCAAAGTTGCTTGGCAAATGGCGCTGAACACGCTATAATTGTCATGTGGAGCAAAGGAAAGCTCCGCTTTGTCCGAAGGGAGGAAATCTTAATGAATATTGCAGATAAGATTCTGAAATTAAGAAAAGAGCACGGTCTTTCTCAGGAGGCGTTTGCTGAGAAAATGGGTGTTTCCCGACAGACCGTTTCAAAGTGGGAGTCGGGTACTGCACCCGACACGGATAAAATTATTCTTATGAGCAGGCTTTTCGGCGTTTCAACCGATTATCTGCTTGTGGAAGATTCGGCCGCACCGCCCGTGCTGAGCAGTGTCCCCGAATCAAACGGAAACGGTCCGAAAAAAAGAAAAAATCCCGTTGTGAAAATTGTCGCAATTGTTATCGTGTTTTCGCTTCTTGCTTCAATTGTCGGTCTGTGCGTTTATCACGGCGGCGCAAAAGAAGCCTGGTGGGCAATCAACGGCGGCAAAGTAAAATATCCTTATGTGCTTGTGCACGGCCTCGGCGGCTGGGGCGAAAGCGAAGGAATAAACGAAACGGTTCAGTATTGGGGCGCAGGTGCGTGTGACCTCAAAGCGGAGCTGACGGAAGAGGGATATGAGGTTTATATGCCGAGTGTCGGCCCCGTTTCAAGCGCATGGGACAGAGCTTGTGAGCTTTATGCACAGCTCACGGGCACGACCGTTGACTACGGTCAGGCACATTCTCAGGCGCACAATCACGCACGCTACGGCAGGGAATACACAACCCCCATTGTCGAAAACTGGGGCGGCAGGGTGAACGGCGGACAGCGCATCAAAATCAACCTTGTCGGTCACAGCTTCGGCGGTGCAACGGTAAGACTGCTTGCCTCACTTATGGAATACGGCTGCGAGGAAGAGGTTGCGGCAACGGGCGAAGAAACATCCGAGCTTTTCAAGGGCGGCAAGGGTGACTGGATTTACAGTGTTACGGCACTGTGTGCACCGCACAACGGCTCAACCCTTACCGAGGTGCTCAATTCCGTCGGCGGACTTGTGGGAATAACCGACACAACGGAAATGCTTGTTAACCTTTGCTTCGGCATTGCCGACATCGGCTCATCCGCAAGCGGAGTTTACGATTTCAAGCTTGACCATTTCGGCGTCGGCGATGTCAGTGCGGAAAATGCAGATGAAGCGGTTTCCGCCGTGATAAGCGCCGGCAACGACCACGCAGGCTACGACCTTTCACCCGACGGTGCGGCAAAGCTCAACGAAACAATAAAAACCGTTGAGGGCGTTTACTATTTCTCGTTTTCTTACACCACAACAAAGGAAGGCACGCTCCTCAAAGGACACGTGCCCCAAAGCACAACTTTGCCCATACTTTATCCGTTTGCTCTTGCAATGGGTTCATATACGGGCACAACTGCCGGCGGAATTGTGATTGATGAAACGTGGCAGGAAAACGACGGACTTGTAAGCGTTGTTTCCGCAAGATATCCGTTTAATGAGCCTTATGTTGAACATACCGTGGATTTAAACGAGGTTGAGGAATTGCAAACGGGCGTGTGGAATGTTGCAAAAACAAGGGACGGCGACCACGGAAACGTCATCGGTCTTAATGCAAAGGCAGATGCAACGGCTGAGTTTTTCTCTGAGCATTTTGAACTTGTTGACAGTCTTGAAAGGTAAGGAGGAAAAATGAAAATCAGAAGCATTGTTTTGCTTATTGTTTCAATGGTTTTAGTTTTTTCTTTTTCCGTTTGTGCCTTTGCAACGGGTATTATCGGCAGTGCCGACGGACCGACGGCGATTATTGTGTCGGGCAATTCAACAGCCTTGTTTGTTGCGCTTGCGATTGCCGTGGCGGCACTTATAGTCGCATTATATTGTATTATAAAAAGAAGAAATAAAAATTAATAGCACATTTCAACAAAAAAGGCCGCTTTTTGCGGTCTTTTTTGTTGTGTAAATCATTGACTTTTTTTAACAGTTTGGGGTATGATAGGAAAGTAAAAAAAATAAAATGCGGGAGTTTTGGATTATTATGAAAAATCAGGAAAAAACAATGGAAAAAATTGTTGCTCTCTGCAAAGGCAGAGGCTTCATATTTGCAGGCAGCGAAATTTACGGCGGCCTTGCAAACACCTGGGATTACGGCCCTCTCGGCGCACGTATGAAAAACAATGTTAAAGATACCTGGCGCAAAAGATTCATTCAGGAAAGAAAAAACAGCTACGAGGTTGATGCAGATATCCTTATGCACCCCAGAGTATGGGAAGCAAGCGGTCACGTCGCAAGCTTTTCTGACCCTCTTCTTGACTGCAAAGAATGTAAAAAGCGTCACAGAGCAGATAACCTTATTGACGATTTCAATCCCGATGCACACGCAGACGGTATGACAAAAGAGGAAATGTTTGAGTACATCAAGGCTCATTCAATCCCTTGCCCCCACTGCGGCAAGCATGACTTTACTGACATCAGAGAGTTCAACCTCATGTTCCAGACTTTCAGAGGCGTTACCAATGACAGTAAAAACGTCATTTATCTCCGCCCCGAAAACGCACAGGGTGAATACGTCAACTATCTCAACGTTCAGAGAACGATGAGAGCAAAGCTTCCTTTCAGCATCGGCCAGATAGGTAAAGCTTTCAGAAATGAAATCACCCCCGGCAACTTCACTTTCAGAACAATCGAGTTTGTGCAGATGGAGTTCCAGACCTTCTGCAAAGAGGGCACTGACAACGAGCTTTACGATTACTTCAAGGAATACGGAATGAAGTATTATCAGGATCTCGGTATCAAAGCGGAAAATCTTCGCTACCACGACCACGAAAAGCTTGCCCACTATGCAAAGGCTGCTTGCGATATCGAGTTTCTCTTCCCCTTCGGCTGGGGTGAAGTCAACGGCACTCACAACAGAACAAACTTTGACCTGACAAGACATCAGGAGTACAGCGGTCAGAAGATGGATTATCTTGACCCCGAAACAAACGAAAAATTCATTCCCTTTATCATCGAGTCAACCTACGGTCTTGACAGAACCGTTCTTGCGCTTCTCTGCGAAGCTTACGATGAAGAGGTCATCGATGCCGAAAAGAACGACACAAGAGTTGTTCTTCACCTGAATCCCGTTGTTGCACCTTACAAGGCGGCTGTTCTTCCTCTGTCTAAAAAGCTTTCCGACGATGCGCTCAAGGTTTACGAAGAACTTCAGAAGAAGTTTATGATTGACTTTGATGAAACAGGCTCCATCGGCAAGCGTTACCGCCGTCAGGATGAAATCGGTACACCCCTCTGCATCACCTACGACTTTGAGTCGGCAGAAGACGGCTGCGTAACAGTGCGTGACCGTGACACAATGCAGCAGGAAAGAATTCCTGTCAGCGAGCTTACCGCATACATCGAAAAACGTCTTGAATTTTAATTAACGAAAGGGTTTTTGCAATGAGTAAAGTTTATTTGACCGAAACAGTGCTGAGAGACGCCAACCAGTCCCTCATCGCAACAAGAATGCCTTTTGAGGATTTTGCACCTGTGCTTTCAAAGCTTGACGAGTGCGGTTATTACTCTCTTGAATGTTGGGGCGGCGCAACCTTCGACTCCTGCCTGCGTTACCTTAACGAAGACCCGTGGGAAAGACTGCGTAAGATTAAGGCGGCCTGCCCCAATACGAAGCTTCAGATGCTTCTTCGCGGTCAGAATCTTCTCGGCTACAAGCACTATCCCGACGACGTTGTGCGTCTTTTTGTAAAGAAGAGCGTTGAAAACGGTATTGACATCATCAGAATTTTCGACGCACTCAACGATATCCGCAACATTGAGGTTGCTGTTGACGAAACAATCAAAAACGGTGCAATTGCATCAGGTACAATCTGCTTCACCGTCAGCCCCATCCATAACCTTGAAAGCTATGTAAAGCTTGCAAAGCAGATGGAAGATATGGGCGTCGGCACAATCTGCATCAAAGACATGGCAGGTATCATGGGTCCGCAGGAAGGCTATGACCTTGTAAAGGCCCTCAAAGAAAACGTGAAGCTTCCCGTTGTTGTCCACACACACTCCACCACAGGTCTCGGCTTTATGACACTTCAGAAGTGCGTTGAGGCAGGTGCAGACGTTGTTGACACTGCTGTTTCCTGCTTCTCGGGCGGCACATCACAGCCTGCAACCGAAACAATGGCTTATGCACTGCGTCAGCAGGGCTATGAGCTTGACGTTGACGAAAAGAAAATCAAAGAGGTCAACGATTTCTTCAAACCCATCCGTGCAAAGGCACTTGAAAGCGGTCTGCTTAATCCCGTTGTTATGGGCACACAGACAGACGCACTTGTTTATCAGATTCCCGGCGGAATGCTTTCCAACCTTGTTGCACAGCTTACCGCACAGAATAAGCTTGACAAGCTTGACGAAGTCCTTGCCGAAACACCCAGAGTCCGTGAGGATCTCGGTTATCCGCCCCTCGTAACTCCCATGAGCCAGATGGTCGGCGTTCAGGCAACCGCAAACGTTCTTGCAGGCGAAAGATACAAGAACATCTCCAAGGAAGTCAAGAGCTATGTCAAAGGCGAGTACGGCAAGGCTCCCGGCGAAATCAGCCCCGAGCTTGCAAAACTTGTTCTCGGTGATGAAAAGCCCTTCACCGGCAGATTTGCCGATACCCTTGAGCCCGGTGTTGAGGCAGCAAAAGCTTACCTCGGTGACAAAGCAAAGAGTGAAGAGGACGTTCTTTCTTACATTGCATTCCCCATGCAGGCAGAGGCTTTCTTTGAAAAGCGCGATGCAAAAGAAAGAAACACCTTCAAATATTCAATCAGAGAAATTTAAGGGGGCAGAAAAATGAAATTTTTTACAACCCCTGCTTTTGCCCTTGCCGTTATTTTTGTTGCGGCGGCGATTTACACGCTTTATGCTAAGATAAAAGCCGCCAAAACTCCTGCTGCAACGGTTGCCGAAAAAGAGCAGCCCGCAGCAGCACCTGTTGCCGTTGCGGCACCTGCCCAAAGCACAGGCAGCTGTGACCTTATCGGCACAGATGAAAAAACCGCGGCAGTCATTATGGCGATTGTCAGCCACAAAAGCGGAATTGAGCTTAACAGACTCAGCTTTAAGTCAATCAAATTGATGGAGGATAAATAAAATGAAATATGTTGTAACCCTTAACGGTAAAGATTACGAAGTAGAAGTAAATGAGTGCGAAGCTGTTGTGACTAACGTTTCCGACGCTGTTGCACCCGTTGCCGCTCCCGTTGCCGCTCCCGTTGCTGCTCCCACTCCCGCAACAGCCCCTGCACCCGTTGCCACTGCTGTTTCAGCCTCAGGCACACAGGTTGTTGCTCCCATGCCCGGCTCAATTCTCAATGTTAACGTAGCTGTCGGCTCTGCTGTAAAAGCAGGCGACGTTCTTGTTGTTCTTGAAGCTATGAAAATGGAAAACGATATTGTTGCACCCTGCGACGGCGTTGTAAAACAGGTTCTCGTAACCAAGGGCTCAACAGTTAACAGCGACGAAGTTCTCCTTGTTATTTGATTTGGAGGTTAACTGATGGATGTGTTATATGAAAACCTGATGCTCCTCTCGTGGCCTCAGGTTGCAATGTGGGTAATCGGCGGTATTCTCATTTACCTTGCCATTGCCAAAGAGATGGAACCGACCCTTCTTCTTCCCATGGGTTTCGGTGCAATCCTTGTCAACCTTCCCGAGTCGGGCGCCGCTGCTGTTATTGAACACCTTTTTGAAATCGGTATCAATCAGCACGAGCTTTTCCCGCTGATTCTTTTTATTGGCATCGGTGCAATGATTGACTTTGAACCTCTGCTTACAAATCCGAAACTTATGTTCTTCGGTGCGGCGGCACAGTTCGGCATTTTCTTCACTCTCTGTATGGCATCCCTTTTCGGCTTCGAAATCAACGATGCCGCTTCAATTGCAATCATCGGTGCCGCTGACGGCCCGACCTCAATCTTCGTTGCGAATATGCTCAATTCCAACTACACCGCAGCGATTATGGTTGCAGCTTATTCTTACATGGCTCTTGTTCCCATCGTTCAGCCCCCCATCATCAAGCTTTGCACAACAAAGGCTGAAAGAAAAATCCGCATGGATTACACGGGTAAAACAGTTTCAAAGAGAACAAAGATTCTTTTCCCCATCATCATCACAGCCATCGTCGGTATTGTTGCCCCTGATGCTGTTGCACTCATCGGTTTCCTTATGTTCGGAAACCTCATCCGTGAGTGCGGCGTTCTCAACTCGCTTTCGGAAACTGCACAGAAGGTTCTTGCAAACCTTATCACAATTTTCCTCGGCATCACCATTGCTTCAAGAATGACTGCCGAAGAATTCCTCAGAGTTGAAACTCTTCTTATTATGGGTCTCGGCCTTGTTGCTTTTGTTGTTGATACGTTCGGCGGCATTATGCTTGCAAAGCTTATGAACCTTTTCCTCAAAAACAAAATCAATCCTATGATTGGTGCGGCAGGTATTTCTGCATTCCCCATGTCAGCCAGAGTTGTTCACAAGCTCGGCCTTGAAGCGGATAATCAGAACTTCCTTCTTATGCATTCAATCGGCGTAAACGTTTCGGGCCAGATTGCTTCTGTTATCGCAGGCGGTCTTATCCTTGCGTTCCTGGCTAATTAAGGAGAAAAAAATTATGGGTATAAATTTTGATTATTTATTAAGCTCATTGCCTTACATGGGCAAAGGTATGCTTGGCATTTTTATCGTTACCGGTGTTGTTGTTATGGTTGTCAATGCCCTTAACAGCATGCCCGACAAAAAGGATAAAAAGAACTGATTAACAGAATAAAACTTAAAAGGGCGTTCTCCGTAAGCAGTGAACGTCCTTATTATTCGCTTTGAGCGAACAATTATTATTTAATTTGAATTAAGGAGGCAAAAGAATGGATTTTAATCTTGTTGACGCACTGGTAATCTCACTTGTGGGTGTTACTGTTGTTATGTCAATTCTTGCAATAATTGCCGTTTGCATCATTCTTGCTTCAAAAGTTATCAGAGCAATCGAAAGACAGATAGCAAAAAAAGCCAAGGTCGCTCCGGCCCCCGAGTCAGTTACCGCGCCCGTTGCCGCCCCCGTAAGCGCAGACAACAGTGAGGTTGAGCTTATCGGTACGGATGAAAAAACAGCGGCGGTCATTATGGCTATTGTTTCACAGAAGTCGGGAATTCCCGTCAACAGACTCAGCTTCAAATCAATCAGACTTCTGGATAACGAAAAGAAAGGAGCCGGTAAAAAATGATTAAAGACGTTCTTCTCGGCCTCTGGGAAAGCTCAGGCTTTGCGATGCTTACCTGGCAAGAGCTTGTAATGCTGCTTGTTTCTTTCGTGCTCCTTTTCCTTGCAATTGCCAAAAAGTTTGAACCGCTTCTTCTTGTTCCGATTGCGTTCGGCATTCTTCTTGCAAACCTTCCGGGTGCAGAGCTTATGGCTGACCCGACAGGTATTATGGATACATCAAATCTTGTTGAGGGCGCTCACTGGTATGATTCCGGTGTTTTAAGACTTATATATGCAGGTGTTAAAAGTTCGATTTTCCCCTGTCTTATTTTCCTCGGCATCGGCGCAATGACTGACTTCGGCCCGATGCTCGCAAACCCCGTCAGCCTTCTTCTCGGTGCGGCGGCACAGCTTGGCGTTTATGTTGCCTTCACACTTTCCATCGCTGTCGGTTTCACTCCCGAAGAGGCGGCTTCCATCGGTATCATCGGCGGCGCGGACGGCCCGACCGCAATCTTCCTCACCGGCAAGCTTGCCCCTCATCTTCTTGCCCCCATCGCCGTTGCGGCTTATTCCTATATGGCGCTTATCCCGCTTATCCAGCCGCCCATTATGAAGCTTCTTACAACAGAAAAAGAGCGTAAGGTTGAAATGAAGCAGCTTCGTAAGGTCAGCAAAACCGAAAAGATTGTTTTCCCGATTATCGTTGCTGTTTTGTGCTCATTCATTATTCCTTCCTGTGCATCGCTCATCGGCTTCCTTATGCTCGGCAATCTCTTCAAGGAGTGCGGAGTCACCGAAAGACTCAGTGATACTGCGCAGAATGCGCTCACAAATATTGTTACGATTATGCTTGGCCTCACCGTCGGAGCAACCGCAAACGGCCAGACCTTCCTTCAGCTTAAAACGCTGCTCATCATCGGTCTCGGTCTTACTGCTTTCTCGTTCTCAACCGCGGGCGGTGTGCTTCTGGGCAAGGTGCTTTATCTTATCACCGGCGGTAAAATCAATCCCCTTATCGGTGCGGCAGGCGTTTCTGCTGTTCCCATGGCTGCCAGAGTTGCACAGACTGAGGGAAGAAAATACAACCCCACAAACTTCCTTCTTATGCACGCAATGGGACCCAACGTTGCAGGCGTTATCGGCTCTGCCGTTGCCGCAGGCTTCCTGTTGCTGATGTTCGGTAAGTAAAAATCAAAGCCGCAGGGTTGCCTTGCGGCTTTACAAAACTTTTAAGGAGGTGAAGGCAGATGTCTGCACCGTTAGCTGACAGATTAAGACCGAAAAGCCTTGACGACATTGTCGGTCAGAAGCACTTGCTCGGTGAGGGCAAGCCGCTGAGGAACATAATTCTTTCGGGTGAATTGCCTAATATGGTGTTTTACGGACCGTCGGGCGTGGGCAAAACAACGCTTGCTTCAATTATTGCATGTTCAACCGACCGTTGCCTTGTGAAGCTCAACGGCACAACCGCAGGCACGGCAGATATCAAAGAGGCGGTTTCAAAGCTCAACACTTTTGAGGCGCCTAACGGAATTCTGCTTTATCTTGACGAAATTCAGTATTTCAATAAAAAGCAACAGCAGTCCTTGCTTGAATACATTGAAAACGGAATGATTACCCTCATTGCCTCCACCACGGAAAATCCATATTTTTATGTCTATAATGCAATTCTGAGCCGTTCCACGGTGTTTGAATTCAAAAGCGTCACTGCCGAAGAAATTGAAATTGCAGTCAAGCGTGCATTTGATTTCATCGGTGAAGAAAGAGGGGAAAGATACACCCTCGAAAACGGTGTCAGCGGGCACATTTCCTCTTCTTGCGGCGGTGATGTGCGAAAGGCGATGAATGCGGTTGAACTATGCGTTTTGTCATCACCGCTGATTGACGGTGCTCGCACCGTAACTCTTGAAAGCGCAAAAGAGCTGACACAGAAAAGTGCAATGCGCTATGATAAAGACGGTGACGAGCATTATGACATTGTTTCCGCTTATCAGAAATCAATGCGCGGCTCTGACCCCGATGCCGCAATTCATTACCTTGCCCGTCTGCTTGAAGCGGGTGATTTACCCTCTGCTTGCCGCCGTCTGCTTGTGTGTGCAAGTGAGGATGTCGGCCTTGCTTATCCGCAGATTATCTCCATCGTCAAAGCGGCAGTTGATACGGCACTGATGGTTGGTCTGCCCGAGGCCAGAATTCCCCTTGCCGATGCGGTGATACTCGTTTGCAATTCGCCGAAATCCACCACGGGTCACGATGCAATCAATGCCGCAATGGAGGACATCAGAAAAGGCAAAACAGGTCCCGTGCCGCGTCAGTTGCAGAACATGCACTATGACGGCGAAGATAATCAGAACAAGGGTCAGTTTTATAAATATCCGCACGCTTACCCCAATCATTGGGTTGAGCAACAGTATCTGCCCGACCGTCTCAAAGACGCAAAGTATTACGAATACGGCGACAACAAAACCGAGCAGGCTTTCAGGGAATACTGGGAGCGGATCAAGAAAAAATAAGCAAAAAATGTGGCTTGAACGAAAAACGTTCAAGCCATTTTTTTGTGAATATCAGTTGAAAATTTTGCCGAAAACAGAAAACACACAGGTGAAAAAATTTCTGATTTTTTCAGTGAGTGTGAGGTTGTCGGTGTCGTTTTCATTTTCATTTTCATCCGTCTGCAATGTTGCCCAGTCAGAGGGGGTGTCGCCCATCACAAAGTGAAGCTCACCGCCGTCGGTTATCTGCTCATAGGTGATTTTTGCAACGTTCAGAGGCTCGCCGTTGAGCGTTGCGGACTGTACGTAAATGTTGTTGCCGCCTGCATTTTCGCCCGTGACGGTGAAAGCTTTGCCGTTTGCAAGATTGAAAGTGATTTTGTCAAGGCGTGTGCCGTGCAGATAATAGTCGTTTGTTGTCGCAAAGGGCATAAATCCTGACATCAGGAAAATGTAGAGGGAGGACATTGCACCGTTATCCTCGTCGCCGGGGTAATCGTTTTCAGTGAAATAGGAAAGAAAAACGTCGGCATATCTGCTTGCAAGGGCGGGCTTGCCGACCTTTTCGTTTGCAAAAATCCAGGGGGTCATAAACGAAGGCTCGTTTGTGAAATCAATGTAACCTTTGTCAAAGGCATATTCAAGCCTGCGGGTGAATTGAGCCGTGCCGCCGCACAGTTCAATTATTCTGTCCAGGTCATAAAAATTTGTGCAGATTGCTTCCCATGCGTTTTCTTCATAGAACAAAATATCGTAAACCGCCGTCGGGGAAAGGGGAGAAACAAAGCCGAGCACGGGGATTCTCAGGTCGGGGAAACCGGCGAATCCGCCCTGCACCTTGTGTTTGTTCCAGATTTTTTCCCAATTGTGAGACCTTTCGGCAAAGTATGCGGCGTCCTCGGTGTAGCCGAGACTGTCCGCCATAACGCTGACTGCGTAATCGTTGAGGGAAAAGCCGAGCGTTGCCGAGCAGGGTTTAAGACGGCGTGAATATGTAAATCTGCCGTCGGCACTTTTTTTACTGCTGAAACAGTAACCGTATTTCATATATTCATCGGTGCGCATATTCATTGCGTCTGCTTTCACTGCGGCGTAAGCGGCCTGCCAGTCAACACCGTCAAGATTTTTGATGCAGGCGTCGGCGAAAATGTTTTCAATGTCGTTTCCGCCCTGACCGCAGACGAATTCTTTGCCCTGAATGAAAGCATCCGACATAACCTTGTCGCCCGAATTTGCACGGTTTATGAATGAATTGAGATTGTCTGCAACCACCTCTGGACGCAGCAGAGTCATCAGCGGAAATGCGGTTTTCCACGAATCCCAGATAGTGTAATAATCGTCCCAGTTGCCGTGGTCGCTGACTCGGTTACGCGGCTGGATGTTGGCGTGATAAAGTGCGGTGTAAATCCTGCGCTTTGTGCTTTCGTCAGCTGTGTCGGAAAGCGTTACGGCTGAAAGAACTCTGTTCCACTCGTCTTTTGCGTTGCTGCGCACCGCATCAAAATCAAAGTCGGGAATCTGCGCCGAAAGCAGGCTTTCGGCCTTTTTGACGCTTTCAAAAGAAACGGCAATTTTAACCGTGACAACCCTTTCGGTGTCACTTGTGCCGAAATTTATGAAAGCTCCCAGCTTTTCGCCTGTTACCGCCGCTGTTGTCGCAACCGAAGGTGTGTTGCCTTTATAAATTCCGACAGCTGCATCGGTGTCATATTCGAGAGAGAAGAACATGTCCCATTCGGAGGGATTCCAGTTGTCGCCGAAGGTGCCGCCTCCGCTTACCGTGCGGTTTGCCCCATCAACGGTGACAGAGCCGTTTCGCATTGCAACACTGCCGCCGATTTTTCTTGAAACGTCAAGATAAAGCGAGGCTTCTTTGCCGGCAGGAAAAGTGAAACGGTAAATTGCGCTGTTTGCGTGAGGCGCAATTTCAGCTTTTATGTCATATTTGTCAAGCGTGGCGGTGTAATAATAAGCCTTGCCCTTTTCGTCGCTTACCGTGCTGATGCGCTTGGCATCATCGGTGGCGGGCGTACTGCCCGTCTGAGGGCTGAGCAGAAAATTGCCGTAAGATTTCGTGCCGCCCGAGCCTTGCGAATAAAGCTGACCGAAGCCGACAATTCCGTTGCCGCGGATGTAGCCGCCGTTTTCACAGGGGGTTGTTTCGGGGCTTGGCGAAACCGAACCGTTTGGCAGGGCAGGGCCTGCAAAGGTTGCGCTGAGCGTCGTGCCGAAGAGCGTGTCAACGTAGTCGGCAGGGGTTTTGCTTTCAGCCGCCGTACATGGCAGAACAACACAGCTTACAACGCAGAGAACCGACAAAACGAAAGCAAGAATTCTGCGTAACTTCATTTAAACAACTCCTTTTTGAAAGGGGATCATACCGTGTCTGCACCCAGCACCGCAATCGGCAGGGGGAACCACCTTGCAGCAAAAGCAGGCAGATTGTTTCTTTCGATTGAAACGGGTGCACACACAAATCTGACAGCAGTGCCGTGGTCGAGCTCAATGTCTGCCTTTTCATCAGTTTTGCACACGCTGACCGTGTTGTTTTCAACTCTGATTTTAATGTTTTCATCAGCCCTCACACCGTGAATGAGCATTGTCAGCTCGCCGTCACCGAGGGTCTGGTAGGTTGCAATGACTTTCATCATTACTCTGATTGTGTTTTCAAAGTTTAAAATGCAGATGTTTTCGCTTGTGCCCAGGTCATAATATTCGCAGATTTCGCTGAGAGCCTTTGCGATTTCCGTGTTGCAGGGGGGCACTTTTACTTTGATGCTGTCGGCATCCGAAACCTCAAACGCACACATTAAAAGGTCGAGCGTGTCGTCGGCATTTTTCGGAATGAATTCATAAATGTCACCACTGCCGCCGATGATGAAGTAGCCTTTGAAATTGCCGTTTGCATCAAGTGCGGCAAAGGGTCTGCCGTGCCACGAGGTAAGAATATCATACAGTGCGTCGTCGGGTCTTATTGCGTGGAACGGGAATTCGTTATGCAGGGCATTGATTTTTTTCAGCAATTCCGTGTCGGATTCTTTTACCGCCACGGCGGTGAAGTTGCTTTTTGAATCTTTACCGCGCAGATGTGAAATGTTTGACTCGTGAATACCGAAGAAATAAATGCAACCGGCAGGCTCATAGCCGAAGTGTGCATATCTCTGGCGCTGACCGCCGAGCAGAGATATGTCGGCATCCTTGTACATCTGTTCAAGGCACAGATTCATACATTCAATCATGTAGCCCTTGCCGCGCGAATCACGCGAAACGGCAACGTTGCCGATGCCTGCGTTTGTAAGCTTTTCACCTGCGGCATAAAAATCGTTGTAATAAAAGCCGACCGCACCTTTGATGGAGTCATCTTCTTTTATAATGAAGTTATTGTGGCAGGGGTTATATTTTTTTTTGTAAAGCTTCGGAAGCAGGGCAAGGAAGTTTTCGTTACCGTCGGGGAAGAATACGTCGTTTAACATATCGAGCAGTTTGTTGTAGTCGGATTCGGGCGCTCTGCCCTTGAATAATTCAGCCATATCAGTCACCTGTTTTATCTTTTTTTATTGTTATTACGGTAATCTTTGTAGGTGGCAACGCCAACCTTACCGCGGGGTTTTACTTTTTTGTTTTTGAAAAATATGAGCACGATGTATGCAAGCACGGCAAGAGCCGCAAGCACGGCAACGATTTTAAAAATAACCGAAGAAGCCGCACGTTTTATATATGAGCCGATGAGAAGTATTATGCTTCTGCCGATGCTCTCGTTTGCAACAAGGTCGATTTCCGCAACAATGTCGCCTGCATAAAGCACGTTTGCCCTGCACACAACGTCACCTTTCCTGAGCGGTGCGTTGATGAATTCGGGATAAGCACCGTCAACGGGTTCAATGAGCAGACTGCCCGTGTCAACGCCTGAGGGCACAAGCTCATAAAGCTCTTCGGCGGGGCTTAACGTAACGTGGTCGGTTGTCCAGGAATGTCTGACGGGAATTTCAGCAACAATGTCGTCAGGGTCGGAAATCTTGACAAGTTCAATGTTTCTGATTGCCCACTCAAACATTTCCTTGCAGTCAACAAAGGCGCAGTTTTCATCGTAGTTGTCGTTATCAATGTCCTCAAAGGGCGCATTCATGACAACGCCGATGTAAGAGTAGCCGTTTTTGGAAATGGAAGCAACAACGCACTTGCCTGCATTGTCAGTGGAGCCTGTTTTGATGCCCGAAACATAGTTGCAGTAATAGTCCTTGTAGGCGGCGTTTAGCATATAGTTCGTGTTGTGCAGTTTGAGTCCGTCGGGGTGCATGTTGGTTGACTCAATCTGGTAGGTCACGCGCGAAACTATTTCCGTAAAAGCGGGATAAGTTTCCATTGCGTGTGCGGCAAGAATCGCAACATCCCTTGCTGTTGTGTACTGGTAATCGTCATCAAGACCGTGGGGATTTACGTAGTGCGTGTCGGTGCAGCCGAGTCTTTTGGCGGTTTCATTCATCATTGTGACAAATTTGTCAATGTCGCCTCCGCCGACGTGGTCGGCAAGAATCAGTGCTGCCTCGTTTGCGCTTGCAATCAGCAAACAGCGCAGCAGGTTGTGAATGGAAATTTCTTCATCTGCTTTAAGACCTGCCATTGAGCTGCCCGTGCCTTTGAGCATTTCAATGCAGTATGAGGGCACGGTGATGACAGCGTCAAGGTCGTCGCAGTTTTCCAGCACGACAATGGCGGTTGTGATTTTTGTAAGACTTGCGGGCGCGGTCTGACGGTCTGAATTTTTGTCAAACAGCACTGTGCCGTTGTCGGTGCTGACAAGATAAACCGTATCGGAATAAAGATCTAGTTTTTCCATTGCAGAATCAAAAGCGGCATTTGCCGGCAGACAAAATGCACCTGAAATCAAAAATATTACGCTCAAAAATAAAATTATTAATTTTTTCATAGACATTACACCGTTTTTGTAGTATTATTAATGTGAATAAACTTGTTTTCATTATAACAGATTAAAACAAAAAAAGAAACAGAAAAATCAATTATATTTTTCAAAATACGCTGTGAAAGGGATGAGCGCGCAATGATATATGTTACCGGTGACACTCACGGTGATGTGGCACGTTTTGAAAGTGCGGCGGCAAAAAAACTGAAAAAGGGCGACACGCTCATTGTCTGCGGCGATTTCGGCTTTATCTGGGATAACAGCAAGGCTGAGAAAAAAATCCTTGCCAGACTTGGCAAGAAAAAATACAACATCTGTTTCATTGACGGTACCCATGAAAATTTTGAGCTTCTCAACGCTTACCGCGTAACGTCGTGGAACGGCGGCAAGGTGCACCACATCGGCGGTAATCTTTATCACCTGATGCGCGGTCAGGTCTTTGAAATTGAGGGCATGAAAATCTTTACAATGGGCGGCGGCGAAAGTCCCGATATTGATATCCGCTTTGAAAAGGAAGCCTGGTCACGTCTTGAATTCCCGTCAAGGGAAGAGCTTCTGGAGGGTGCGGAAAACATTGAAAACAATTATTGCAGTGTTGACTACATCATCACCCACGAGCCGCCGATGAAAATAAAAGGCTTTCTGTTGCTCAAAGATAACGCCACCGCAAGCGTGACGGGCCTTAACACTTATCTTGAAGAGCTTTCGGAGGTCTGCCGCTACAAGCGCTGGTTCTTCGGTTCAATGCACCTCGATAAATATATTTCGGGTGCACATGCGGCGGTTTTTCACAACATAATCAACGCTGTAACAGGCGAAATTCTGCGATAAAAGGAGAGAATAATTATGAAAAAGTTTTTTGTACTGCTTCTTGTAACCGTGCTTGCACTCGGTTGTTTTGCAGGTTGTTCCCCCGAGTATAAAAACGAAAGAAATGCGGCCGATCTGATTAATGAGCTCGAAAATTTTGACGGCGATTCCGAACTTTCGGGCGGGGACCTTTACGAGGTACAGATTGACACGGGCAACGACGGTGATGCACCCATGGCAATTTACGGTGCTGAGGGCGGCGAGGCTTCCTACATCGTTTCCGTTGATGCCGACGGTGAAACTGCCATAAAAGCTACGACGTTCCTTGTTGAAACCGCTTTGCTTTATGATATTGACGGTGACGGTGAAAATGAACTGATTACTGCAGGCACCGCAAAAACGGGCGATAAGAGCGTGCTTGCAATGTATGAGTACGACATCAGCCCCTACACGGTTACCGAGGAGCCCGAAATGCAGGTTTTCTGCACCAGCACCTGCAGTTTTCTCGGTGCAGGTCTTGTGCGTGAAAAAGACGGTGTTCACCTTGTAAGATACGAAGAAAAAGACGGCGAAAAAGCAGTAGTTGACGATTACGGCAAGGTTTCTTACAACGGTATCAGATTTGAAGCGGAAAAATACAACGCTCTTGACGTTGAGGTTGAGGAAATTCCCTGGTCCATTTTTGACGTCAACGAAAATGCTGTTTTTACCGTTGACGGCAAGGAATTCACCCCTGAGGTTGATTTTATCTACCGTCACGAGCAGACCGTTTTCTACTATTTCGAGGTTACTCAGCTTGAAAAGATACTCGGTCAGAAAATTGATCTTTCCAACGAAATTTCAGTTGACAAAACGATGATGACAATCTTCGGCAAAAAATATGTCAGCAACATTTTATTGCCCGATTTCTTTGATGCAACCGTTGAGTTTGATAACATCCTTGACGGCTATACAAAGGTTACATTCAAGACGGGCACAGTAGAGTGATCGTAACTGATATTATTTTAAAAAAGCACAAAAGCCTCTTGACTTTTTGTCAGGAGGCTTTATAATAGGATATTAGTTAGCCGGTTAACAATTAATCGGTTTATTATTTTTTGAAAGGTGATACTATGCCCTCTGACAAGCGAAGGCTGATGCACAAATTCCTGAAAATGACGGTGTTGCACCGTTACCGCATAATCAAGGCTCTTTCGGGCAATGATATATATTTCGGACAGCCGCCGATTCTTGATTATCTTGCAGAGCACGGCAACTGTGCGCAAAACGAGCTTGCCCGCAATATGCGTGTCAGCGCCGCCTCGGTTGCGGTCAGTATAAAGCGTATGTGCAAAACGGGTCTTATTGAAAAAACGCCTGACCCGTCGGATATGCGTATTAATCGTATTTCCCTCACCGAAAAGGGCAGGGCGGCACAGCGCAAGTGCCGTGAGGAGTGCGACATAATTGATAAACGGATGTTTTCGGGTCTTTCAGATGAAGAACTGTCTCTGCTCGAAAATATGCTTGACAGAATAATTCACAACGCCTCTTATGACATTGAAAGTGACGAAGAGATATTCAGATACATCAAAGAAAAGGAGAAATGCGAAGAATGATAAAGAAACTGTTGCATTATGCCAAAAAGTACCGCCTTGTGTCGCTTTTAAGCCCTGTTTCAATCGCATTTGAGGTTGTAATTGAGGTTTTCATTCCTTATCTTATGTCAATTATAATTGACTGCGGCATCCGCGGTGCGGACATTTCAACAAAAAAAGGTTTTGTTGTCAACGTCCTGCTTGCCCTCGGCTTCGGCAAAAAAACGGGCATCGACCTTGTTGTCGAAATGGGTGTGCTGATGGTTGTGATGGCTCTTTTTGCCCTGATTTTCGGTGCGGCGGCGGCAAGGTTTGCCGCAAAGGCAGGTATGGGCTTCGGCGCGGAGCTTCGTCACGCAATTTTCTGCAAGGTGCAGGATTTCTCTTTCGGCAACGTTGATAAATTCTCAACCGGCTCGCTCATCACAAGAA
Source organism: Acutalibacteraceae bacterium (assembly GCA_045595825.1). GTDB lineage: Bacteria > Bacillota > Clostridia > Oscillospirales > Acutalibacteraceae > CAG-177. The sequence continues at coordinate 24,680 of JAZOBD010000001.1, forward strand.
TGACCACAGACATCAACACCGTGCAGATGGGTTATATGATGGCACTGCGTATGCTTTTCCGCTCACCGCTGATGCTGATTATGGCCATATTCATGGCGTTCCAGATTAACTCACGCCTTGCAGGTGTTTTCCTCGGTGTTGCGCCGCTGATGGCTTTTGCCCTTCTGTTTATTGGCCTCAAATCTTACCCCCGTTTCCGTAGAATGTTTAAGAAATACGACAGATTCAACACAGGAATTCAGGAAAACCTGATTGCTGCCAGGGTTGTCAAGGCATTTGTGCGCGCAAAGCACGAAAAAGAAAAATTCCGTGCTAGTAACGACGACCTCAAAGCCGCTTCAATCTTTGCCGAAAAGCTTATCATCCTCAACGGCCCGGTTATGACCCTTTCCATTTCCGCTTGTATGGTGCTCATCCTCTGGTTTGGCGGCAACCTTGTGCTTAAAGGCGAAATGCAGATAGGTGATGTCACAAGCTTTGTCACCTACGTTCAGCAGATTCTGATGTCGCTTATGATGATTTCAATGATTTTTGTTGTCAGCGTTATGGGCAGAGCATCAATTGCGAGAATTGTTGAGGTGCTTGACGAGGTTCCCGACATTTCCGATGCGGATGCTGACCCCGAAGCGGTTGTTGAAAACGGCTCAGTCGAGTTTAAAAATGTCTGCTTCAAATATAAAAAAGACGGTCAGAACAATGTTCTTGACAATATTAATTTAAGCATTGCCTCGGGTGAAACCGTTGGTATCCTCGGCGGCACGGGCAGTGCAAAGACCTCGCTTGTTCAGCTTATTCCCCGTCTTTATGACATCACAGACGGCGAATTGCTTGTCGGCGGACGTCCCGTAAAAGATTACACACTCAGAAATCTTCGCAACGGAATTTCAATGGTTTTGCAAAACAACGTGCTTTTCTCGGGCACAATCGAAAGCAATCTTCGCTGGGGCAACGAAAACGCCACGGAAGAAGAAATAAAAGCGGCTGCCGAAATTGCTCAGGCGGCGCCGTTTATCGAAACCTTTGCCGATAAATACGACAGCGAAATCGAGCAGGGCGGCGTCAATGTTTCGGGCGGTCAGAAGCAGCGTCTTTGTATTGCGAGAGCGATTCTCAAAAAACCGAAAATTCTTATTCTTGATGACAGCACCAGTGCCGTTGACACCGCAACGGATGCAAAAATCCGTGCAGGTTTCAGAGATTCGCTGGGTGACACAACAACAATAATAATCGCACAGCGCATCAATTCCATAATGCACGCAGACAAAATCATTGTGCTTGATGACGGTAAAATAAACGGAATCGGTACACACGAGCAGTTACTCCAAAACAATGAGATTTACCGTGATGTATTTACTTCACAGCAGGAAGGCAAGGGCGAGGAGGTGAGCGCATGAGTGAAAACCGCAAAAACGCCGGCAAAAAGCAACGTGGCGGCCCGGCTCAGGGAATGAGGTTTGAAAAACCGAAAAACGTCAAAGAAACTTTTAAAAGATTACTCGGTTACATTACGCAGAAAAAAATTCTGCTTGTGCTTGTCGGCGTGCTTGTCATTGCAGCGGCGGGCGCAACAATCATTGCAACAAGAATGCTCACTTACGTCATAAATACCATAGCTGAAATGGTGTCAACGGGCGAAAATCTTTTCGCAAAGCTCATCGGCTACCTTGTTTTTATGGCGGCGGTCTATGTTTTGGGCGCAGTTGCACAGTACACTTATTCACGCATTATGATAAATATCACGCACTCAACCCTTCATTCGTTGCGCCGTGACCTTTTTGAACATTTGCAGGAGTTGCCGATTAAATATTTCGACAATCACACCCACGGCGAAATAATGAGCCGCTTTTCCAATGACGTTGACGTTGTGCGTGAGGCTGTCAGTCAGGGCTTTGTGCAGATTGTTTCATCCGTCATTACCCTTGTCGGCACGTTTGTGATGATGCTTTCCATCAGCCCCGCAATGACGGGTCTCATTATCATAATGCTTGTCATTATGTTTGTCATTGTCAAAATCATCGGCGGCAGAAGTGCGAATTATTTCCGTGCACAGCAGCTTGCTGTCGGCAAGGTCAACGGCTACCTTGAGGAATATATCGAGGGTCAGAAGGTTGTCAAGGTTTTCACAAGGGAAGACAGAGTAAAGGGCGACTTTGAAAAAATCAATGACGGTTACCGTGTTGCCGCAACAAATGCACACACCTACGCAAGTGTGCTGATGCCTATTATGGGCAACATTTCTTATTTCAACTTTGCCGCAACCGCAACCATCGGAGCTTTCATAATGCTTAAAGTTCCCGACTTTTCAGCCGTTTCAGGCGTAACGGCGTTTCTCCTGGGCGGCACAAGCATGACGCTTTCAATTGGTGCGATTGCATCGTTTTTACAGTATACACGTCAGTTTTCACAACCCATCACTCAGGTTGCACAGCAGTTTAACAACATTCTTGCCGCCCTTGCGGGTGCAGAAAGAATTTTTGCAATCATTGATGAGAAACCCGAGGTTGACGAGGGATATGTGACACTTGTCAATGCCGAGATTGATGCAAACGGCAATATTACCGAGTGCAGCAAGCGTACGGGTCACTGGGCGTGGAAGCATCCGCACGGTGACGGCACAGTTACTTACACCGAGTGGAAGGGTGACGTTGTCTTTGAAAACGTAACGTTTAGCTATGACGGCGAGCATCCTGTTTTACGCAACATCTCACTTTATGCCAATCCGGGTCAGAAAATCGCCTTTGTCGGTTCAACCGGTGCGGGTAAAACAACAATCACAAATCTTATTAACCGTTTTTATGATATTGATGAGGGTAAAATCCGCTATGACGGAATCAATATCAGAAAAATCAAAAAGGACGACCTGCGCCGTTCAATGGGTATTGTCTTGCAGGATACACACTTGTTCACAGGCACGGTAAGGGATAACATCGCATACGGTAAGCTCGACGCAACGGATGAAGAAATCGTTGCCGCCGCAAAGCTTGCAAATGCCCATTCGTTCATTTCCCGCCTGCCCGAAGGCTACAACACAATGCTTACGGGTGACGGCTCAAATCTTTCACAGGGTCAGCGTCAGCTTCTTGCCATTGCACGTGCGGCGGTTGCCGACCCGCCCGTTCTGATTCTTGACGAGGCGACAAGCTCCATTGATACAAGAACAGAGCGCTTGATTGAAAAGGGTATGGATAAGCTTATGGAGGGCAGAACGGTTTTCGTCATTGCCCACCGACTTTCCACTGTCAGAAATTCTCAGGCAATTATGGTGCTTGAACACGGCGTTATCATTGAACGCGGCAATCACGACGACCTGATTGCACAGCACGGCAAATACTATCAGCTTTATACAGGCCAGTTCGAACTTGATTGATTTTGGGGTATATTGCTTAATATAATGTAATTAAATAAAGCAAAATTCGTGAAAAAAGCACTTGACGGCAGGGGTGTAATATGTTATTATTATTGCACCTCTGCACAAGGGTTCTTTTTTTGTGCCCAAATTTCAACTCGCAGAGGGAGGCTAAATTATCCTAAGGATGGAGGTGCCGCACATGGCTGCTAACGGTAAAAGAATCAAAATCACACTTTCTTGCACCGAATGCAAACAGCGCAACTACAACACAATGAAAAACAAGCAAAACTCACCCGACAGGCTGGAGATGAACAAGTACTGCCGTTTCTGCAGGAAACATACTCTCCACAAAGAAACAAAGTAAGCAGGAGGAAAAAACCGATGGCGAAAAAGGAAAACCCCACGGCTGCCGAAAAAGTTGCCAAGGCGGAAAAAGCCACCAAAAAGGTTGAAAAGGCTAAGAACCCCAACGGTAATTTCTTCGTGCGTGCTGCCAAGCGTATCAAGAAGTTCTTCAAGGACTCCAAGGGCGACCTCAAAAAGATTGTATGGCCTGACAAAAAGACTGTTCTCAAGTCAACAGGCATCGTTCTTGCAATGGTCGGCGTTTGCGCACTCGTGATTTTCGGTGTTGACGAGATTCTTTCGTTAATCCTTGCAGGTCTCAAAAAGGCTGCTGAGGCTGTCGCGAATAACTCTGAGGCTACAACCGAAGCCACAACAGCTGCAAAGATTGCATTAAGCAAATTCCTCGGCTAATTAAAAGTTGGGAGGATTAATCCATGTCAGCTGAAGCAAGATGGTATGTTGTTCATACCTACTCAGGATACGAAAACAAGGTTGCCGCAAACATTGCAAAGGTTGTTGAAAACCGCAAAATGCAGGACCTTATTCTTGAGGTAAAAATCCCTACCGAAACCGTTACCGACATTGAAAAGAAAAAAGAGGTTGAGCGCAAGCTTTTCCCCGGTTATGTTCTTGTCAAGGTCGCCGTAACCCCCGATAAGGATAACCGCCCCAAGATGACTGACGACACCTGGTTCGTAATCCGCAACACAAGGGGCGTCACGGGCTTCGTAGGCCCCGAAAGCAAACCTGTTCCCCTCACAGAAGAAGAGGTTCTTCGCCTTGGCGTTGAAAAGAGAACGGTTGAGGTTTCTTACAAGGTTGGCGACACAGTCAATATCATTGACGAAATCTTTGACGGCTTCTCAGGAACGGTTGAGGAACTTGACATTGAAAACAATATGGTTCGTGTCACTGTTTCCGCTCTTTTCGGTAAAGAAACTGTTGTCGAGCTTGAGCTTGACCAGGTTGAACTTGCCGAAGACTGATTGCACACGCAATAACAATCACGGTAATTTGAGGGCAACGCCCTTTCAAATTATAGCGCCTTTGGCGCGGCCGCCTTGCGGCTTCGTGGGAGGGATTTAAATTTTAAAAAAATCCCGACATTTACCACACTATTATGGAGGTTTTTTATTATGGCACAGAAAGTTGTTGGCTTAATCAAACTTCAGATTCCTGCCGGCAAAGCAACTCCGGCTCCGCCCGTAGGTCCCGCTCTGGGTCAGCACGGCGTTAACATCATGGCGTTCACAAAGGAATTCAACGAGCGCACAAAGAATGACATGGGTCTCATCATTCCTGTTGTTATCACAGTTTATGCAGACCGTACATTCTCTTTCATCACAAAGTCACCGCCCGCAGCAGTTCTTATTAAGAAAGCATGCGGAATCGAAAGCGGTTCAGGCGTTCCCAACAAGACTAAGGTTGCAACGATCACTCAGGAGCAGATTCGCAAGATCGCAGAACAGAAAATGGCTGACCTCAACGCAGCAAGCATTGAAACAGCTATGAGCATGATCGCAGGCACTGCTCGCAGCATGGGCGTCGTCGTTGCCGACTGATGACAGACTGTGGGAGGAAAAATCCGATTAACCACATGATTGGGAGGAAATTAACACAATGAAACACGGAAAAAAATATATTGAAAGCTCAAAGCTTGTAGAGAGAACAAATCTCTATGATACCGCTGAAGCTCTTGATCTTGCTATCAAGACCGCAACAGCAAAGTTTGACGAAACTGTTGAAGTACACGTTCGTCTGGGCGTTGACTCCCGCCACGCTGACCAGCAGGTCAGAGGCGCTGTCGTTCTCCCCAACGGTACAGGTAAGTCTGTCCGCGTTGCTGTTTTTGCAAAGGGCCCCGATGCTGACGCTGCTGCTGCCGCAGGCGCAGAAATCGTCGGTGCAGAAGACCTTGTTGCAAAAATCCAGGGCGAAGGCTTTATGGATTTCGACGTTGCCATTGCAGCACCCAACATGATGGGTAAGTCGGAGGCCAAGCGGTCTTAGGAAGACAAATTATTGTGCCAACTCCTTGGCTCACAGAACGACATGGCTACGATCCGACTTAGGCGCAGAAATCGTCGGTGCAGAAGACCTTGTTGCAAAAATCCAGGGCGAAGGCTTTATGGATTTCGACGTTGCCATTGCAGCACCCAACATGATGGGT
>JAZOBD010000002.1:0-8198 GCA_045595825.1 Acutalibacteraceae bacterium
TGTAATTCTGTAGGAATAGATACCGTTGCATCTTACCTGAACTGAACGGTACAGACCAAGTCTTTTGTTGGCTACCTCAAACATAAAGGGATTGGGTGTGCCGAACTTGTTATCAAGAATTTCTTTTGTGTTGAAATAATAAACTCTCTGGTCTTTGCCTGTGTCGCCGCCATATGTAAATCTCTTGCCGACGGTTTTGAAGGTTTCCTTGATTGTATCGCCGAGCTTACCCGAGAAGATTGAAGGCTCTGTTGAAGAATCATAGGTAAATTCACCGGGCTCAGCACAAACCTCAACAATCTTGCCCTGCTCAACGATAATCATGCACTGACCGTCTGCAACTGCAATACCCGAGCCGTTTGAGATTACGTTGTCACTGCCTTTTGTGTTGGATGAACGTCCGCCAATACGCTTTTGACCCTTCACCATCAGCACATCATTTTCGAGTGATTCGCAGTAGAAAAATTCCTTCCACTGGTCTGCAAGTACTCCGCCGAGTGCACCGATTCCTGCTTTAATAAGTCCCATATTAAATTTCTCCTTTCGAAAAATCAATTACTTAATCAATCAAGTCGTCATACTCATACAAGTCGTCATACTCATACGAGTCGTCATAAATCTTACAGGCATAAACGGTGTAATCAACACCGTCGCCGGGGTAAGAATATTCAACCGTGTGGTCGGCATCCATATAAAATATGTAAGAAGGGTCATAAGGCGGTTGATAGTAATCATAACGAAGCTCAAGTCCCCATGTAACGGGAATTTCAACGGTCGCTTTTTCTGTTACACGCTCACCGTCTTTGACATATTCTTTCACAACGGTAACCTTGCGAAGCTCACCCTGCCAATCATCAATCATTTTTTCAAAGTACTCAACATCAACACCGTATTCAAAATTATAATAATTGGCATTACTAAAAAATTCATTAACGGGCAACAGTGTTTCTTTATCAATCTTATACACACCAAAATCCAGTTTTGATGTGTCGGTAATTTCTTCACGGGTGCTGAAAATATAGCTGTCATCCGTTTCTTCAATCAGCATAAAGCACGAAAAAGAGTCAGGGTCAAAAATTCTTCTTTTTTCGTCAACAATTTCGGTTAACGAACGGTCTAAAATCAAATCCATTGTATCAAGGTCAAAAACCGCATTATTTCTTTGATTGCCGACACTATTGCTAAAAAGAATACCGTCATAATAACCGTAATAAGTTTCTTCAAGAACGTCACCGCCGATCGTGATTCGTAGTATTTGTGCGATTTTGCCGTTTTTTATAAAGAAACAGTGCGAATCTCCTGTCTCAAAAGTGCCTGTTTCAAATATATACGAACCGTATTTATCAAGAACGGATGAAAAAACGGCAGCCTTTCTTATGCCGTCAATGATTTTGTCAATCTCTGCCTGACTTTTTGTTGTGTCAAGCTGTGCCGTTGTTGTATCAATTGCAGTTGTTTTTTCTGTTGCGGTGGTTTGGGTGGTGTCAGGCTGTGCCGTTGTTGTTTTTCCGTTTTCTTCTGCACCGCAGGCTGACAGCATAAATGTAAAAATCAAAGCAAGAAAAAGCGATAGAAGTTTCTTCATAGCAATTACTCCTTTAACCATTTTGTCACATTAATATTTTAACTCATTTTCCGTAAACAGTCAATATTCATCCGCAAGCGGCGAAAGCACAAAGTCCGCAATGTTTTCACCAAGGCTTGCCGCAATCCAGATTTTTGTGATAACCGCAACCGATGAAGAACAGGGCAAAACGGTTAATCCAAGTTCCGAAAAGGCTTTTCTGCTTTCATAAGCCGAAGCAGTGTCAACACAGGGCACAAAAACGGGCACATCCGCCGCTTTTGCTTTTTTGCAAAAAGCCGCAAAGCTTTCGCTTGCCGTGTTGAGCGTGCCCGAATGGTAAGGCAAAAGCACAAGTGCCTTTGTTGCCGAAAGGTCGCGGTTATAGCTTTCAACGGGTGAAACGGTGACAACGTCGATGCAGGGCGAAGCGGTAAAATCAACTTTGCCCAGTGCTTTGCCCGCCGAAACTGATTTAAAGGCGGTGTTCTTTATCACCTTGCCGCCGTCATAAACCGCATAAAAATTGTTGTCAAGGCTAAAAACAGCGTCGGAGCATTCGGGATGACGCAAAGCTTTAAGCGAGCGGTGAAAAACAGCGGTCTTGCCGTCATTTGAATAGCTGAGGTAAACTCCCCTGCCCGCTTTATTTCTGATAAATTCGACCGCCGCCTCAAAATTGAGCGCACCGTTTGCACCGTCGCTTTCAAGCGGCTTGTTGCTTGAAACAAACAAAACGGGAATTTCGGTTTCACCAAGGCAAAACGCCGCAGCAGCAGCCGAATAAAGCAAAGAATCCGTGCCGTGGGCAACGATGATTCCGTCAAATTTTTTATCGATATTTTCGCAAAGGCAGTCAATGAGCATATTCATCTCAGCCGCGCCGAGATTTTCACTGAGCACGGTATAGGGTGAAACCGCCGTAAAACCAACGGATTTACCCTTACTTTTTTCATAGCCTTCAATCAACCTGAAGTGATTGGCATCATCGGGCGAAATCCAACCGTTTATGAAGGAAGAGCCGATTGTGCCGCCCGTAAAAATCACAAGAATATTCATTTTTTCACCTTCCATGTGCACAAAATAAATTTCCTTTATTTTCAATATATCAAAACTTTGTTAACAATTCAACAACGGCGTTTAAAAATATTATTACATTAAAAAATAACGATTTTTTTGCCGTTTTTTCTTGCGGCAGACCGATGTTGATGTTATACTTAAAATGGAATAATTTGCGGGAGGTTTCAGCGTGGAAGAATACATCAACACCTACATCCGCCCCCGGCTTCAGGGTGACGGCGGCGAAATAACTTTTGTTAAGCAAGAGGACGACAAAGTTACGGTGCTTTTGCAGGGCGAGTGCTCAAAATGCCTTATTCTTGACCGCTGTCTTAAATGGATTGAACAGCGCATTGAAGCCGACCTCAACGAAAAAGTGACGGTTATCGGCGTGCGGAAAAAGCCCTATTTTCAGGATGTGTGAGGTGTAAAAATGGCTCATATAAAGGTTGAAAGAAGAAGTATGCGCCCCGAGGAATGGATAAATCTTCGCTTCGGCTGGCTGAAAAGGCATATTTACAGCGAAAAGCACGAAATCACAACTTTTGTAATCCGCGAGGCACGCCAGATTGCCGAAATGCAGTTTGAATTTTACAACACAGAGCCTGTGCCGCTGAAAAAAGGTGATTTGTACTTTACGCCCGACGGCACCGCATTTATTGAGGCGGACTATGAATTGCCGGCCTGTCTTGAGGGCAAAAAATACTGTTTTGCGCTTAAAACCGCCGCCGAAATGATTGTGAAAGTAAACGGCAGGTATGTCGGCGGTGTTGACCCCAACAGAGAAAGAATGAACCTTTCCGACTATGTTACGGGCAGAAATCTGCACTTTGAAATTGTCGGCTACAACCGTTCAAAGCCCGATGATGAACGAAACCCGGAAAGCCTCAGTGTGCGCGGCTGCCGTCAGATTTTTGAGGGCGGATACATCTGCGTTGTAAATGAAGCGGTGCAGTCGCTCATTTACGATATCGAAATGTTGCTTGATACAGCACTCAGCGGTGTTTTCAATGAAGATTTTTCCGCTTTTGTAATCCGAGAGCTTGACAAAGCGCTCAATCTCATTGACTTTGACAACGTGTGCAATGCCGACATAAAAGCCACGGCAGAATATATTGACAAATACATTTTTTCCAACAAAGCCTACAAAGGCAGCGGCAACGTTGCGCTTGTGGCACATTCGCACCTTGACATCGCATACTACTGGCGCAGAATTCACGCCGTGCAGAAAAATCTGCGCACTGTGCTTATTCAGTTGCGCCTTATGGATAAATATGACGATTTTAAATATGCCCACACTCAGGCATACACATACGAAACGGTGGAAAAATACTACCCCGAAATTTTTGAAGAACTTAAAAAGCGGATTGCCGAAGGCAGGTTTGAACCCGTCGGTGCAATGTACGTCGAGCCCGACTGCAATGTTCCCTCCTGCGAAAGCCTTATCCGACAGTGTCTTTACGGGCAGAGCTATTTCAGGGAAAAATTCGGTATAACCGTTGACAACTGCTGGTTACCCGACGTTTTCGGCAACAGCTGGATTCTGCCGCAGATTCTCAGAAAAAGCGGCGTCAATTATTTTGTGTCAAACAAAATGTCCACCTGGAACGACACAAACCGTTTTCCCCACAATAATTTCATCTGGCGCGGAATTGACGGCAGTGAGGTTTATGCATGCGTACCGCCCACGCACTTTATTGCGTGGAATATGCCAAGTCAGATTCAGGGCAACTGGGACGCTTATCAGGACAAGGACATCGGCGGTCAGACCTTGCAGATGTTCGGCTACGGCGACGGCGGCAGCGGCGTCACAGAGGAAATGATTGAGCTGATGCACCGTTTTGACAAGCTTTCCGTTATGCCCGAAACCGAGCACACCACGGGCGCTGAATTTTTAAGAAACAACTTTGACGGCAACGAAAAGCTTGCCGTGTGGGATAACGAGCTTTACCTCGAAATGCACCGCGGCACGTTCACAACGAAATCAATGCTCAAGCGCCTTAACAGAAAGCTTGAATTCATGCTCCGCGATGCCGAGCTTTTAAGCGTTCTGAAAATGAAAAACGGCGAGGAATATCCCGCCGCAAGAATCAGAGAAATTTATAAAAAGCTGATGATAAATCAGTTTCACGACATTCTGCCCGGCAGTCATATCACACCAGTTTACCGTGACGCAATTGCCGACTATGAGCAGATGGAAAAAGACCTTTGCAAAATTATCGGCACCGGCGGGAATTATTTCAATACCCTCAACTTCCGCCGCAAGCAGCCGACATTCATCGCCGACGAAAGCGGCGACACCGTGCGCAAGGGAAAAAAAGGATATTTTGCAAATGCGGATATTCCTGCCCTTTCCTGCGGCAAAATTCAAAGAGAAGACACTGCCACCGACTGGATTACCGTTGACGGCAACACTGCGAAAACGCCGTTTTACACCGTCACCTTTGCGCCCGACGGCAGTATTCTGTCACTTGCCGACAATGAGCTCGGCAGAGAGTGGGTCAAAGGAAATTTCAACAAGCTGATGATGTACCACGACACGCCCGGTAACTATGATGCGTGGGACATTCTGCCCAATTACAAAGACAGACCCTGCAATATGGCGGTCGAAAAACCGCTTGAATTTGTGAAAGCAAACGGAGAATGTGCCGAATTTTCCGCAACCCTTGCAACAAAACAAAGCAAGTGGCAGATGACGGTGCGCCTTTTCAGACAGTCAAGAGGAATTGAGGTTGAAAACAACGTTGACTGGCACGAAAAGCACAAGCTTGTCAAAGCGGAGTTTGATTTAAATTTGCTCACCCGCGAAATACTGTGCGACACCTCGGCGGGCATTATCCGCCGTGAAACTCACCGCAACACAAGCTGGCAACAGGCTCGCTTTGAGGTGTGCCACCACAAGTGGTGCGACATGTGCGAGCAGGGCGGCGGCGTTGCACTCATCAATGAAGGCAAATACGGCGTTTCTGCCGAAAATTCAACAATGGGTCTTTCGCTGTTGCGCTCAACAATCCGTCCCGACCCCACCTCGGATATGGGCAGACACAGCTTCTGCTACCTGATTTATCCTCACGGCAGCGACACCGTTTCGGCAGGCATCAATGAACTTGCGTTCGAATATAACGTCCCCCTTGTCAAAGCCGACGTCACCTGCGACCTGCCCGATTTTTATCCGCTGTGGTTACAGGCGGTAAAGCTTTCGGAAAACGGCAAATATATTGTCGTGCGTCTGAGTGAGCAAAACGGTGCCAGAGGCAAAATAAAGCTGCCCGAAAAATGGTGTGTTCTCAATATGCTTGAGGATGAAACGGGCAAAACCGACACGGTTGAGTACTCTCCGTTTGAGATTATCACACTCGGAATCAAATTGAATTAAGGTGATACTGATGAAAAGTTACGAATACTGGCTCACTTTTGATGAGCAGACAAAGAACGAGCTTCTTGCAATAACTGACAAAGCCGAAATTGAGGACAGATTTTACAAGGACCTTGAATTCGGCACGGGCGGTCTGCGCGGCATTATGGGCGCAGGCGCAAACAGAATGAACAGATACACCGTTGCAAAGGCAACAAAGGGTCTTGCCGACTATCTCAATGCCTGCTTTGACGGCGAAAAATCGGTTGCGATTGCATATGATTCACGCAACAATTCAAAAGAGTTTGCAGAAGCGGCGGCAAGCGTTCTCTGTGCGGCAGGCATCAAAGTTTTTCTTTTTGATTCGCTTATGCCTACCCCCGTTCTTTCCTTTGCTGTCAGACATCACAACTGCACGGCGGGCGTTGTTGTTACAGCAAGCCATAATCCAAAGGAATACAACGGCTACAAGGTTTATGACAGCAAGGGCTGCCAGCTTGTGCCCGAGTTTGCCGACAAGGTTATCGCCTATGTAAATGCCGTTGAGAATTTGAAAAACATAGCGTTTGCCGACCTCGGTGAAAGTGAAAAGAACGGAAAACTTGTTTATATCGGCGAAGCAACGCTCAACGCATTTCTTGCCGAGGTAAAAAAGCAGAGCCTTTACAACGAAAAGTCCGACCTTAAAATTGTTTATACAGCTCTGCACGGCACGGGCAATATCCCCGTGCGCAGAATTCTTGAGGGCAAAAACGTTTCAATCGTAAAAGAGCAGGAAATGCCCGACGGCAATTTTTCAACTGTACGCTCACCCAATCCCGAAGAGAAAGATGCTCTCACCCTTGCACTCAAACAAGCCGAGAGCGAAAATGCCGACATTGTTATCGGCACCGACCCCGACTGCGACAGAGTGGGTGTGGGCGTGCGCCACAACGGCGAATACACCCTGCTCACGGGCAACCAGACGGGCGCACTGCTTGTTGACTTTGTGCTGAAATTCAGAAAACTGCCCGCAAACGCCGCCGTTGTAAAAACAATCGTAACAAGCGGTCTCGGTGCGGCAATCGCCGAAAAGCACGGTGCAACGGCAATTCAGACGCTGACGGGCTTTAAGTATATCGGTGAAAAAATCTGCCGTTGGGAAGAAAGCGGCGAATACACCTTCATTTTCGGCTACGAAGAAAGCTACGGCTACCTTGCAGGCACACACGCAAGGGATAAGGATGCGGTTTCGGCATCCATGCTGATTGCTGAAATGGCGGCGTATTACAAAAGCAACGGCAAAACCCTGATTGATGCATTGAACGGCATTTACGGTGAATACGGCTATTACTATGACTGCCTTGAAACAATTGTTCTCAAAGGCAAAGAGGGCGCAGAAAAAATCAGATCCGCAATGGAAGCACTCCGCGGCAACGCCGACAGTCTGTTTGATGACCTGCAAGTTATGTATGACTACTCAAAGGGCATTGACGACCTGCCCAGAGAAAACGTTCTGCGTTTTGACTTTACCGACGGCTCGTGGGCGGCAGTCAGACCCTCGGGCACGGAGCCGAAGCTGAAAATGTATTTTTCCGTTAAGGGCAGTGACAGACAGAGCGCCGAAGCAAGAAAAATCAGAATTGAGCAGACTCTTAAAAATATGATATAAAAAAAGCTGTTTCGGCAATGCCGAAACAGCTTTTTTATTAAGCTTTCTTTTTGAAATAGTTTTTGATATAAATGAGCAGGAAAATACCGAGGATGGGGAAAACCGACGCCATCAGCATACCTGCCTTCATACCGATTTGCTCAGCGCTCATTGAAACGGTTGTGCTTAATTCGGCGGCAAAACCGCTTTCCGAAACCTTGTCAACAACAACGCCCAACAGCTGCGGTGCAACAGAAGCACCGAAGTCACCGCCTGCCGCCATAAGCGCATAAGCGGCAACGCCTGCCGCGGGAATTTTTTCTTCCATAAGAATAAGAGCACCCGGCCAGAGCATTGAGGTGAAAAGGCCCGTAAGAATACAGGCAACAAACGAAGGAATGACGTTGGGCAAAAGCCCTGCAACAAGGTAGCACGCCCTTGCACCGACCATACTGCAAAGCAGAATTGTTGAAATGTTGCCGCCATAACGTGCGTGCAGGGTTCTTCCCAGACCCAGCAATATTGCAAATACCGCCATTCCGAGAACATCGCCCAGCGCCTTGGGCACGTTCAGCGCATTTTCCATATAA
>JAZOBD010000003.1:0-24784 GCA_045595825.1 Acutalibacteraceae bacterium
TATTACCCCGATTTTGCGTTTACTTTTTCCACATAACGAACTTTAAGGTTGCAAAAAACCAATTGATAAAAACACTTTCATTACAGTTAAAAATTAACCAAATAGAGCTTATGAAACCGTTGTATATCAACGATTTCAGAGTGCGGTGATTCAGGGGTGCGTATAGTTTGACCTGTAACCTCAATTTTGCGGTTCTATTGTTCCAAAAGCTGAATTTCAAGTTGTAAAAATCAGTCGATTTACAACGGTGAAAAAAGTTTGACAAAAATTCGAAATAGGATTAAAATATAGATGAGTAAATGATCTTTCATAAGGAACCTCCTATCTGACAAAACTCAGAAAGGAGAACAAAAATTAATTTTCGTGGCTGAAATTAACAAGCCGTCCGAAATGATTTCGGGCATATCGGAAGACGTAATGGATGCATTGGTGAGAACCTTGCTTCCGGACATAATCAGCTTCTGCGAAAGTGAAGAAGGCAAAGCAATCTTCGGAAAGTGGAAAGCTGAACAATCAGAATAAACCAACGTAAAATGAGGGTAGTCGATAAAACTACCCTCATTTTTCATTTTATAAACCGTTCAGAAAAAGAACAAATCCGAACCCTTCGCCGATTGGCATAAGGTTCGGATTTATACTGTATGGTGCCGGTGGCGGGGGTCGAACCCGCACCCTGTCGCCAGGACCGGATTTTGAGTCCGGCACGTCTGCCAATTCCATCACACCGGCAAGTGCTTGTGTATTATAACTCACATTTACGAAAAAATCAATATATTTTCAAAATTATCCTTGGCGCTATGTCATTTTGCGCAAAAAACTCCTCATATTTTGTGCAACATAATTATTGTAACACCGCCTTGAATTATGGTAAAATTTCTTATTATATATAAAAGGAACGGTGCTTATGCAAATCACAAGAAAAGAGTATTCCTTCCCCTCAAAATCGGGTCTTGCCGACATCTTTGCCCGTGCGTGGATCCCCGACAGCGGTGTAAAAGCCGTTTTCCAGATTGTTCACGGAATGGCTGAGCACGGCGAAAGATATGAGGAATTTGCCGCCCATCTTTGCGCCGAAGGCTTTGCCGTTTACTGCTCTGACCACCTCGGTCACGGCAAATCCGTAAAAAGTGATGCCGACCTCGGTTATTTCGGCGAAAAAGACGGCTGGAACAATTTCATTGAGGATGCGCGCACCCTGACAGAACTTGCCGCAAAGGAAAACCCCGACCTGCCGATTATCTTTTTCGGTCATTCAATGGGCTCTTTTGTTGCCCGCGAATATGCAAGCCGTTACGGTAACGACACACGCATAAAGGGTTTTGTTTTCTGCGGCACAAGCGGTGCAAACCCTGCCGCACCCGCCGGCAAGCTGCTTGCAAACACTGTTGCCTCCATCAAGGGCAGCCGCCACCAGAGCAAATTAATCAACGGCGTGGCTTTCGGCCCTTATAACGCAAAAATCAAGCCTGCACGCACCGCTTTTGACTGGCTGACGCGTGAGGATTTCATTGTTGACCGTTACGTTGCCGACAAATACTGCGGTTTCCTTTTCACCGCAACCGGTTACAGAGATTTGTTCACACTGCTTGCACGTGTTTCGGAAAAGCAGTGGTACCAGAGCCTTAACAAATCAATGCCCGTTCTTGTCATCTCAGGTGCAATGGACCCCGTCGGTGCTTACAGCAAAGGAGTTCAGCAGGTTTACAACGACCTGAAAGGTGCAAACGTAAGCGACGCCACGTTAAAACTTTATGACGGTTGCCGTCATGAAATTCTTAACGAATTAAACCGTAACGATGTCTATGCCGACATTGCGGCATGGGCTTTGAGTAAAATCAAATAAAAAGGAGAAATAGTTATGTCTGTATTTATTCTGTCAAATCTCAAACGTTTCTGGATCGGCAAGGTGCTCGTTTCTTTCCTCGTTGCCGTTTCCGTCTTCCTTGCCCCCCTCGGCATCACCATCAGCTACATTCAGGACATCACCCCTGCCAAGAACGTAATCCTTCTCATCGGTGACGGTATGGGCGAAAATCACCTTGAAAAGACAAAGGATGAGCTCGGCATTTCCCTCGTTATGGACACAATGCCCGTTCAGGGTTACCAGAGAACACAGTCATTGAGCAGCTACGTTACAGACTCCGCTGCCGGCGGCACCGCTCTTGCCTGCGGTATCAGAACATTCAACGGCGCCCTCGGTTGTCTCGGCGTTGCTGAGGATGAAGTTCTTAACCTCGACTGGAATATCGTTTCATACAAAAACGTTACAGAGCTTGCAATGGAAAAAGGCATGCGCACAGGTATCGTAACATCCGACTCCAACACAGGCGCAACCCCTGCTTCTTTCTCTTCACACACCTCGGGCCGCGGCAACAGCGAAGACATTGCCCTTCAGCAGCTTGCTTCCGGCATCGACCTTATCTGGACAGCTTCCTGCGGACTTGTCAACGAAGCAAACTGCACTCAGGCAGGCTACACATTCGTCAATGACCGTGCAGGTCTTGATGCTCTTGCCGACGGCGAAAAGAGCTTTGCACAGTTCAGCGGTATGATTCAGTATGACGACGGCAAAGACAACGCAATGCCCCTTTCCGAGCTCACAGAAAAAGCAATCGGTCAGCTTGACAACGAAGACGGCTTCTTCCTTATGGTTGAAGGTGCTCACATTGACAAGTATTCACACAGCAACATTGACGACGAAATGATGGCATCCGTTGCCGAATTTGACAAGGCAGTCGCCGCAGCAATCGAGTTTGCAAAGGCAGACGGCAACACGGTTGTTATCGTAACAGCTGACCACGAAACCGGCGCAATCAAGTATGACTCAAAAGAAGAGAAATACAAGTTCAACTCCGGTTCACACAGCGGCGTTCCCGTTCCCCTGCGCATTTACGGCTATGACAATTTCATCAGCGACGGCGACACAATCCTCAACATTGAGGTTGCCGACTTCATTTCAAGACTTCTCGGTTATGAAGACAAGGTTTTCCCTGTAATGCTTTAACAACAAAAAGTTATCCCCTGCACCGTTCAGAATACGGTGCAGGGGATTTTTTAATTCAGATTGAATTATTTGAAATACTGGGGCAGGAAATCCTTGTGAGCAAGTTTAAGCTCTTCAAAGCAATTCTTTGCTTTTTCCCAGTCGCCGACAAGCGGATGGACAAGCAGACCTTTGAGTGCATAATCATCGTCGCCTGTGACAGCCGCCTTGACGGCATATTTTTCATAAGTCTTGACAACTCTCATAAGGCCGACAATGTGGTCGTTGATTTTCTCGGTTACGGGAACGGGTGTCGCACCGTCAGCACCGATAACAGCGGCAATTTCCACAATGTCATCATCTGCCATAAAGGGCAGAGTGCCGTTATTTTTGATGTTTACAACGTGAACGTCACGCTTGTCGTTTGCAATCGAATCAATAAGTGAAACAGCGGCAAGCGAATACTTGTGGCCGCCGCGCTTGTCAAGCAAAGCAGGTTTTGTAACGATTTCTTCATTCTGATACATTTCAAGAAGCTGTTCTTCAATTTCCATACAGACCTCAGCTCTTGTCTTGTCATCCTCACGCTGGTGGGTAAGCTTTGCCTCACGGCAGTAATAATACTGAAGATATGATGAAGGAATTGCCTGAATTGTTTTAAGGCAATCCATTGAGAAGCCGTCATCCTTGATATTTGCCATAACCTTGGGTGAGAAGCCTGACTCAATAAGGCCGGGAAGAAGCTCTTCGCCGTTTTTCTTGCAGGATGTAATCCAGCTCAGGTGGTTAAGACCGACGTAAGTGATGTCACTGTCTTCGCCTGTGATTTCTTTAAGGTCGTCAAGCATATCGATGGGAACATTGCAAAGGCCGATGTTCTTGACGTTTGTGTTGTTGAGAATAAACTCAGTGATGATGCCTGATGGATTTGTGAAATTGATAAGCCAGGCATCGGGGCAGATTTCTTCAATCTTGTCGCAGATGTGCTTGATTACGGGGATTGTGCGCTGAGCCTTGAAAAAGCCGCCGATACCGGTGGTTTCCTGACCGATGAGGTCATATTTCTTGGGGATGCTTTCGTCAAGGTGACGGCAGGGAAGCTTGCCGACACGAATCTGTGTGACAACGAAATCAGCGCCAACGAGTGCTTCGTCAATGTTATCGGTCATGTTGACCTCGCAGTCAACGTTTGCCGCTTTGAGCATACGCACGCAAAGGTTGCCGACAATTGTTCTTTTACGCTCGTCAATATCCATAAAGGAAATTTTTTTGAGTTTAAGTGAATCCTTAGCCTTTAAAAATCCGTCAACAAGTTCGGGGCAATAGGTGCTGCCGGAGCCGATAACGGCAACAGTAATTTCTCTCATTTTTTCTCAATCCTTTCAGTTCTTGAATTCCTGGAAAATCCAGTTTACGCAACCCGTTACGGGCGGTTGTGTAAGATTAATGAAGTTAAGCTTTTTACCGCTGAGCTTTGTTGCGGTTTCCTTCATAAGGTTTATGTAAGTCGGATTTGCAAGCTTTACGTTGATTGAGCCTGAAAGAACAACCTCAACCTCGTCGCCGTCAAATGTCATTTGCTTTGCAAGTGCCGCAATGAACTGTGCACCGCGTACAGCCATTTCATTGACAACGCCGAGTGCAGGCTTGTCACCCGCCTCAACTGCTTCAAAGAAGCAGGAAATAAATCCGCGTCTGTAATCGTCAACCTCTTCGCTTTCAAGCTTTTCAACAAGTGAAAGGAACTCTTCGCGCGATTTGATTGAGAATTTTTCGAACAGCTTTTCAGTGAGCATTGTTTTTTCAAGGCCGAGATAAATCTCGTCATAAACAAGTCTGAAAGCTCTGGAAGTAATCCAGTAACCGCCGCCGACATCACCCGTAAAAACATCAAGACCTGCAAGCTGAAGCATTTTACCCGTTGAGTCAATCGCATTGCAGCAGGTACCCGTGCCGCAGTTATAGCCGATTGCCGCACCGCTTATTGAACCTGCCTTGACAACGATGAAGCCGTCGTTGAAAATTTCAAAATTTTTAAGCCCCTTTTCCCTGAGCATGTCGCACATAATGTCGTGCTGGTAAGGGTGGTCAATGCCTGCAAGACCCATAAGAGTAAAGCTGACATCATCAAGTGTTATGCCTGCCTTTGCAACTAGCTCGCACAGACCGTCAAAAATAATCTGTGAAGCCGCAACAAAAGCGGTGTCAAGATTTTCGTGGTTACTGCCGGGACCCGTAACCGACTCAATCATATTTTTATTTTCATCAAAAAGGGCAAAAGCGGTTTTTGTGCCACCACCGTCAACGCCTATGTAGTAAGCCATACATCCATCTCCTCAGACTTATTCTTTTGCGGGGAAAAAATCGTTACAAACCTCTTCAAGGCAGAAAACGCCGCGACGGTAAGGCTCTCTGTCAATCCACATTCCGTCGGTGAAATCAGGGAATGCAACAGGCATACCGCCAAGAGCAATTGACTGCTCTGAAAGGCAGGTGATTGCCATCCATGCCGCTGTGTCGTAAACGTCAATGGGCGGTTTTTCGCCGACCTTGACGCTTTCCGCAAAGGCGCTGAGCACCAAATAGTCCATACCGCCGTGACCTGCGTGTACGCCGTCAACCTGATATTTTGACCAGAGCGGATGCTCGTACTTTTTAAGAATGGGCTCAAAGTCAACCCACTCGTGCTGTTTTCCGAGGCTTGCGTGACCGGGGGCGTCTTCAAGGTAAATTGTTTCGCCGTCTTCGTAATAAACGCCCTTTGTGCCGTGGATTCTGTAACCTCTTGAATAAGGTCTGGGCAGTGTGCAGTCGTGTGTAAGGACGATTGTTTCGCCGTTTGCACACTTAATCATTGTTGTTACAATATCACCCTGATTGAAGGGGTAATCTGCAATATCGTAATCCTCGCCCTTGTTGTGCTTGATCCAGTCGTTAAGACCTCTTGACTTTGTTGCCATTGAGGTAAGGGAAAGGAATCTGTTGCCTCTGTTGATGCCGAGAAGCTTTGCAATCGGGCCGAGCTGATGAGTGGGATAAAGCTCGCCGTTACGGTGCTGGAAATTGAAAAGTCTGCCGTGACGGTTTTCTCTGCCGAGAGCAACCTCATCACGTAAATCGTGCTGATAACCGCCCTGGCAGTGAATGATTTCACCGAAAAGACCGAGGCGTGACATATTGAACAGTGCCATTTCCGCGCGGTCATAACAGCAGTTTTCAAGCAGCATGCAGAATTTACCTGTCTGCTCGCTTGTTCTTACCATCTGCCAGCACTCATCAATTGATGCCGCACCGCCGACCTCAATTGCAACGTGCTTGCCTGCGCGCATTGCATCAATCGCAATTCGTGAGTGTGTAATCCACGTTGTGCAGCACATAATTGCATCAAGGTCGTCTCTTGCAATCATTTCTTTATAGTCAAGATACATATCAGGTGTGTTGCCTGCCTGCTCTTTGACAATTCTTACTCCGTCCTGTGCTCTGTCTTCATATTTATCACAGACGGCAGGAACAATAACTCCGTCGCACTTAAGAAGCTCGCCGAGCATACCTGAGCCTCTGCCGCTGAGACCGACAACACCGATTCTTACCTGTTCTTTCATTTTAACGAACTCTCCTTATATAAGACATATACAGGTATTATATATCCACATTAATCAAAATTCAACAGAAAATGCAAATCATTTGAAATATCTCTTAAAAAGTTTGCGCCATTTCTGCATATAAACGGTTATTATTTTCGTAAGAGCAATATCATAGATAACAAAGGTCACCGTACCCAATCCCAGAAGCATCGGCACCGCCCATTTTCCGAAGTCATCCATGTCGTCAAGGGTGATTCCCATAAAGCGTATCATGAACGCATAAGACAGAAACATGGTGACGTCAAAAACAATGATTTTTATTATCCACTCAGCCCACCTCGGCAAAGATTTTTCAAGTGCCGCTTTGAGGATGGGATAATAGCCGAAAAAGCAAAGGTACATCATTGCAACCTCTTTGTTGGGTACAAGAATCATTGCAAGAATGGCGACCGCCGCATAAACGCCGATTGCCCACCGCTTGTTCATTTCAATCACAACAAAGATTATCAGCACACCTGCCGCCGCAGGCAGAGCATATGTTAAAAACGGCACAACGGCAACGGAAATGAGAAGCACAAGTGAAAGTGCCGCCACAATTCCGCCAAGTGCCGCCTTGGAGCTTTGTTTCATTCAGGTTTCCTCGCTTTCAGACGCTCAGCAGCACGGAATACAGTCACCGCCAAAACATTCGCAACAGCAATCCGCACAAAGCAGACCTGAGCAGATGTCACACGCTGAGCATCCGCTGTCGCCGTTTTTGCGCTTTCTTTCGGTGCGGAATCCGCCGGTTGCGGACTCGTTGACATTTTCGTAAGCGGCACGGTAGGTGCTGTTTTGAGGGTCCATATTACACGCCGCTTCAAAATTCTTTGCAGCCTCGGTAAGCCAACCGCGCCTTTGCTGAATTGTGCCCTTCAAGTAGTACCACTCGGCATTGCGCTTGTAGTCGGGTGTGCCGTCAAGCAGAATCTGCGCATCGTCAAGGCGACCGCCTTTGATTTTTGCACGGATGTCTGCAAACTCCGACTGACCGCCGCTTGTTGTATTATAGGTTGAGCGGGAATATCCGCCCGATGACGCACTGCCCTGCGACGAAGCCGATGACTGCGCACCGAGAACAATTGCATCATAAGCATCGTTGAGTTCCTGCATTTTCTTTTCGGCAACGCCCGAAAGCTGACCGTTTGTGTAAGCTTCGCTCTGATATTTTCTTGCAAGCTCACGGTATGCGGCATTGACCTGGTCAATTGAAGCACCCTGCGGAACACCCAGAACATCATAGGGATTTCTCATACATTTATCTCTCTCTTCTTGTTATTGTCTTTGTTACCGACAAGCTTATCCCTGACCCTTTGGGCAGAGAATTCAAGCCCGTCAAGAAGTATGTTTTCAAGAATGTCGTCAAAACGTTTTGTTTCATACAAATCAAGTGCCGCTAGTGCCTGCGCCTGAGTCATATTAAGCTGTGAAGTAACCGTATCGGCAAACGCTGACATCTGAGCTTTGTCGTTAAAATCGCTCACTTCGCCCGCAAAGGGGTTGAAATTGCCTTTTTTTACGTCATCGGCAAGGTCATCTGCGGCATCAAGAATATAAACATAACGTCCAGTCATATAACCGAGGGTTTTTATTACCTCTTTGTTGTCGCCGCTCATCCCGAAAGAAAAGATTTCGGCAAGCGCCTTTGCAGATGCATCTGCCGCGCGGTCAAGGGATGCATTTTCTTTTTCAGCAAGTGCCTGCGCCGAAACGGAAGCAGCAATTATCCGCTCGCCCTCAGGGAAGCTTTTCTTTGCCTTTTTGTGCATCAGCACAACAATGGGAAACATAAATGCCGCAACAAACCGTGACCAAAATCCCCTGTCATTCAGATTATCACGCAGTTTATAATAAACGGTAATAATCAGCGCATCGGCAATAATATCAAACTCTGCCGGATTGCAACATTTGAGGCAACGCACCGCCGGATTATAAGGACAGCGTTTTTTTACAAAGGTGCAACTGTCTGCGGCGGCAAGCCGCAGCAGGGCGGCAAATGCAAAATCATAGCTTAAAAAAAGCTGTGCGAGCGGCGAATACCGTCTGCCGAGGTTGCGGCAAAGCGTGCAGTAAGCACCCTTGTACATCTCATAATCCCTGATTTTCAAATCCGGTTTATAAGCCCTGACATATCCGAGCATTCACACACCCCCACTCTGAATATATTTATACATTTTATATTCTATCGCAAAGCACATAAAAAACGGTTAACATATTGTAAATTTTTACAATACTACGGCTTAAACACACAAAACCCGTCAACGAAAATTCGTTGACGGGTTTCCCTTACTTTAATAACCGCAATTATTTAATTGAGAAAGTTTTACTGATAACATCATCATTAAAGCTTATGAGCTCTTTTACTTCTACTTCAATATCGGTTTCTGCATCGTTAAGTATATATGCAACATCAACATCAATTGTAACGCCACTCTTGATTTCCTTATTCTGGTTTGATTCATCATATGGGTCGCCATCCTTCAGCATAAATGCCTTTTCAAGTCCAACTCCATTCTGATAAACAGCATCTTCAAAAGCAAGCCAAAAAGCCTCAGGCTCACTTGAATTATTTGTGAATCCGTAAGTTATTACAACAGCAGGCTTACCCTCCCAGTCAGTAGTAACACGAGCATTTTTTATTTCGACCTGATAATCTCCCAATGTGTTTTCAGCTTCGTTTTCCACAACAGCAGAACCAGCTTCTTGTGTTGTTTTTGATTCTTCTGAATCAGAGTTACCGCTTGCTATTGCAAAAAAAGCAAAAACTAAAACAGCAATAACGCTTAATGCGATTGAGATGTACTTTTTCATAATTACTCCTTTCGGCTTAACGCCTTATAAAAAATATTATGTTAAAAACTGCGTGAATCAAACCCGCAGCAACATACATAAAAACATCACAAATATCGGCTGTGCCGTTAATTATATCCAGCTTTTGAAAAAGCTCCAATAGCACACCCAAGGTAATCGAAACCAATGAATTGACAACTGCTCTTTTTGTGCTATATTCGAATGAAATCGCCGAAAGAAAATATGACAAAGATATACCCCATAAAAAATCTGCTAAATAGTATTTTAAAAATTGTGCAAAACAATTATTGTATTTTAAAGGCGAAAATTCACCGAAAAAGTCGATATAATTAAGAAACAAATGCATATACGTGCCGTTTCTGAGAAAAACATATATCAGCAAACCTAAGACAAGCGATGCCACTGAAAATATAAAGCAAATCAATTTACGTCTTGTATTCATCACATGAATATTATATTCATATAAAATATAAATGTCAAGCATATTTTATGATTTAATTGAATACGCGAGGTGGCAAGTATGAAAAATATAAAACTAATCAGAGTAATAAATGACTACACACAATTAAAAGTTCAAATGGAAACAGGAATACCACAAAGTATGATTTCAAAATATGAAACTGGTGAGCTTATGCCTACCGCAGAAAACCTTGTCATCCTTGCCAAACTCTATAATACGAGTCTTGATTTTTTAATGGACTTAACCGATGAAATGAAACCATATCCACCAAAAAAATGATTACGCCCATTCGGAAGCACCGAACAGGCGTAATTTTTAATTTTTGCGGACAAGTTCTGCTCTCAGAGGTTTGACCGCCGTGATGAGCACAACCGCAAAAACGGTTGTCAGTATAATTTCGGGAATCATATAAGTTCCGTTGTAGATAAGCGAATAAACAATAAACAGTGCTGTACCCGAGTATTTTTCAAGCATAGCAGGGCCGAAAGCAGACGTTGTTTCCTGAGTGAAAAACCACTCGGCGTAACTGCCGAAAAAGATTGCGCCCGAGGCGATGTGGGTGACGTAGCGAAGCAAGGTTGCAACAAACGTGCCCGCCGCAAAAGCAACTGTATGATTTTTGACAAAGCCTTTGAACATTCCTGCAAGACCGAGCACCGCAAAAGCAACAAGATAATCAAGTGCAAGAATCCCCACCACGCTTGCGAGCTTCTGCCCTGCAAAGGCAGAGGAAATTGCCGCGCCGAAAATTGCCTGAATTATGCCGTAAGCAAATCCGCAGAGCAAGCCCCACCTTTTGCCGTACATATATCCGAGCATTACAATCGGCAGCATACTCAGCAGAGTGATTCCGCCGCCGTATGGCAGACGGTAAACTGTAACAAAGGACAAAACGGTTGCCAGTGCAAGCATTATTCCGCTCACAGTCATGCGTCGCACTTTTCGGTTCATTTTTGACATCAATGAACACCCCTTTCAAAAAAATGGTGCAAAAAAATATGCCTGTCATTTTTCCTGACGGCATACTTTCAACATTCCTACGTCGGCATTACCCGCATCAGGTTCGAGGGTCAGGAGCTCACAGCTCCAATCTCAGCCGATAACATCAGCACCCCTTGGCATATTCTTTTGACAAATTGAATTATACTGCGTCCCGTGTTATTTGTCAACACCCGTTTTGATAATAACAAGAGTTCCTTTTTCAACCGAAACTGCGGCACGCTCGCCGATGAATTCATTACTCACACCAAGCGGCACGTTGTTTGTAAGTGTCCGCCCCGACAAGGTGTATTTAAGACCGCTTTCGGCAACGCCCTGACTTTCATCGGTGAAAGAGAACACTGAAATTATGCCCGATTCAGCCTCGGAAAATTCAATTTTTCCGTTTGTGAGGGCAATAATCTCGCAGTTTCTGCCGTAAAGGCGTGCATCAATCCCCTGCTGTGACAGCTTTGCAATGCACTGAATGTTTGCAAGCGTGTGGTCAAGCCTGCCGCCCGTTGCACCGTAAACGGCAAAGCGCTTGTATCCGCGCCTTACACCTTCATCCAGTGCAAGGCTTGTATCCGTGTCATCTTTTTCCGTTTTGAATTTTATTACGTTACCGTGCACGGGCACACTACCGAGTGAATCAAAATCACCCATAACAATATCGGGCACAACACCGTTTTCGCAAAGCCAGCCATAGCCTGCGTCTGCGGCAATGACAAAACTGTCCTCGGTAATTGCGGGAAATTTTTCAAGACGCTCACCTGCGCCGAAGATGTAACATATTCCGCTCACGGCTGACTCCTTTCATTAAACGGCTGACCGTTGATAATGCGGGGTGCGAAAGCACCCCGCATTGCTGTGTTTTAAGAAATGCTTGCAAGGTCTGCACCCTTGCTTTCTTTTACCTTTGCCCAAAGCATAAACATTGAAACAAACAGTGTCGGCAACGAAACACTCATACAAACAAGGCCGATGGGCTCGAAGAAATAGAACAGCGCGATAAGCGTTACCATTCCCAGACCCGTACCCAGATATGCAATAAGATTTTCCGCACCGAGCACGGAATTTCTTATATGCGTGGGCGCTTTTTCCGCAGCCATCATTGCAATGTAGTCGTAGCCGTTATAATAACTGCCGCGGCTGAGGGCACAGAACAAACCGACAAGATAAGGGCTCATTCCCTTATATGCGGTGTAGTTGAAAAGAATTAACGAAACTATTGTTGTTGCGGCGTTTATCACAACAACCCTTTTTCTGCCGAATCTGTCGCCAAAGAAGCCGAAAACAAGGATTATTGCGGCAAACACAAACGGGAAGAAATACAGGGCAGTCGTGACATCCTCAACCGACATTCCGTAGCCCTCGCTCATAATCGACTGATAATAACTGCTTATCGACGTGAAGCCGAAGCCGTAAAGGGTGTGCGAAATGACAAGCCAGCGAAGGTCGCTGTTTTTGAAAATGTACTTAACGGCAGGAAAAACACCGATTTTCTGTTCATCGCTTTTCTCTGTTTCAGGCGTTGCGTTTTTTTCGGTCTGCGCCTTGCGCACCTTTTCCATAAGGTCAATTCTCTTGTTGAGAAAAACATCGGATTCACGCGCAAAAACAAGTATAACCAACGCAACGGCAAAGCAGAAAACAACAGGGATTGTGTAAACGTTGCGCCACTTTGTTTCGTCGCCGCCCATAAAGGTGTCACGCAGCAGGGGCACTGCCGCCATTCCCAGTGTTCCGATGCATTTTGTTATACCGTAAAAGCTTGCACGCTTATCAACGGGTGCAACCTCATAGATATATACGACCTGCATATCGTGCGAAATGAAAAACGACATCATTGCGTAACCGATGCAGTAAACGGCAAAATTCGGACTTTGCCAGCACAGGGTAAGACCAACCGCCATACCAACCGTATTGATGAAGAAAAACGGTTTTCTGCCGAAACGGTCGGCAAGGGTTTTATAAAACGGCGCAATTATGGTGAAAGCACCGCAGATTGTTGTGAGTGCACCAAACTGACTGAGCGCCTCATTATAAGGCTTATCGGGTGTTACAAGAAACTCTTTGACAACTGCCGATTGCATATCATTATTGATTATGCCGCAGATTTCATCGAGCATGTGCACACAGACGATAATAAGCATCAGAAGCGGAAAATAAAGCACGGATTTCTTTTTTCCGACTTTATTTTTCAGTTTCAGCAGCTTTGTGTCAGTGCTGAGGGTTGAGGATTTCGCAGACATAAAATCCACCCCGTGATATTATAAATCGTAATAAGAAACAAACTCTGCGGGATGAGGAATCTGATTGATTTTCTTTGCCTCTGCACGCTTTTTCTCAAGCCAGATTTCGATAAGGCGCTCGGGGAATACGCCGCCTGCTGTGAGGTAATCGTGGTCAGCTTCAAGTGCGTTAAGAGCCTCGTCAAGTGAGCGGGGCAGTGACTGAATCTTAGCCTGCTCTTCTTTGGAAAGGTTGTAGAGGTTAAAGTCAAAGGGACCCCAGCCGCACTTTGAGGGATCAATCTTCTTCTGGATACCGTCAATACCTGCCATAAGGATTGCGGCATAAGCATAGTAGGGGTTGCAGGTTGCATCGGGTGAGCGAAGCTCGAAGCGGCGCTTGTCGGGAGATTTTGCGTAATCGGGAATTCTGATAACAGCGCTGCGGTTTGAGGTTGCATAGCCGATTGTTACGGGAGCCTCGAAGCCGGGAACAAGGCGCTTGAAGGAGTTTGTTGAGGGATTGGTGAAAGCGCAGAGAGAAGATGCATGGGTAAGAAGACCGCCGATGAACCAGAGAGCTGTGTCAGAAAGCTGTGAATAGCCGTTGGGATCATAGAAAAGAGGCTTGCCGTCTTTGAAAAGAAGCATGTGAACGTGCATACCGTTGCCTGCCTCGCCGAAAATGGGCTTGGGCATAAAGGTTGCGGTGCGTCCGTCCTGAAGAGCGGCGTTCTTGACCATATATTTGATTGTCATTGTGTTGTCAGCCATTTCGGTAAGTTCACCGAGTTCAACCTCGATTTCAACCTGACCTGAACCGCCGACCTCGTGGTGATGATACTTAACCTTGACACCGCGCTCTTCAAGCATAAGGCAGATACGGCTTCTCAGGTCATAAGTAATGTCGTTGGGAAGGTCGGTGTGGTAGCCTCTGTGACCGGGGGTGATGTAACCCTTGTTGTTTGCATCGGGGTCGTTTGAGCTCCAGGAAGACTGTCTTGTGCTGACTTTGAAGGAAACTTTGTCGGGCTGTGCACCGTAAGCAACGTCATCAAAAATGTGGAATTCAAATTCGGGACCGATAATCATTTCGTCAGCAATGCCTGTTTCTTTAAGATAAGCTGCGGCGTGCTTTGCAACGTTTCTGGGGTCCTGGTTAAAACGGTAATTGGGAGAAGCGATGACATAAACGTCACCAATCATTGAAAGGGTTGTAACCTCTGCAAAGGGGTCAAGTGATGCGCTGGAAAGGTCGGGAATGAAAACCATATCACTCTTTTCAACGGGCGCAAAGCCGTAGTTTGAACCGTCAAAGCCGATGCCTGATTCCATAAGCTCGCTTGTGAAGCGTGTTTCGGGAATGGCAATGTGACGCCAGCGGCCGTCAAGATCAACCATTTTAAAATCGAGCATACGCACGCCGTTATCAGCGCAGAATTTTTTTGCTTCTTCAAAAGTCTTGAACATAAAACTTCTCCTTTGTCTTTTTTGTATTTTTTATATATAAGACATTATACAATAAACATTTACAAAAGAAAAGATATATTTTGACAAAGATTGATTCATGTGGTAACATTTATTTATTAAATTTATTAATAAAAGGATGGATGTATTATGGGAATAAAAGGTTTTTTTGCCTCAATTCTTGCTGCAATAACAGCCTTCACTTCAAGCATTTTCGCTTTCGGAGTTGACGGCGTCAACAATTACCGCTTTGTTGTAGACGCCTCTCAGACGGGCACAACCCTTTCAAACCCCGCAAGCAACGTCAACATCTGGTCAATTCAAGGCAACCCCTTTGTGGGCGCAACAAACAATACCGAAAACGATATTTTTGAGTTTGTTGAGTATATCCAGCTTATGCAGTGCACGGGCGGCAATGCCGACAGAGACTTGTTCGTTGACCCCTATGACAAAACGGTTCTTGACGATTACGATTTCACAAAGCTTATCGAAAACTGTCGCGGTGTACTGGGTCTGGGTGCAAAGCCGATGCTCAAACTCGGCAGCGTTCCGCTCAAATATTCCGCTAAGGCAGACCCCGCCACAACCTTCGGCACAAACGTTTATCCGCCCGATGATTATAATGTTTATTATAATTACATTGCCGCCATTGCCGAGGCTCTTGTAAATGAATTCGGCAGAGACGAGGTACTCACCTGGCGTTTCGGCGTTATGACCGAATACGAAAACTCCGCCTGGTTTATGGCAAACAGCGAAAATGCAAACGATACCGCAACCGAATACTGCAAGCTTTATGATTACACGGTTGCCGCGCTGACAGATGTTATCGGTGAAAACGTTTTTGTCGGTGCACATTCAATGACCGTAACCGAAGGTTTGTGGGATGAAAACATTTTCATAAATCACTGCGCAAACGGCACAAATTACAAAACAGGTAAAAAAGGTACAAGGCTTTGTTATCTTTCCGCATCGTTTTATGACGCAAGACCCGGAGAGTACACCAAAGGCAAAACTCTGCCCGAAACAATCGCATATCTGCGCAAGTGTGCAGAAAAAGCAGGTCTTAACAACCTGATTTACGGCATTGACGAGGGTAGAATTCTTTGCGGCAATTCAAGCGGCAACGTCGGCAATGAATTGCTTTCAAGAGTTTGCGGCTACACCTATCAGGCGGCTTACGACGCACGCCTTTATGCGCAGATGTTTGAAAACAACATCGATTATTTTTCAGCCTGGTCTTACCTCTCAAACGGTTTGCTTGAAGGCAACCCGACCGTCAACTATCACGTAGCAAAACAGGCAGCAAAATTTGCAGGTGCAAAGCTTCTGAACACAAAAAAAGCGCTCTCACTCGGCTTAATCCTCGGTGCGGATGTAAAAGCACTTTCCGCTTACAACGAACAGACGGACACTCTGCACGTTATGGCTTACAACTTCAAAAACAAGGTTGATTACAAATGCCACGCCGACCTTGGCATAACCGTAAACGTACCACAGTTTGACGCAAAGCAGGTAAAAATCACGGCTTACGTCATTGATGACAGCTGCAACTATTTTGACGAATGGGTTGAGGACAGAAAAACCTATAATATCACCGACGACTGCTTCGCCTGGTCGCCCGACGATCCCTGCATTGACAACCCGACGACCCTGAACAACGCAGAGGCAAGAAAGATTTACTTTGAACAGCTTTATGACAAATACACCGAGTGCTCAAAGCTTACTCCCGTTGAAACAATCGCAACCGTCGAAAACGGAGAAATAATCCTCGATATAACCCTTGACCCCAACGCAGTTGTGTTTTATGAAATCACACCCGTAAAATAAACAGAAACACGGCAGGAAACACGGGGGTTCGTAAAACAGTTATCATTTTAAATATTCGACAATTAAATATTTTCAAGAAACGGTGTGGTTTTGGTCACACCGTTTCTTTTTGCAATAAAACGCAATGACACTGTCAACGGTGTATAATTGCGCACCTTTACAAAACAAAAACCAGTAATAGAATGTTGTAGAGATTTTGTTCCACATTATTTTTTGCTTTGATGCATAAGAAAACCGCTTCACTTGAAGTGAAACGGTTTAATAAAAATATATGTTTGTATCTATTACATCAAAACAGATTAAAATGTTTTCGCTTTTATTTGTTCTTTCGGACTTATATCTTTGTTGTTAAACAAGGCGGTTAAGATTGTTAAACCTTTTAGTTATATAGTTCTGCTAATATTCCCGTTTCTTCGCTAGTAAGAATCAGGCTATCTAACCCAACTTTATCAGGTTCTCTTGTGTCTGCTCTTATCCAATTAACTCGTAACAAATACATTTTTTCTGTTGTTTCCAATTTAATCTTCCAGCCTCTAAAACTATAGACATAGCCTCCGCCACTTTCGTCTTTTTCTCTTGATCCACTATGATATTCTGCATTAATTATTTCCCCTTCAATATTCTGCAAAAAATCAGCAATTTTTTCTTGGGGATTTCCTAGATTCTTTTTTGTTCTTTCAGAAAGCATCTTTTCTAAAGCATCAATATCATTTGATTTCACTGCATCGATTATTTCTTCTGTAATTTCCTGCTTTCCAGGAAACGAGAGTTGCTGATATGTTCCTACAAGGAATGAACTGAAAGGAAATAGAATTACAAGAACAGAAAGGATACTAACAAGTATTTTTGTCATAAACTTATCCTCCATCATATAGTAGTTTGACTTTACGTATATGATTATTATATCATATCGAAAGAAAAAAACAAGCAACTTAAGTTTACATTCATAAAAATTCAGGTGCAAATCAAAAAATGTAAACTATCCTTGTTTAAAATATTTATTATTTATACAGATAAATCGGATACTTTAACAATGATTTTTGGATTA
Organism: Acutalibacteraceae bacterium; assembly: GCA_045595825.1. Lineage (GTDB taxonomy): Bacteria > Bacillota > Clostridia > Oscillospirales > Acutalibacteraceae > CAG-177. Next base: position 17,432 of record JAZOBD010000003.1, read on the forward strand.
CTGTTTTACGAACGCCTTGCTAAACCCTGCCGCGTTTTTTTTACTTATTCTCTTGTAAAAAACAAATCACTGTGCCTTGCTTCCGTTACTGTTTTGTTCGTTGGCATCGTTCATCTGCTCAATGATTTTTCTGCGGCGGTCTGCAAGGTCCTGGTACATTCTGTCTTTCTTGTCGCCGGAAAGATCATAGAAGAATTTCGGTATCAGGCCAAAAACACTTGTAACCGTGGGCAACAGTGTGCACATCATAAAGAGCAGATACTCTGTTTTCTCTGCCTGGTTGCCGTAGCCTGCACCCTCAACGTAACCGATTTTGCTGAGAATAAAAGCTTTGATTGAAGCACCCAGTGTGCCGACAAGCTTTTTGGCAAGGTCTTTTGCAACACCCGTCATGCCTTCGGTGCGGTAGCCGTTTTTCCATTCACCATAGTCAATTGTTTCATTGCGCATTTCTTCGGGAATAACGTTCATAAGACCCCAGCAGGTCATCCAGACGGTTTCTCTTATCATCAGGGTCGGAATCATAACCGCAAGCTTTTTATAATTCTTATTGATCGAGCCGATAAGATAAACAAAAATCATAAGGAAATCGCCGAAGTGCGAACTGAAAATCCAGAGCGCTCTTGTTGAAAATCTTTCTCTCGCCTTTGTAACAAAAGCATAGCTTGTGGGCGAAACAAAAGCACCGGGGATACCGACAATTGTCGTCATGGAGGCAAATCCGAGAACGTTTATGTAGTAATAATTCATACCGGAGCTCATGCCGAAAGCCGCAAGAAAATCGGTAATTGTGAGAATCAGCAACGGCTTGTTGTTCATAATTGACTTTATGCCCTGAATGACACTCGGCTTTTCAACACGCTGAGCAATCCTTTCCCTTGCGGTGAAAACAAAGAAAAGACCCATTGCCGCTGCAACGGTTGAGGTGAAAACACCCGCTGTAACGTAAAGCGCCCTCATCGGTATTTTGAGTGTGTTGTGGTTGATAAGGTCAATGAGAAGACCCATAAATATTTCGGGCCATTTTTCAATGAACCCCGAAAACAGACTTGCCTGCGTAATAAGCCTTGTTCTTTCAATAACGTTGGGAGTTATTGTTGACAGCATACCCGTTCTTGAAATATTCGCCATCGAGCCGTTGAGGTTGCTTATCAGCTGAAAAATCATATAAAAAGCAAGCTTGCCTGCGTGGTAAGGGTCAGTTGCGGCAAAGATAATCGGCAACAGCCAATATATGAGCGACAAAAGATAACCGGGGCCCGAGCAAATAAACAGCCACGGTCTGAATTTGCCAAACCTTGTACGAGTTTTGTCAACAATTGCGGCAAGAAACACGTCGTTTATAACGTCCCAGATGCCGATGACGAAGGTGACGATTGTCTGAAAACTCAGACCGATTCTGACAACGTCGGTTATGAAAATATCCTGATATTTGTTTATGTTGAAACTCTGAGAAATGTCATAAACAACATATGCCATTGATTCTTTTGAGCCGACATAGCGTCTGTTATTTGTCAGCGGTCGCGCCGGATTGTTCTGGGTTGTTTTCTGAATTACCGTTGATTCAGCCATTTGCCCGCCTCCTTTTAATTTACGGTTTTATAATAACACATTATAAACAATTAATCAACTTTGTTTGTTATGTTGCAGATGCAAAAAATCACAAAAACGGCACAGCATAATGCTGCGCCGCTTTTAATGATTACTTTATACCGAAACGCTCACAGTAATTAACAACAACCGTTTTGAAATGCTCGTGTCTGAAATTGTTTTTCACATCGCTTATGTCAACATACATTCCTGCCATAAGATTCTGAATTATCGCCTCAGCCAGAAAAGCTTCAAAAACATAGTCATTTGAAAACGCTTCTTCAATATCTGTGTTCATCCCGTCGTTGATTCCTTTGACTGCCGAGCGGTAAATTATGTTATCTTTACCCAGAAATTCACCCATATTTTTAAGGCAATTAAGACCCGATTTCATATCGGAAACGCTGATTTTTCCGTTATATTCAACCTGCCTTTCGCCGCCAAGCAAAATGTAATCAATTGATGTTTCAAGCACACGGGCAAGGTCGGGTAAAACAGCAACGTCAGGTAAAGTTTCGCCGCGTTCCCACTTTGAAACCGCCTGAAAAGAAACACCGACACGCTCCCCCAGTTCGTTTTGTGTAATCCCTTTTGCTTTTCGCAGCGCAGCAATCTGCTGACCGATTTTTTCAGTTTTCATCAGTAACACCTCTTTATTTTCTGATAAAATCATAGCAGAAAAAAGGTGAAAAACAAATAACCGATTGATTGAATTTTTTACGGAATAATTCTACTGAGTAACCGAAAACAGGTTTTTTATAAATTCTTTGCAACGCCCATCGGGCTGTGCATTGACTTTAACCAAAAATTGCTATAATATAATTATATAAAATTGTATCGAGGTGTCTTTTATGAAAAAAGCAGTTGTTTTACTTACCGCATTGATTATGCTCATATCATTTGCCGCTTGCAGCAACCGGGATACCGATTCTGAGCTTGAATCATCTTCAATTCAACACGCGGAAACAACAACGCGCGAAAATTCCGTTTCTTCAACCACCGAAGTGCTGACAACGGAAATTCAGACCGACACTGCATCAGGCACAGAAAAAACCACGCTGCAAACGTTCACCCCGTCTGAAACCAAAACCAACGAAATCTCTGCACAGTCAACAACAGCCTCCGCCGTTTCAGTTGACCCTTCCGATTGGACAAAAGAAGAAATAGTTGAATTCTATAAGAAAGCGGCTGCAAAATCCAATCCCACCGCAAAATCCAGTCAGGTTATGGTGCTCAACAAGCTGATTATCAACAATGGCGAAGGTGCAATAGGATTTTTCACAAAAATTCTCGAACCCGCAATCAGATCTGTCGTGCAGAAAAATGCACTCAACTTTGATGGCATCACGGGTGGATTCCACAACCTTTCCGTAAGCGATACCGAAAGTGTAAAAGCTTACAAAAGCGGTGAATATACCGTTGTTGAAATGACTTTGAAAAATCAGACTGACGGCCTGCACGCCAACGAATACGAAGGCACGGTAGGGCACGCAATAACCGTTCTCGGTGATATTTCAAAAGTTCTTGCTGAATTCCCGCAGTTTGACGTTAACCTTGACGAGGCAGACATTGCCGTTAATTATGTAAATGCGTCGGTGAAAGTAAAAATCAACAAAAACGGTATCATCGAAAAAGGCACCTGGAAATACACCTGTGACCCCGATATAAGCAACGTAAAAATCAGCGGAATTACGGTAAAAACCGCCGATGCGGAAATTGACTACATAATTACCGTCGGTGGCGGATTTTAAGTAAAAATTACGGAGTGACTCACAAAAGTGAATCACTCCGTTTTTATAAGATGCACTTATAATCAAATTAATTACCAACAATTAGAACAAATTAAACTTAAAATAAAAAAACGCCGAAACCTCATCGGCTTCAACGCACCAAACTATTATGAAAAGAAAATAACCCTTGACTGATGTTTCTTTACACAACCAGTCAAGGGTTATTTTTGTGAATTCTTGTTATCTAACATCTTTGGTTAACCTCTCTTTCTGCGGTATTGTCCAACCTTAAATTGTTCGATTACTGTTTTTCGCTTCCTTTAAGATTGCGGATTAAGACTTTCTGATTTTCAGTTTTGATTTTTGTTTTTTTATTCACCTTAAATCATCAAGTCTTAAGGTCTTTACCTTTTCATTGGTATCACCCTTTCCTTGACTATAATATAGCATAGTTTTCCACTGTTTTCAAGCCGGTATTTTGTACAAAGTTAACTTATTTTCGTTGTATAAAATGCAGATTTTGTTTATTGTGCCGATTTGTTCTGCGTATTTATATTGACATTGAACAAATCTTGTGATAGCATTAAAATGTTGGGGTTTATGATTCCTTTCTTTTTTTGCCTTTAAATCCACACAAAAAAGCACACCAAAATGAGGTGAACCCAAAAGTTTAGACAAGACAAAATATTAAATTGATAGAGAATGAGTTCGGTATTGTACCGGGCTCATTCCTTTTAGTTTCAAAGAAATCCTATGGTTATTATAGTAATAAATGTAACTATTCAAAGCATCTATGAAAGCGTTAACGCTTTCAAATTTTTCGCCGTAAAACATCTCAACTTTCAATCTGCCGAAGAAGTTTTCCATTGCCCCATTATCCATACAGTTTCCTTTTCTGGACATACTTTGCTTTATGTTGTGTTCTTGGAGTAATCGTTGGTATTCTGAATGTTGGTATTGCCAACCTTGATCTGAATGACATAAAGGTTTTGCATCAGACGGAAGTCTTGAAAATAAACCTTTCAACATCTCTCTTACCTGATCCAAGTTTGGACTTAAAGAAATTGAGTACGAAATTATTTCTCTATTATATAAATCCATTATTGGTGAGAGATATACTTTTTCTTCTCCGACCTTGAACTGTGTAACATCTGTCGTCAGTTTCTCAAATGGCTTTTCAGCGTAAAATTCCCGATTTAAGTGATTATCCGCGATTTTTCCAATCTGACCTTTGTAAGAATGGTATTTATCATTCTTTTTCTGTTTTCCTTTCAAATTAAGACTTCTCATCAGCTTTAATACAGTTTTATGGTTAAGTAAATAACCTTTCATATGCAAAACAGCCATAACTCTTCGGTATCCATATCTACCTTTGTTCTGATTGAATATATTTGTTATCTCTGCTTTTTCCTCTTTGTATTTATCCTTTTGAGAATATTTAAGATAGTAATAGAACGTGCTTCTCGCTAATCCGGATAATTGCAGCAAGCCTTTTAATGGATATTTTTGCCTTAATTCATTGACTATCGCTGCTTTCTCTTTTCCTCTTGCAATCTTTTCTGAACTAAGGCATCTAATTTTTTTAGATATTCTATCTCCATTCTTAGACGCTGATTTTCTGCAATCAAATCCTCTTCCACTTTTTTATTGAGTTTCGGTGGACGACCCTTATTTGAACCACTTGCTTTACAAGCTCTGCCTCGTCTTTCTTTCATCAGACCCTCGGCTCCTTCTTCCAAGTATATACGTTCCCACCGTTGTACCTGTTTTCGATAGTTTCCTTCTTGACCTTTTGTTATGTCCCAATACTTTCTCACTGTCTCATTGTAATTCAAACGGTGTTCTCGCATATCTATTATAACACGAATTTTGAATTCTGACGAGTACTTTCTTTGAGTTGTTCCTTTCTTTGCCATAAAAATATGCACCTCCAAAAGTGTCTAACTTTTGGGGTGCATATCACTTCGGGAAGTGTATTCGTAACAAGAAAAGGTCAGCCAGTTGATCGGCACTCAATATGGAAAACAATGAAACAACTATGCGAAACCGCTGGAGTGTCAAAGGAAAAAGTATTCCCACATAACCTCCGCCATTTGTTCGCACGGACATACTACTCGCTGCAAAAAGATATCGTTCGCCTGGCAGATATTCTCGGACACTCAAGCGTAAATACTACCAGAATTTATACCATAGAAGATGGTTCTACCCACCGCAGGCAAATGCAGAGAATGGGACTTGTGCGGATGCAAAATTAAAAAACCACATAATCAGCATTATGTGGCAAAATCATTAAAATATTTGAATAAATTATACCACGAAAATACATAAAGGTCAATGTTTCAGACATGAATAGAGGAATTTTATAAAATTTGCACATGCCAAATAGACCAATGAAAAAATTAGGACTCATTGGTCTGAGGCTCTTTTGAATTTGTGGTAACCGTAATCACCTGCAAAGGTGATTTTTTTGTCTCAGCCGTCTTAGTTACACACATAATGCTGATTATGTGTGAAAGGGGTTTTGAAACAGAATATGCCCGATATAGATAAAGAAAAAACATGCTGTTTCTTCGGACATAGAAAAATTGAGGAAACAGAAAAGCCGAAAAATAACTTGTGTGAAATTATAGAAAACTTAATTGTAAATGAAAAAGTTGATACCTTTCTCTTTGGGAGCAAAAGCGAGTTTGATGACTTATGCCATAAAAGCGTTACCGAGCTGAAAGAGAAATATCCTCACATCAAACGGATATATGTCAGGTCTGCATACCAGCACATTCCCGACTGGTATGAAGATAGTCTGCTAAATCATTATGAAGGTACATACTTCCCTGAACATATGGAAAACGCCGGCAAAGCATCTTATGTAGAACGCAATCAGGAAATGATCAACTATAGCAAATTCTGTGTGGTTTATTACGATGAAAATTATCTTCCCCCAAGGCGTAAAAACAGCAGACGCGATTTATTCGACTATCAACCTAAAAGCGGAACTGCAGTCGCTTATGATTACGCCATAAAAAAGCAAAAGGAAATTATAAATGTACTGAATTAGAAAAAATCAAGATTATCATGATGCTGTATTTGTCTAAAAATTCGGTATTTTGTTAAATGAATTAAGTGTTTTATCGAAAATACTGAGTGTTTTGTAAAAAAACAGTATAGATATTGAAAAAATTGGATTTGTATGGTATAATCATAATGTATATATAATTGAACAATTTGAATTATACATAAGAAGGAATAGATATGGCAATAAAGTACGGAAAAAAACAACACAGACAAAATAATATTTTATATACGGTAATAGCAGCAATTCTTTTGTGCGTTGTGTTCATAACTATGGTCAGTTATTTTTACCATGCTGCGGAAGATGAATCTTATGAAACGCTGCATATACAGACCAAACAGATTAAAGATGATTTGGAGCTTCAGTTATTATCTGACCGTGAAAATCTTGCTACCATGGCAAACTTTGCCGCTAAATTATATAGTGACGGCGAAAGCTTTAACTTGATGTTTGACTCCTTTAAGCCTATTGGTCTCATTGAAAATATAGGAATACTGATGCCGGATAATACTTTTATAACAAAAGCAGGAACTTTGGATCTTAACGGCAAAATTTCCTTTGAAGAAGAGAAATTAAAAGGCGAATACATAAGCGGAAGAGTCAAAGACCTCACAAGGGACAACTATGAAATTGTAAGAAGTGCTGTCCCCATCAAGACAAACGGAGATACTGTCGGTATTTTATACGGTGTTATAAAGCTTGATGTTATAGAAAATAAATACAACAATATGGCAAAAGAGCTTGATGCTCAGCTCTTCGTTCATGACACGGAAACAGGAAACCTTGTTATAGATACCATCCAGGAGGAATTTGGAAACATCTCCATCTTCAAGGACCGTGAATATACCGAGGGCTATTCCTATGAACAGATGATGCAGAGTGATAAGGGCTATACATCTTTCAAATCAATACTTACAGGCGAGCAGCTTTATGTGCATTATTCTACACTTGAAGGAATTGACT
>JAZOBD010000004.1:0-9429 GCA_045595825.1 Acutalibacteraceae bacterium
GTTTATATGGTTTCGGCATCTGTCGGCAGAGCCAGAGACCCCAAGGGCGAAATCCCTTACAGTGACCTTATCTCCATCGGTATGGATGAATACACCGACCGACTTTACAGCCTTATTGATTTCACCGACGACTCAATCACCGTCACCACTCACGAAGTCGACAGCAACGACGTTCACGCAAGCTTCACCCTGACCAAATCAGATGACTTTGAGCCCGAAAACATCAGCTTTTTCAGAAGAACTTTCAGCGCTTTTGTGAACACAATCGGCTCCGTTTATGCAATTTTCAACAATTTCGGCAGATTCTATGACTTTATGGAAGACGGCTACGAGGTCAGCTTCTTTGAGGTAATCTTTTAATATTAAAATCAAACCGTGTTTCCCTTCCGTTTTTTGCGGAAGGGAATTTTTTTGAATTTTCAAAAAAGTATTGACATTTCGTTCTACACGATGTAGAATAGAGTTATTCTACAAGATGTAGAATAAGGGAGGAGATAATTATGATTGACTTTCAACCCGGCACAATAGAAGCAAAATTCGCAGACATAATCTGGGAAAACGAACCCGTATCATCAGCAGAACTTGCAAAGAAAAGCGAAGAAATATTCAAATGGAAAAAAACAACCACCTACACGGTGCTCAAAAGGCTGTGTGACAAGGGTATTTTTCAGAATAACAAAGGCACGGTAACATCTCTGATTTCACGGCAGGATGTTTACGCCGTGCAAAGCGAAAAATTTGTTGAGCAAACCTTTAACGGATCTCTGCCTGCTTTTTTTGCGGCATTTTCAAAAAGGAAAAAGCTCTCTGCCGCCGAGGTTGCCGAGCTTCGCAAAATGATTGACGAATATGAGGAGGAATGAGCATGACCGATTTATTCATTAATCTTCTTAATATGAGCATCACGGCAAGCTGGCTTGCGCTTGCTGTCTTTGCACTTCGGCTTTTGCTGAAAAAAGCACCGAAGGCAATTTCCGTTTTACTGTGGGGACTTGTCGGAATCCGTCTTATCTGCCCGTTTTCCTTTGAAAGTGTTTTAAGTCTGATACCCAGCACCGAAACCGTACCCGAGAGTATTGTTTATTCGCAGTCGCCTGCAATTGAAAGCGGAATTCCTGCCGTAAACTCTGCCGTTAACCCGATTATTTCCGACACCTTTGCACCGACCCTCAGTGACAGCGTAAATCCGTTGCAGGTTGTCACTTATATTGCCTCTTTTGTGTGGGCAGTCGGCATGATTGCAATGCTTCTTTACACCGCCGTGAGTTATTTGCGGATTCACCGCAGGGTACGTGAAGCTGTGTCGCTTAAAGACAACATTATGCTTTGCGACCGCATTGACACACCTTTCATTCTCGGCGTAATCCGTCCTCGCATTTTCCTGCCCTCCTCTATGGACAGTGAGGATAGCGGGTACGTCATTGCTCACGAAAAAGCGCACCTTAAGCGCCGTGACCACTGGTGGAAGCCCCTCGGCTTTCTTCTGCTGACGGTTTACTGGTTTAACCCCGTTTTGTGGCTCGCTTATATTCTCCTTTGCAGGGACATTGAGCTTGCCTGCGACGAAAAGGTTATCAAAGAAATGGGCGCACAAATTAAAAAGCCTTACTCAAACGCACTTGTCAATTGCAGTGTGCCGCGCAGGGCGGTTGCCGCCTGCCCCCTCGCCTTTGGCGAAACGGGAGTAAAAAGCAGAATCAAATCCGTTCTCAGCTATAAAAGACCTGCTTTCTGGATTGTTGCAGTTGCCGTTATTGCAAGCGTTGCAGTTGCAGTTTGCTTTATGACAAACCCGAAAACTCCTTTGAGCAAGAGCAACCCCGACCTTGACAGCGCCGTTTCGCAGGCGATTTTTGACATAAACTCCCGTCATTCGTGGCTTGGCGAATGTGCGTCAGAGGGACACATAACTCTCGGCACCGAACAAAACGGTGACACCTGCAAGGTTTACCTGATTGAAGGCTTTTCAACCTTCGGCTTTGAAAACGGATATTTTATGGAGCAAAGCGGTCACACGGTGCCTGCCGTCATGACTTTCAGGTCAGACGAAAACGGCTACACTCTCACCGACTGGGAATACGCCAAAGACGGTGCCGACCATGTAAAGTCAATTAAAAAAATGTTTCCGTCAGAGCTTGTGCACCGTGCAGTTTCAATGACGGACAAAGACCGCCAAAGCCTTTGGGCACAGCAGGTTGCCTACGCCGAAAAATATCTTGAAAAGCTTGGCAGAGAAGCCGAAATCTGCGACTACGGCGACGTTGAGCACGTTTTCCTGACCGATATGGGTGTATCCGTGGAGGTTTCAAACAAGCTGTCGGGATTTAAAGACACGGAAATAGGCTTCTATGAGGTTATCGAAGACGGAGAAAGATACGTTTACCGCACGGCATACCTTGCCGACAAAAACGTTATCCTTTACACCAAAGAGGTTTACGGCACAAATCAAATTGTTGAAAGGACTGAAATTGATTCACTTACGGGCAACGTAATTTCCGTCAACGATTCTTCGGCATATTTTGATGCAAAGGTAATTGAGGTGCGTGAAAGCTCGGTGCTTGTTGAGCCGTTTGAAAACACCCCTGAAAGAAAATCCGCCGACAGGATCTATGTTTCAACAAAAGTCCGCTCCTCCGTCGAGCCGCCTGCGCTTTATGACGGCGCATTGATAAGAATCTTCTATGACGGACTCATCGGGGAAACCTACCCTGCGCAAATCAACGGTGTTGAGGCGATTTATCTTTATGCCGACGTCAATATGCTCGGCAATCAATCCCCGAAAAATGAATCTGCAAACGGTAGCCAAACCGAAAAGAAACAGCCGACAACACGTGCCTATTACATCACGGAATAACCGAAAGACAGTCCCAAAATTTGCCCGTGCAAAAAAGGTTGACAAATGCAAAAAGTGCCGCTATAATTGTAACAACAAATAAATACCGCAAACCGTTGAAGCGGAAGTAACGGCAATTATGACTTCACAGAGAGCCCGCGGCGCTGAAAGTCGGGTAAGAAACAGGTTGTCAAATGGGCCGCTGAGGGTGCAGTCAAATGCGTTTTGCGCAAAGTATTCTGCAACGTGTGACATACGTTAGTTGTCGGGGGTATGCTTGTACCCTGCTAAGTGCACGGCTTTGCCGTGAATCAAGGTGGCACCGCGAAATTTTCGTCCTTGACAGTAGCCTTTCGGCTTCTGTCAGGGATTTTTTTATTACGGAGGAAACTTTATGTTGTTAACAAAACGATGGCGTAGTTTGAAATGACAAAAAACAATTTCAGATTTACGGAGGAAAATATAATGAACTTTAATAATATTGATTTTAACACTTACTTTAAAAACTATCCCGACGAAAACGGTTATTTCGGCAACTACGGCGGTTCTTACATTTCGCCCGAATTGCAGAATGCGATGAACGAAATCACAGAAGCTTATTTCACCATCTGCAAGTCAAGCAAATTCATCAGCGAGCTTCGCAGAATCAGAAAAGATTTTCAGGGCAGACCCACACCCATTTCTTACCTTGAACGCCTTTCGGGCTCACTGGGCAACGTTCAGATTTATGCAAAGCGTGAGGACCTTAACCACACGGGCGCACACAAGCTCAACCACTGCATGGGCGAGGCTTTGCTTGCAAAATATATGGGCAAGAAAAAGGTTATTGCCGAAACGGGCGCAGGTCAGCACGGCGTTGCGCTTGCAACCGCCGCGGCATATTTCGGCCTTGAATGTGACATTTATATGGGAGCTGTTGACATCAAAAAGCAGGCACCCAACGTTGCAAGAATGAAGATTCTCGGTGCAAACATCGTTGAGGTAACTCACGGTCTTGCAACCCTCAAGGAAGCGGTTGATGCCGCTTTTGAAGCCTACTGCAACGAATACAAAGACGCCATTTACTGCATCGGCTCGGTTGTCGGCCCTCACCCCTTCCCGATGATGGTACGTGATTTTCAGAGTGTTATCGGCATTGAGGCAAGAGAGCAATTCACCTCAATGACGGGCGAATTACCCGACGCCGTTGTCGCCTGCGTTGGCGGCGGCTCAAACGCAATGGGTATGTTTGCGGGCTTCCTCAACGACCCCGTTGACATTTACGGCATTGAGCCCCTTGGCAGAGGCACAGACCTCGGTGACCACGCAGCAAGCCTTCAATACGGCGAAGAGGGTGTTATGCACGGCTTCAACAGCATTATGCTCAAAGATGAAAACGGCGAGCCCGCACCCGTTTATTCCGTTGCAAGCGGTCTTGATTATCCTTCCTCGGGTCCCGAGCACGCATTCCTTCACGACCTCGGCAGAGTTAAATACGACGTTGTCAACGACGACGAAACAATTGATGCTTTCTACACCCTTTCACGCCTTGAAGGCATCATCCCCGCCATTGAAAGCTCGCACGCCGTTGCTTACGCAATGAAGCTTGCAAAGAAAATGGGCAGGGGCTCAATTCTTGTCAACCTTTCAGGCAGAGGCGACAAGGACATGGATTACATTATTGAAAAATACGGAATCAGATAAAAACAAAAAGAGCTTTGCTTTTTACAGCAAGGCTCTTTTTTATAAAATCAATTGTGCGATTATTGTGTTTGAGATAAGGTACCCCTTTTGCGTTAATGAAATTGAATCTCCGTTGTCGGTGACAAGACCGTGTTTTGCAAATTCTGCGGCTTTTTTTATTACTTTTTCGGGAATGTCAAACCCGAAACGCTCAAGCGTTTTCTTTCTCGACAGACCTTCTTTCAGGCGCAGGGCAAGCATTGCATATTCCTCAAAATCTCCGCCCTCACCGTCATCAACGGGCTTTGCACCGCCGATAAATGCGTCGATATCCGCCTCATAGTAAAAGCGCCTGCCGTTCAAAAACGAATGCGCCGCCGCACCGACACCGAGATATTCCTCACACCGCCAGTATTTGAGATTGTGGCGGCTTTCATATCCGTTTTTGGCAAAATTTGATATCTCATACTGCTCAAAGCCTGCGCTTTCAAGTGTGCGGCAGGCAAAAGAATAAAGGTAGCAAACGGCGTCCTCATCGGGCAGGTTGAGCGTGTCGCTCATTTCAAAAAACGGAGTACCCTCTTCTATTTTGAGCATATAAGCGCTGACGTGCGTTGCGCCGCTTCCTATGCAGAAATCAAGGCTTTCTTTAAGCGAAGCTTTTGTCTGGCCTGGAATACCCAGCATTAAATCGAGTGAAATATTATTGATTCCCGCTTCTTTTGCACGGCTTACGGCACGGGCAACATTCTCGGTTCCCGACTGTCTGCCGAGTGCTTTTCTTTCGCTGTCAACGGCAGATTGAAGGCCCAGAGAAATGCGGTTTACGCCTGCTTTTGCAAGCATTTCAAAGTCAAAGCGACTGCCGACGGCGCCCGTGTCTGACGGGTTACATTCAACGGTTATTTCACTGTCGGGCAAAACGTCCGCCGTCTGTATGATTCGGGCAATTCTTTCCGCACCGAGAAGTGACGGCGTGCCGCCACCGAAATAGAGCGTGTCGAAACAAAGACCCTCTTTTTCGGTCAAAGTCTGACACACCCTGTCGGTATATATATCCGCCCCCTGCTGTGAAAATTTCACCGAGAAAAAATCACAGTAGGGGCATTTTTTTGCACAGAACGGAACGTGAATATACAGTCCCTTTTTATTATCAGTTATCATCAAGTTTGAGAACAGCCATGAAAGCCTCCTGCGGGACCTCGACGGTACCGAAGTGCCTCATGCGCTTTTTGCCTTCTTTCTGTTTTTCAAGAAGCTTTTTCTTTCTTGTGATGTCACCGCCGTAGCACTTGGCAAGAACATCTTTACGCAAGGCTTTGACGGTTTCACGCGCAATAATCTTGCCGCCGATGCCGATCTGAATCGGGATTTCAAACATCTGGCGCGGGATATTCTCTTTGAGCTTTTCGGCAATTTTGCGTGCCTTCGAATAAGCTTTTTCGGAGTGAATTATAAACGAAAGTGCGTCAACAATATCGCCGTTGAGAAGAACATCAAGCTTTACAAGGTCGGAGCGACGGTAATCAAGAGGCTCGTAGTCAAGTGAAGCATAGCCGCGTGTGCGTGATTTAAGCGAATCAAAGAAATCGTAAATGATTTCGTTGAGCGGCAGTTCATAGTGGATATCAACTCTGTCGGGGGTGATATAATCCATGTTTTTGAAAATACCGCGTCTGTCCTGACACAAATCCATAATTGAGCCGACGTATTCCGCAGGTGCGTAAATGTGAGCATTTGTGAAAGGCTCTTCACAGTAAGCGATGTTTGCAGGGTCGGGATAATGAGTGGGGTTGTCAATTTCAACAACACTGCCGTCACTCAGGTGCACCTTGTAAACAACGCTCGGGATTGTGGTGACAAGGTCAAGGTCGTATTCTCTTTCAAGTCTTTCCTGAATTATTTCAAGGTGAAGCAATCCCAGAAATCCGCAACGGAAGCCGAAGCCCAGTGCACCCGAGGTTTCGGGCTCATAGGTCAGTGCGGCATCGTTGAGCTGCAATTTTTCAAGTGCATCACGCAGATTTTCGTAATCTGCACCGTCGGCGGGATAAACACCGCAGAAAACCATCGGGTTAACCTTGCGGTAGCCGGGTAACGGCTCGGAAGCGGGGTTTTCCACCGTTGTTACGGTATCGCCGACACGGGCATCACTGACGGTTTTGATGGATGCGGTGATGTAACCGACCTCACCTGCGGTAAGCTCTGCGCACGGCTCCATTCCCGTAGCACGCATATAGCCGACCTCAACAACGGTAAACTGTGCGCCCGTCGCCATCATACGCATCGTGTCACCTGCACGGATTTTGCCTTCCATTATACGAGCATAGACAATTACGCCCTTATAGCTGTCGTAAATGGAGTCGAAAATAAGTGCGCGCAGGGGCTTGTCATCCTCCGCTTCGGGTGCGGGAATATCCGCAACAATGCGTTCAAGCACCTCACCGACGTTTTCGCCCGTTTTGGCGGAAACTCTCGGTGCATCGGAGCAGTCAAGACCTATAACGTCCTCAACCTCGGCGGAAACGCGGTCGGGGTCGGCGGAGGGAAGGTCGATTTTATTGATTACGGGCACAAGCTCAAGGTCGTGGTCAAGTGCAAGATAGGTGTTGGCAAGAGTCTGCGCTTCAACACCCTGCGACGCATCAACAATAAGAATTGCGCCCTCACAAGCGGCAAGCGAACGTGAAACCTCATAGTTAAAGTCAACGTGACCGGGGGTGTCAATGAGGTTGAGGATATACTCCTCTCCGTCCTTTGCCTTGTAATTGAGCTTGACGGCGTGCGCCTTGATGGTGATGCCTCTTTCACGCTCAAGATCCATTTTGTCAAGAAGCTGTGCGGTCATTTCGCGCTGTGCGACAGAATTTGTCAGCTCAAGCAAACGGTCGGCAAGGGTGGATTTGCCGTGGTCAATGTGAGCGATTATACAAAAATTTCTGATTTTATCCTTTGAAACAGCCAAGTTGTTTTCTCCTTATTTACGGGCAAGCTGAACCTCTGCCTCGTATTTTTCTATTTCATCAATCCACTTCATACCGTCGGGGATGCCTGCACGGCGGCAGACCTCTGTCCATACGGCATCGAAAGGATAAGATTTAAGCTCTTCACTCATTGCAAGCAGACGACCGGTATTACCTTCATCCTGAAGCTTTTTCAGTGTTGCGTGCGGCATAATCAGAGCAAAAAGCAACGCCTTTCTCATGTTGCGGATACCTGTTGTCCACGCAAGAACACGGTTGATGCTTGCATCAAAATAATCAAGACCGATGATTACCTTGTCAAGTGCGTCGCAACGGACAATTTCCTTTGCGATTTCCTTGATTTCGTCATCAAAGGTTACAACGTGGTCGCTGTCCCAACGCACACCTCTGGTTACGTGCAGAGCAACCTTGTCATAGAAAGCGAGCATTGAGGGAATTTTATCGGAAACGACCTCTGTGGGATGGTAGTGACCGTTGTCAAGCAGACAGACAGCCTTGCCCGTTGCAGCGTAGTTGAGGTAAAACTCGTGTGAGCCGACGGTGTAGGATTCGACGCCGATGCCGAAAACTTTTGATTCAACGGTATCCACAAGATATTTGCTGTCGATTTTTTCCGAAAGAATTTCGTCAAGCGCAGCTTTAAGGCGAAGTCTCGGACCGAGGCGGTCAGCAGGAGTATCTTTATAACCGTCGGGAATCCAGATGTTGTTGACGCAGGTGATGCCAAGCTCTCTGCCGAAGTATTCACCGACTTTTCTCATTGCTTTGCAGTGGTCAATCCAGAAACGGCGAACCTTTTCATCGGGATGTGAAAGTGTAAGACCGTCTGCCGCCATAGGGTGTGAAAACAGAGTGGGATTTATGTCAAGACCCAGCCCGCGTGCCTTTGCAAACTCAACCCATTTTTCAAAATGCCTTGGTTCAAGCTTGTCACGGCTGACGGGTTCATCCGTTACGGCATAAATTGCGTGAAGATTTATTTTTGACTTGCCGGGAACAAGGCTGAGCACCTTGTCGATATCCTGCATAAGTTCCTCGGGTGTTCTTGCTTTGCCGGGATAATTGCCCGTTGCCTGAATTCCGCCCGAAAGTGCGCCGCTGTTTTCAAAGCCGGAAACGTCGTCACCCTGCCAGCAGTGAATTGAAACGGCGGTGTTGAGCAATTTTTCAATAGCCTCCTCGGTGTTGACACCAAGTGCCGCATAAGCCTCTTTTGCATAATTATATGACATTTTGTTATCCTCCCTGTTAAATCTTTTCTTCAATAACGGATGAGTCAGTCTGACCTATCCACATATTTTCCCATTTCTGACCTGCGATTTTTTCACAGATTTGCTTTTCTTCATCGCTTGCCTCTGCCTTGCCCGTTTCTTTTTTCTCTTTTATCAGGCGTCTGATAAGGTCAAGGTCATTACCCGTCATTTTGTAACGGTAGTTCATAATATAGTTAAAAATCATAAACACAACGGGCAGAACAATGAAAGTAAGGTTGATTCCCCTGACCGCCGAAGCGCTCTGAACAAAGCTTTCACTCTGACCCGTGACAAAACCGAACGCTTTGAGCACGAAGCCGACAATGGAAGCCATAAAACCGCTGACCGTCTTTTTGATGAAAGACGAAAAAGTTGCAATGACGCCCTCACGGCGGCGACCCGTGATAAGCTCGTCAACGTCGGTGACGTCGGGCTGAATGTTTGTGTTGACAAAGCCGGGACCCGAAAATCCGATGTTATAAAGTGCCGAACTGAGCACAAGCAGCCACAGTCCCGTTTTCGGGGTTACGAAAGCGTTGAGAACAATGCCGAGAATCATTACAGGGGTAAGAAGCTTGCCGCAGAACTGTTTGCCGAAACGCTTTGTCAGCCAGTAGTTAAGCGGAAATCCGCTTGCCTCGGCAACGCCGTTGAGTGAGGTGATAATGTTGAATTTTTCCCAGCGTTTTGCAATATA
>JAZOBD010000005.1:0-7792 GCA_045595825.1 Acutalibacteraceae bacterium
CGTTGAGCGCCGCCGAGCCCTCGGGCATCATATCAAATGCAATGATGTCATCACTTTTATAAATGTGCGGAAAAGACTGGCGGAATTTGATTGACTCTTTTTTACCGGGCGTGTTTGAATGACCGAACTGTTCAAGGTGGAAATCGACATAACGGCCGTTAAGCAGACCTCTTCCGAAAAAGCCTGAATAGCCGTAAGCAAGAGTTTTGAGCGGAAGGGTGAGCTTGAAGCGCAGAATCGCATCATAAGCCGCAGTGCCGTTAAGAGGTGAACAGATTGTGGTAACGCTTTTCACCCACGACTCTTTGCCGCCGAAGAACAACGGTGAAGTGTTTTCGCCGCTTGCCTCAACCTCTTCGGGCGCACCGTGAGTCAGCAGATGGGTCAGCAATCTTACCGCAACGCCGCCGAAGCTGTGGCCGACAAAGTGCACCTTGTTTTCGCCGTTCCAGCCTTTGAGCAAAGCGGTATCATACTTTCTGCCGTAACGTCTGTGTTTATATTTTGTGCTGTGTGCCTTGCCGTAATCAACACGGGTGCCGGTAAGCTGCGCATAAAGCTCGCACGCCTGATCCCAGGCACTCGACATCGGGCCGACCGAAGCGGCACGGCAGGCATAACCTTTTTCCGAAAGAAAATCCGTAAGGCTACCCGTCCAGGCTCCCCAATAGGGAACAATATTATTCACGCCCTCATTTTCGCCCCAGCCAAACATTCCGTGGACAAAAACAATGGGATATTTTGTTTTATGTTCTTTCATTTTTACTGTCCTTTCATTTCACACAAAAACAAACACAGTAATATTTACCATAATATTCTAAAAACATTATTATTCATTTCGGCTTTATTGTCAATAGTTGCAGTAAAAAATTAAAGAGACGGCAGTGCTTTTTGCACCGCCGTCGACAGTATCAATTCTTTTTGCTGCGTCTGTTGTAGTCAGCACAGATTTCATCGCTCCAATCGGCAGAGAGAGGAGCGCAGGCTCTGACGTTGCATACGGCTTTTGCGACGGATTCGTAGACAATGCTTGTGCCTTCTTTATCGGCATTGTAGTTTACGGCTCTGTCTGCGCCGATGCCGTACCTTGCGGCAGTTTCAACCGCATCGATATTCGCACCGATGAAGAGGAATTCCCAGCCGTATTTTTCTTTCTGTCTTTCAATCATAGCCTTTACTTTATCACTCGAATAACGGCGGCTTGCGTTTTCCATACCGTCGGTTGTGATGATGAACATTGTGTGCTCGGGCACATCTTCGGGTCTTGCGTACTTGTGAACGTTGCCAATGTGATGAATTGCTCCGCCGAGCGCATCAATGAGTGCTGTACAGCCCCTGACGGTGTAATCTTTATCCGTCATAGGCCTGATTTCGGAAAGCTTTACCCTGTCGTGAAGCACTTCGGATTCGTTGTCAAAAAGCACGGTTGAAACGTAACACTCGCCGTCCTGCTTTTTCTGTTTTTCAATCATGGCGTTGAATCCGCCGATTGTGTCGCCTTCAAGGCCTGCCATTGAACCGCTTCTGTCAAGAATGAATATGAGTTCCGTGATGTTGTTTTTCATTGTTTTCTCCTCCAAAAATAAAAATGTAGTTGCTTGGTTTCTCAACCTTACAACCACATTATAGCAATTTGATTCATTCAATCGGTCGCCCGACGGGCGACTTTTTGTTAATATACACGGCATATAATAACGGAACAACAACAAGAAAAACAGGTGCAATATATAAAGACACGGTGTTTTCCACAGTGAATATTGACAGCGCATTATTCATGGAATGAGCAATTATACACGGAACAATCGATTTGCTTTTACGGAATATTATAACAAACAAATAACCGACTGACATTGCATAACATATCTGCAACAGGGTAGGAATAAATTCTGCCCCGTTAAACAGATTCACGATATGACCTGCGCCGAATGTTATTGAACTGACAGCTACGGCTGCTTTCACATTATTCTTTTCCATCATTCTGAAAAGAAAGCCTCGGAAAATAATTTCTTCAATAAAGCCGACGTTGAGCATTGTCAGAATATGAAACACAATTTCTTTCGGGGTGTTATTGATGTTGATTCCCGACCAGAGATTTACGGATACTATCAGAATAAGCGGCAGAAAATATAAAAAATTCTTCGGATTTTTTGCTTTCGTCAATCCGTAGTATGATACCCGTTTAAGAGCGACGGTCAGAACTGTCAGGGCAACCGAAAACACGGTGTTTATAGCAGCACTTCTGTAATTCGTCACGCCAAAAATCTGCACACAGTATGAATTGATTATAACATACAGAACAATCAGCAGTATGCACATCGGAGTTTCGTGTTTTTCAAAAAGTTTTTTCAGCATATTTTTCTCCGTATCAACAACCCAACAGCACCTGGTCGAATTCAAACAGTGCTTCGTTTATTTCAAAAATATCATATACACCCTTTTGCAGATAATAACGGATTATTTTGTCGAAGACAAAACTGCGTGACAGAGTAAGACCTGCGGATGCGAGCAAATCCTGAGTTTCATCAAGGGTCAGTTCAAGTGCGATTGCAAATGCAACGGCTGTCTGCTTTGACGGCTTGTACGTATCGGGATTGCACTTGATTTTTGAGAACGTTTTCTTATCGACATTGGCTTTTTTATAGCACTCAACGTCGGTCATTCCCTTTGAATCAATCAAGTCAAAAAGCTTGTATGCAAAGGATTTGTCCATTGCTTTCATATATTCTTCAAGGGTTTTATTTTTTACACTGCCGTACTCCGCCCTTTGCGGTGCAGGCATTGATGCACACATCGGTGCAAGGGCACTGCGGTCTCTGCGTGTGATTTCATTGGGCAGGACTCTCGATTCAAGCCATTCGATTTCCGCATTGTAATCCGCTTTTAAGTCTTCAACATCATCATCGTCAATAAATTCGCTGATTTCATTGAAAATAACTCTGCTGAATTCATATGATTTGCGGTCATAAACGCAAAGATAAACCGTCAGTTCATGGTCAAAAAGGAATTCGGTGATAACCTGAATCGCGAATTTCAGCACCTGATCTTTCGGGTAACCGTAAGCGCCTGCAGAAATCAGCGGAAATGCAACGGATTCGCAACCGTTAGCAACTGCAAGTTTCAGGGATTCGACATAGCAGGATTTGAGGATGATGCTCTCGCCCGCCAGACCTCCGTGCCAAACGGGACCCGAGGTGTGGATAACGTACTTCGCATCGAGGTTGTATGCGCCCGTAATCTTTGCGGTGCCGAGACCGAGAGGTCTGATTTTCTCGCATTCGGCATCGAGCATCGGGCCTGCGGCGGTATGCACGGCAAGGTCAACGCCGCTATAACCGACCATCTGCGCATTTGTGGTGTTGACAATGGCATCCACCTGCATTTTAGTTATGTCCTGTCTGACGATCTGTAACGGCAACACACTCTCCCCTTTCGTTTTCTTTTTTATTATACCATATTATAAAAATTCTGTAAAGCAATCGCGGCGGTGATTGACACGGCGGCGGTAAGCGATTATAATTTTAATGTAATTATTAAAGCGAGGTGTTTTTGTGAGCAAGGAAACGTTTCTGGGCATTATGATTCCGTTTGTCGGCACGGCTCTCGGCTCGGCGTGCGTGCTTTTTATGAAAAATAAAATGTCTGTTCAGATTCAGCGTTTACTGACAGGCTTTGCCGCCGGAGTTATGACAGCGGCCTCAGTGTGGAGTCTGCTGATACCGGCAATGAATCATTCTGCCGGAATGGGCAAGCTTGCCTTCATCCCCGCCGCAGTCGGTTTTCTCGGCGGTATGCTTTTTCTGCTTATTCTTGACAAAGCAATCCCTCACCTGCACCGCAACGCAAGTCAGGCTGAGGGTCCGCAAAGCAAGCTGAAGAAAACGACAATGCTTGTTTTTGCCGTTGCACTTCACAACATCCCCGAGGGCATGGCGGTCGGCATTGTTTTTGCGGGTCTTGCCGCTGAAAGCAGCACGCTTACCCTTTCGGGTGCGCTTGCACTGTCACTCGGTATTGCAATTCAGAATTTCCCCGAAGGTGCAATCATTTCAATGCCGCTCAAATCCGAGGGAGTCAAAAAATCAAAGGCACTTGCGCTGGGAATTGCTTCGGGAATCGTTGAACCGATAGGATCGGCGCTGACAATTCTTGCGGCAGGGCTGATTCTGCCCGTTTTGCCTTATCTGCTCAGCTTTGCGGCAGGCGCAATGATATACGTTGTTGTTGTTGAGGACCTTATTCCCGAAATGTCACAGGGCAGACATTCGCACATCGGCACGGTTTCTTTCGCCGTCGGTTTTGCTCTGATGATGATTCTTGACGTTGCACTGGGATAACAGTTTCACGAATAAAAAAGCTCTGCCGCGGCAGAGCTTTTTTGTGTTATACGGTTTCTTTCGAAAGCATCTGTGCCATTTCCTCAACGGCTTCGTTGGTTGTGTTTTGTTCTGCCATCAGCGCACGGCGCTCATTGAGGGCAATGTACATTTTTTCGCGTTTCTCACCCACAAGATCATAGAAAATGTAAGGAATCATTTTGATAACTCTGGGGAAAAGATTTATGCCGTTAAAGAGGAAGAATACCTTTTTATAAATTGTTTTGCTGCCCTGTGACCAGTAATTCATCGGAATTGTCGGGTCATAACCGGACCACTTGAACAGCCAGATTGTGAACATTGAATTAAGCGGAGACGTGACCTTGGTGATAAGGTCGGTGAGAATATTGATTGTGCCGTCGGGTCTTTCGCCCGTCATATACTCGGTGTAGTCGTTGATTTCTCTCGTCACCTCTGACTCAAAGACGTTTGCAGGGCCGTTGTTGATGGCGCTCAGGCCGTAGAAGAAGGCGTAAATTGCAATCATTATCCACTTTTTGTCAACGAAGTTGCAACCGATGCCGACCATTCCGACACACGTCAGCAAGTCCCACAAGCGAAGGGCGATAATTGCTTTGCGGTTGTCATTTTTGAAAATCTTCTGGAATTTCGGTATAAAAGCAACGCTCGGCATATCAAGGGCATTGTACGGCAGATAGGCAAGGAATGAATAAAGCGTGCCGCCGAAAATTTCCATCTGCGTAACAACATCCCACGAGTAACCGCCCGAGCTCCACCAGCTGACGGAAAAGTTTGCAAGGAAATTACGCATTGCATATTTGTTTTTAAGGACGTAGAACAGCGATTTTGTAATCGGGACGGGTTTTGGCTGTAAAATGATTCTTTCTTTGCAGCCGATTGCCATTGCGATATTGCTCATTGCGCCGATGGTGGCGGTAAGACAGGAAATCACGGCAAAAACGCTTGACATCGGGGCATTGATGATACCCTTGTTATTGAGCTCCATAAGCGGCAAAAAGATTGTGTAAACAATCTGCGCACCCGCTTCGCCGATGTACTGATTGAGCAGGCCGACATTGATTCTGTCTTTTGGGTTGGGTGATTGCAGTGAAACCATATTGTTCCTGGGAATGGTGTAAATTGTGGAAAAGGTTTCCTGAACAAACAGCATTACGAAAACGAAAATAATCTTTTTCGGGTCATTGCTCGCCCTGTCGCCAAAAAACGTGGCGCCGCTGTAAAGCACGGCGGTGCTTAAAAAGTAAGGAATCGCGGTGAAAATGATGTAAGGTCTTGCCTTGCCCCAACGCGTTCTTGTGCGGTCATAAACCGCACCCATCAGCGGATTGTTAAGGATGTCGTAAATGCCGATAAGCATCTGGATAATCGTAACGTAAACCATATCGATTTTCAGAACGTTTACAAAATAAAGCGTTCTGTAATATGTGATACCGCTGAGCAGACGTGTGGCAAATTCGCCCATTGCGGGAAAAATCATTTCTCTGGGCGTGAGGACGTTGGTGTGAAACATCCTGATGGCAATGTTATTGAATTTGCTTAACTGATGCTCACCCATTGCCGCCGCAGAGTTTTCCTCGGCATTAATCGCCCTTTGCACAAAATTTGTGTTCTTGTTTTTGGTGTCTTGACTCATTTTACAATCACCTCACAAGTTGATTTATAATAACCGTCGTCGGAAAGGGCATAAACTTTGACATCGCCCGCAGAAACGGCAGTGATAACCCCGTTTTCGTCAACGGTTGCAACATCTGCGTTTTCCGTGTACCACGTGACTGTTCTGACAGATGCATCGGATGGGGAAACCTTTGCCGACAGCGTGACTGTGTCACCGACGTTCATTTCGACCTTTCTGTCGGAAACAAGCACCGACTCAACGGGCACCCTTACCCTGACCTCGCAGGTGTCGGAATAGGTTTTGCCCTGAAATTCGAACTCTGCCGTAATCTGACAGCTTCCTGCCGTTTTTGCGGCGGAAATATATCCCTCGGCATCAACGGTTGCAACGGATTCGTCAGAACTTGACCATTTCACTGTGTAATTGAGAGGATTGTCGCAGGTGAGCGTGGCAAGCAGATTGTCCGTACCCTTTGGTTCAATGACAATAACGCTGTCTGAAAGTGTGATTGCAGGCCATGTGAAATCGAAATGAACGTTTTCCGTCAGCACACAGCCGATACTGCATTTGCCGACACTGCTGTATTTTCCGTTGAAAGTGACGTCAGCACTGACAGGCATTTCTTTTGTGTAACCGAGATAGATTATCTCGTCCGTCAGTCTGTCAACACGCACGGTGATGAAGGATTTCTCATAAGTGATTTCCAGATTGCTGACAGTGATGGCGTCGCCGAATTCTTCTGCCGTGAGTGCGGCAATTGTGTCGTCACTGCGGATACCGAAATTATTCTTTATCACGGGGGTTGCAGCAACATCCTCCCTTTTGCAGGGGGCGAAATTAACCGTGATTGTGTATTCGTCGCGGTAGCGCAGACCGTAAGGGTAAACACTGCCGCAGGCTTCACAGTTTTCAAGCACCGTATCTGCGGTTTCGCCGCAAGAAGCGCACTGATAATAAATGTAATCGCAGGTAAAGCTTTCTATATCCGCAGCAGAAAACTGAGGTACACGCAGAATCCCTCCGTCAAATCCGATGCCGAAATCCGCTTTTGCATCTTCGGTTGAATTTTCAAGGTGGGCGGTAAAGCCGTCTTTTACGTAACTCAGCGTTGCAAGCAGACGGTCACTGCCGTCGGTTGTCACCGAGTCGGAATCAATATCAAATGAATCGTGCGAGGCAAGGTGCGGCTTTTCTTCAACCGCCTTTGCAATAACGGCGTTGACGTAATCAACAACCGCCTGCTCTGTTTCAGGCGCAGGGGTAAGCCCTTCAACATTTTCCGCGGGAGGCATTGCGCCCTCCATTGCGAGCACTTTATTAAGACCCCAGATAAAACCGCCCGCAAAAATCGCAACAAGAAGGACAACAACCAGATTGGTAAAAAGCCTGCTTTTATCTGTCGTTTTTTTCATTGCACGCCTTCCCCCTCTCCGTCTGAGCCGTTGCCGTATTTTTCGGCAAATGCCGCTTCTTCACGGGCAATCATCTCATCAATTTCACGGGTTGCTGCCGTTTCAACAACGGGCTGGGGTAGGTCATCAATGTTGATTTTACCGGATTTGACTTTTTTGTAAATTTCCACTCTTTCAAGCGCACCCTCATCATATTCGACAGGGATACCTTTTTTTGCAAGCAGTAAATTGACAACGAAAACGACAACAAACATTACCGCCGTCACAAAAAGGCCGAAGCCGCTTTTGCCTGAAAGAATCACGCCGTCGCCGAGTGAGGCAAAACGGGCAATGAGAATATAATCGGCAACACACGCCGCAACGCCGAGGGCGGCAATTGCGCAGGTGATTTTCTGCATATTTTTAATGCT
>JAZOBD010000006.1:0-45861 GCA_045595825.1 Acutalibacteraceae bacterium
TTTATATAGATCCGTCCATCTGATGATACAGATATAGGAGGACAAAGCAATGAAAAAATTATTGGCGATATTGCTTGCGTCAATGATGATATTTGCTCTTGCCGCTTGCGGTAACAACGAAACCCCTACCGGCAGCAATGGCAATAACCCCGGCACATCGCAAAACGACAATCAGAGCGGCGAAAACAATGATGACGGTCAGGACTACGAAAACGCAGGCTTCAATAAGGCACAGCGTAAAGTAATTGCCGAACAAATCGGTGTAACCACCGAAGGCGAAAAGGTTGTATTTATGTATGAGGTAGAAGATGACGATGAAGTAGTTTACTATGACGTATATGACCAATTCAACGGAACAACTTGCCGCTATACCGATTATCGTTTCTGCAAAAACAAAGATGCTTATGACGGGGAAGCCAACGATATGGACGGCGATTACGACGACCTTACTGCTAACGAGAAAGACCTGTACCTTTTCGGCAGCGAAGAAGCAAAGTTTTCTTGGGCGGGAACATGGCAGTCTGTTGTGGATGACTACAACAACGGTCTCAGAGCCGCAGACTATGTGATTGTTGAATAAATATCTGATCACAACACCAAAAACGATATTAAAGCACAAAGTTTTAATATAACCTAATAACCAAGGAGGAAATTACAATGAAAAAACTTTTAGCAATCTTACTTGCCGTTGTTATGCTTCTCGCCTTCGCCGCCTGCGGTGACAAAGACGGTGAAACAACAACTGCGGCAAACGGCGAAAACAACGAAACAATCAATGCCCAGGATGTTGTTGACAAGGCTCTTGAAGAAGCTGAAGAACACGAATCCTTCAGTCAGGGTGCGGTTGAGTATTATCTAAAAAAGGCTGTCGGCATCAAGTTTGATGACATCAAGCCTGACTGGGAATGGAAGCTGAAATCAAAATATTCCGCATATGCCGATGACCCTGCATCAGGCTACGGTCATGCCGTAATCACCTTCACCAAAGCAGAGGGCGAAGTTACAGATGACGAGTTTGATGCGTGGTATGAAAAGTTGTTTGATACAACTGCAAAGGCATCGGATGACGGCTATAACATCAGAGGCTATGAGTTCGCAGGCGACGGAGAGGATGCTCTCGGCGAAGTAACTCTTGATGAAGCTCTTGACAGCTGGCTTATGAAAGGCTGGGCATTCAGAGTTGACGGCAAGATTTATGTTGTTTATGTCAGCGATGAATATGATAACAATAAAGACAGCGAGCTTGGCAAGCTGTTCTATTATGACGGTGCAAAGGTTGATATCGGCGCAGGTCTGCAGAAGAGCTTTGACGACACAATGGACGAAGCCGAAAGCTATATGGCAGAAAATGAAGACGAAATCAGAGATGCAATAAACGATTATCTGAATTAAAGGAGGATTTTATTATGTTAACTTGTAAACAGTGCGGCACTCAGGTAGAAGACGGTGTTATGAATTGCACAAACTGCGGTGCATCCATTGAAGCACCCGTTCAGCAGAACCAACCCATTGATTTATCAGAAAAATTCAATGAATTCAACAATACGGCAGATACCACTTCCGAATACGATGCACAGGATATCGAAAAGAACAAGGTTATGGCTGTTCTCGCCTACATACTCTTCTTTATTCCTCTTCTTGCCGCAAAGGATTCAAAATTTGCCCGTTTCCATACCAATCAGGGTCTTGTCCTTTTCCTCGGCGGTATCATCGCTTCCGTTGTTGCGGTTATTCCTGTTATCGGCTGGATAGTTGCTCCCATTGCAGGTCTTGTAATTACTGTTCTTGCAATTATCGGTATTCTCAATGCCCTTAACGGCAGAGCAAAGGAACTGCCTGTAATCGGCAAATTTAAAATTTTGAAGTGATTTAAAAAGGTTATTTGACAAGTGTCATAACTAATCTCGCAGGCAACATTTTTCAATGTTGCCTGCTTTATCATTTATGTTTCTTTTTGGTTTTACCTCTCTGGCTGTACGGACTTTTCATATACCTTGATTTTTTGAGGATATTTATTTGTGTTACAAGCCCTCTTTAGTAAGCGAATCGTAGTCAATACCGAGGGAACTGAGATACATTCTGACTTGCATCTCTTATGAATTGCTCTTCATATTTGGTTTGTTCTTTTATAACAGCTAGTTGGTTAATTTTCAATTAAACTATTAATTACAATTTCAAAAGCTCTATTTTGAATGTTATTCATCCGAGCAACCCATTCCAACTGATATTCTTCTTTCAGTTGCTCGGTAACACCCTCAGCCGCTTTCATCTGTTCCACAAGAGAATCAAACATATTTTGTGCCTGGGTTTCTACTTCTGCACAGTGCTGATAAAGTTTACCTTGGGTTAGTAGCGTAGTAAACAATACCTTCTTGTGGTTAAGCAGGCAATCCTTATGTAACATGCCCACCTGCCTAGAGTGATATTTACTTCTTCGGGTGGTAATACAAAGTTTGGTATTAGATAATCACCAACTTTACGATAGCTAATAGAATTTTTGTTTGACATAAAAAATCCTCCTTTAAATTTTGTACTTTTATTGTACGAATTAAAGGAGAGTTTGTCTAATGTGCAAATATAAGAAAAAGAGAGAAGCCGAAACTTCTCTCTGATTTTCTTTCCTTGCAACGCCCATAAGTTAGTGTTTTGAAATTACTGCCTTATGTGGCTTCAGCAAACTCCGAGCCTTATTTATTTTTTCTATACACACAGACTACAAACGAAAGTCGTGTTCTTAAAAACTCAAGATTTTTGACTTTCAGCTGGTCGGCGGCTGAGGTTTTGTAATAGTAAGGTGTCATCATAAAAAGATTGTTGATATCATCATTACTGTCGAGCACCAACTCATTATCAATCTCAAACTTTTCCGCCACGTCAAATCCTGAAATCTCATAGTTTTCCGGCGGATTGAGGTATGCGGTTTCATAGATTTTCTCTTTTAAGCCAATCAGGTGATTTTCACCGACACTCACTCTGATAAACACGCCGTCGTCATTGAGAACACGCGAAACTTCCTCACCGTCAAACGGAGCAAACATACAAAGTGCAACATCCTGTGACTTGTCACACACGGGCAATTCAAACGCACTTGCAACCGCAAGAGAAAATCCGGAATTCCTTTTGGCACCGTAACGCAGCGCATCTTTTGAAATATCAATGCCGCACACATCGGTGCTGATACCGTCAGAGGCAAGAAAATTACTGATTGCGTCAGTGTAATAGCATTCACCGCAACCGATATCAATAATCTTCACACCGTCGGCGGAATATTTTTTAACCGTCTGACAAACTTTTTCAAGTAAGAATCCGTAATGACCGCTATCAAGAAAATCACGCCTTGCGCGCACCATAACGGCATCGTCGCCGTGACGCTTTGCTGAGGATTGTTGCGACAGTCTGAGGTTCACATACCCATACTTTGAAACGTCAAAACTGTGACCGTTCACACAAACAAGCGACTTTTCTTTTAATTGAAGTACACATTTGCAAACGGGACAGACAAAAGAATTACTCTTCATTACTGCGCTTTATATCTTTCGATTTCACTTATCATGTAGCGACCGATGTCGTGCATGAATTTAAGCAAAGTCGGAAACAGCTCGGAGGGGAATCTTTTGAGGAAATAATCTGCCTCATAAGTGAAATTGCCCGAGTAATTGATGTCGGCAAGTGCTTTGAGAATAGAGTCAAAATCCATACTGCGAAGGTAAGGAATTGTATGCTCATCAGCAATACCGTTATTATCGTGAATATGTAAAGCTGTGATGCGCTTACCGCCCATTGAACGAATCATATCGGCCGTATCTTCACCGACAAGGCCACAGTGACCCAGGTCAAGGCAAGCGGTGAAATATTCGGGATCAAGTGCGTCAACATAGCTGTTGAAATCATCAGGAACACTGCAAATATTCGGAACGATTTTGCCGTCTTTGCGACCCCACATGTTTTCAAGTGCAATCTTTACGCCGTACTCTTTGGCAGTTTCAAGCAAGCCGTTATAAAGGTCAAGGTTAAACTCACGCTGGCCCTCACCAAGGGCAACGGGGTGAATTACACAGACCTTTGCACCGAGAACACCGGTGATTTCAATCGCGCGGCGAAGCATCGGAGCGATCGCTTTGTTATATTCATCATTTCCTGCCTTATATGAAGGAAACGGAGCGTGACTCTGCTCAAAGGTTTTTCCGTAGCTTTCGGCAATAGCTTTGAGATTCTTAACATGGGCAAGATAACCGTCGGTGTTAAGGACACTGTCAACGTCTGAATCATTCATAACAAACATTGAGTAGTCAATGCCGTCAAAACCGCTTTCGCAAATCATTCTGACAGCCTTTTCGTCGCCGAATCTTTCAGCGGTTACATCGGTCTGAGTGACAAGTTTCATAAAATTGCCTCCAATAAATTACATAACATGTTTTGTTGTGTTATCACAAAATGAAGTAAATTTTCACTGTAATCAGGGGAGTTTTTTGCCGCAACTGTTGCAAAACTCAAAATCAGTTTCAACGGCAGTGCCGCAATACGGGCAAAATTTATTGTCAGTATTGTTATTGGTCTGAGTAGCGCCGAATCTCTCGTTAAAGGGATCGGGTTCTTCATCTGCATCAGTAATGTCAAACTGAGAATGTCTGTTCTTTCCGGTTGCATTTTTAAAATTATAAACGGTTATTGTCACTGCTATGCAGGTCCACAACACGCCGAAAATTGCAAAAATACCACTCGCCTGTGCCGCAAATACAGTCCACAAAATGCCGAAACCGATCATAAAAATACCGATGACGCCACCTATCATTGAAGGTCCCCTGCCGGGTTTCACACTTTTCATTCTGCACCTCCGCAAACAATCAGTTGATAAATAAACCCAATAAACCGTAAGAAAATATTGCCATTATCAGGTCGGCAATAAAAACGCCAAGACAAATTATAGGCAGTGAGGAACGAAGACGTATGTCGAGCAGTGCCGCAATCAGCGCCCCCGTCCAACCGCCGGTGCCGGGCAAAGGTACTGCAACAAAGACTAAAAGCCCCCAATTACGCCAACGCTTTACTTTCTCACTTTTTCGCATAGAGCGGATTTCAAGCTTTTCGATAACGGGAGCAATGTGTTTACTTTTTTTGAGAAATTTAAAAATGCGACGGATAAAGAGCAGAATAAACGGAATGGGCAGAATGTTGCCGAGATAGCACACCACAAATGCCCGCAAAAGGTCAACATCAAGAAGCTTGGCAGCAATCATACCGCCCCTCAGTTCAAGAACCGGAAGCATTGATGTGAAAAATATTACCAGCTCTTTCGGTATGCTGTTTCCGAAAAAGTCGACGATATAAGCAACAACGGTATCAACCAATATTTAATCCTCCGATAATCAACCGACTTCTATGTGCTTTTCAACAAGGAAATTGTGCGCACTTTTAAGAATGTTTCTGTCATTAATAAAGCGAAGCGTTTCCATAGCGCGGTCGAAATTAAGCCAGATATAATCTTCAATTTCTTCACGCTGAATGGTTGTTTGTGTGTCTTTCGTCTTGGCAAGGAAAATTGTAACGGATTTCTCAACCCTGCCCTGAATTGTATATTCTGACTTAGTTGCAAACTCAGGCAGAATTTCAATGTGAATGCCTGTTTCTTCGAGTACCTCACGCTTTGCGGTCTGTTCAGGTGTTTCGCCTGCCTCAATGTGTCCTTTCGGGAATCCCCAATGAGTACTTCGTCTGTTTTTGATGAGCAGATAACGCAGTTCGCCGTTAATCATGCGGTAAACAACGGCACCGCAGGAACGCTCATAAAGACAGTCAAGCTTGTGGGGTCTGTCCTTTTCGGCAAAGGCAATCCCTTCCTCGATCTGGTGCGCAATAAAGCGCATGCTTTTAGGAGCCACCACAAAAACAGGAGCGCTGCCGTCTGCACGTCTGATAACAGCAATCACCCTACCGTCGAAGGTGCGCACGGGATGGGTTATTCCCATTATGTAAGCACCGTAAACATTATTGTCAAACCTTTTTTTACCCTCCATCACGCCGAAATTCAACTGATATTCAAAGCCAAACTGGCGGTTTTGGGAATGAATGGGGTTTGTTACCCTGACTCTGACATATTTGCCGAGCAATTT
Organism: Acutalibacteraceae bacterium; assembly: GCA_045595825.1. Classification (GTDB taxonomy): domain Bacteria; phylum Bacillota; class Clostridia; order Oscillospirales; family Acutalibacteraceae; genus CAG-177. The sequence goes on from JAZOBD010000006.1 coordinate 6,111, forward strand.
TCATTCCTTCTTTCCAAAAGGGCTACGCCCATACGAATTTATACCATATTATTATACAAAAAGCATTAAGTAAAAACAAGTGTAATTTAATATTTTTTCGCAAATCAATTTTCTGAATGTGTTTTATCGTGCCGCATCAACATTTGCTTGCAAATAATGTTTATATCTGTTATAATATGGTGTCTAACTATATATTTAAAACATATTATAAGTTTGAAAGGATAAATCTTATGGCTATTGCAACGCATGGCTTTGAAAACGGAATGGCACGCGAGTGCGACGAAAAAGCTATCATATTTTATTCTGCAACTTTCTGCAACACTGCCTATGCTCAGTCTTTGGCGGCACTGATGACTGCACTTTCAGAACGCGGTCTCAACGTTCACCTTGTCACTTATGAGCAGCCCACCGGCAGTGACTATATTACCGACACCCGTGTCACACGCCACGTTTTAAGCAATTACGAAAACGACGGTATGCCCACATCTGTTGCCCTCTTGCGTATTCTCGGATCAATCAACGCAAAAACCGTCGTTATATGCGGTCACTTCAAAGAGCGTGAGTATCATTGCTATCTGGCGGCAAAGGCGTTGGGTCGCTGTGTCATTCTCTCACAATCACAGTCAGCACTTCTGGCAATTTCATCTGCCTCCGCACGTCTTATCAACGAATATAAAAATGCTGTGCGCGGTTGTGACGGCGTTATCACGGTTTCTGACATTGACGCCGACAACTTTATCGCAATGGGTGCACGCTACGCCAAAAAGATTCCTTTCTTCTTCCCTTATGACGAAAGCGAAGTTTCGGCAACTCAGGTTGATGACCGCCGTATTATTTACTACACTAACTACGCCGGCAGAAACACCAGAAACGCAATTGCTGCCTTTGCAAAGCTTCATGAAAAATATCCCGATGCAACAATGCACATTGTTTTGCTCAAAACCGTGCTCAGAAGTGCTGCCCGTGAAGAGCTTCTTGCCTACATCAACGACTGCGAGCTTTCTGACTGCCTGACAATTGAAATGAAGGTGCTCAAACCCCTGCGTTTCCTTCGTGAGGCCGGCATCAGCATTACCTATGCGAATTATGAGCTTATTCCGCAGACCGTTATGGAATCCGTCACTCTGGGAATTCCTGCACTGCTTATGCTTGAAAGCGATTATTCGGGCGACAAAAACTGTTGCGACTGCATCTATTCTGCCGACACTCAGCAGATTTATGAAAAACTTGAATACTATATGAACAAAGAAAACCGTGATGAATTCAAGGCAGCCGCCAGAAGCAATCTTTCACCCGTTGTCCGCAATGCAATTGCCGACACCTGGTGTGAAGAAATCGCAAAAATCAACGTTGCTTTTGAGGCGCGTGTTGCAAAGGCCGACGATTGCACAAAAGCACTTGCAAAATCGGTTCTCGACGGCAGCTTTGACGACACTGTAAAAAAACTTATCACTGACGGTGTGCCCATTCCGGAAATTATCGGTATGATGCTTGCCTGCGGACTTGACAAAAACAGTATTGATGCTGCATTTAAAAAGCAAGGTGTCCTCGCCTGCAATTACAAACAATATATCGGCTACCCGCTTTCTTTCAAGAACTGCATTGAAAAGAAAATCAAAAAAGGCGTTGCCCCGGATGAGGCTATCAACACTGTCAAACGCGGTTATTTCACCGGTATTGAGATAATTGTAATGCTTTCACTCTGCGGTCTTGATAATGCACAGATTACCGGAATAATCGGCGCAATGGATGAAAAATACCTGCATTACGCCTTTGCTGACGGTTACTACCTTCTTAACAACCTCGGCGGCAATGACGCCCACACTGATAAGCGCCTTGCTCCTGTTGAAACAACAACCTCCGGCAGGTCTGTTTTCAACGTTCTTGACGATTATTTCTTCAGAACATATAAGGCTGTTAAATACAGAGGACGTTTCTTTGTAAGACTTGCCACAAAGATTCACAACTGGCACAACATTCCGTGGGATGACAAGAGCATTGTCGGCAAACTGTTCTCGGCACCTTTTTACGCTCGCACAATGTTCATGCATGCATTTACAATGCACGGCAGGAAACGACTCAACAAGCGCAAGACTGTCGAAATTGCCGACGGTGATATCAGAAAAATCCAGATGCTCGTTCTCAAAATGATGGTTGAAATGGACAGAATCTGCAAAAAACACAACCTCACTTATTACGTTGCAGGCGGCTCCATTCTCGGAGGTGTACGTCACAAGGGCTTTATCCCCTGGGACGATGATATGGATATTACGATGCCGCGCCCCGATTATGACAAATTCATTGAGCTCTGTCAGACTGAGCTGCCCGATGAATACGTGCTTGAACGTGACTGTGTACCCTTCTGTCACCACAGAATTGAAATCAAAGATTCAACGTTCAACACATATCTGAGAAACGGCGGCGTTTTCCTTGATATTCTTGCACTCGAAGGCAGTCCCGATGACGAGGCACTGCGTTTACAGCACGAAAAGAAATGCAAATTCTGGCGCACTCTGATGCTTGAAAAGGCACGTCCGCTGCCGGCACTTAATTTTGGCTCCAAAGTCGTTATAAGAGTTTACCTGCTCAGAATGTTGCTTCGCTTCATCCCCCGCTCATTCCTCATGTGGCGCTGGAAGACCTGGGCAAAGAAATATGACTGTAACGAAACGTCAAGCTGGGTCTGCCTGCCTGCAAGCATTTACACTTATGAGCAGGAAAGATTCCCCAAGGAATACTGGGGCAATCCCGTTGATCTTCAATTTGAAGGCCTCACACTGCCGACCATGGCACACTGGGAAGATTATCTCATCTGCCACTTCGGCGACTATATGAAAATGCCCCCTGTCACCACCAGAAAATCACACCACTTTATTTTCGCCTATTCCCTTGGTAAATACGCCGACATGACTGCTGAAGAAATCGAAAAGCAGGTTTATGAGCTTCGCGACAAATATGCAAAGGAATTGATGACAAATGACGAAAAACATTCAACTGCCGCCAAGAAATGATTACACGGATGAAAAGGGCAGGCTTTACTTTTACGACAATGCAAAATTTATTCTCATTTTCTTCGTCGTTCTTGCCCACGCAATTTCCCCGATAAAATCAACAGCAGAATATCTGCAAACCGCATGGACAGTCATTAACACGCTGCACATGCCGTGCCTGATATTCATTTCAGGCTTCTTTGCAAAGCGTTACATAAGACCCGGCAAAGGTATCAACGTACAGCGAATTTTCTCCTACGTTCTTATATACTCTGCCGCGCAGCTAAGCATTTCTATGTTTGAAAGATATATTCTTAAAGTTCCGTTTTCGCTCAGTTTTCTCAGCGCACGCACGTCGCTCTGGTTTTTACAGTGCCTCATTGTGTGGTATCTGTTTATTCCCGTGCTTGATAAGTTTAACCCGAAACTTGTGCTGCCTGCAACTTTCATCTTCGGTCTTCTCATCGGCTATGACAACAGTGCGGCAAACGTGCTTGCACTTTCAAGAGTGTTCGTTCACCTTCCGTTTTTTATGCTCGGCTATTACTGTCAGCAAAACACCGTTGAAAAAGCCTTCACGGCTAAGGTCAGAATCCCCGCTCTCGCCCTTAGCGCAGCGATTATTTTATTGGTTTATAAATTCAACGACTACATCCCCTCAAAGATTATTACCTGCAACAATGCATACAGTAAAATCAATTATAACGGCATTGTGCTTGACAAATTTATTCAGTGGGGACCGCGCGCACTGTTTTACATCTGTGCGCTGATTCTTATCGTCGGATTTTTCAGCGTTGTGCCCAGAAAGAAAACCTTCTTCACCCGTTTCGGTTCAAAAACACTTGCTGTTTATATTCTGCACCGCTTCCTTTACCTTGCAATGCTTGAATATAACTGGGGCAACTATTTCAAAAACACATGGGGTGCAGCGGCACTTTTCGCAATTGCGGTTGCTCTGACATTTATCCTCTCAACCAAGCCGTTCACTTACGTTTTTGATAAAATGCAATCTGTCAAAGCAGATAAGTTGTTAAAGAAACAGCCCGAAGGAGAACAGACGTATGCAACAAAATAAAAATATTTACTGTGCTATTCTTGCCGGCGGCTCAGGCACAAGAATGAACAGCCCTGTACCCAAGCAGTTTCATATGCTTGGTGAAAAGCCGATTTTTATTTACGGTGTCGAAACCTTACTGCGCGACACACGCATAAAAGAGCTGTGGATAGGTGCAAACGGCGACTGGCTGACCCTTGCTGAGGAGCAGCTTGAAAAATACTGTCCTGACCACAGCAGAATACGTCTTTGTGAGGGCGGCGCAGACCGTGAGGGTACTTTGCTCAACATTCTTAACGGAATACGTGACAGCAACGAGCTCGGTGACAGCGACATTGTGCTTATTCACGATGCGGTACGTCCCTTTGTTACACCGCGCATTATCGACGACGTTATCAATGAAATGGACTGTTGCGATGCCTGCAATACCGTAATTCCGCTCAATGATACAATTGTGCGCTCCGCCGACGGAAACGTTGTTTCGGATATGCCCGCAAGAAACGAGCTTTTTGCCGGACAAAGCCCCCAGGGCTTCAAACTCAAAAAGCTTTTTGAAGCATTTGAATCACTTGATGAAAACACTAGAAAACTGATGACAGAAACAACAAAGGCATGCTTTGCCTGCGGAATTCCCATTCATCTTGTCAAAGGCGAATATTTTAATTTTAAAATTACAACCCCTTATGATATGCAGGTTGCAAACACTGTGCTTGAAACAATTTACAAAGATATAATCTGTCCATGAAAGGTGTAATATTATGATGTTTTTCAGAAAACTTTTGTCTGTTCTCACATTACCCGTGGTTTTGCTGACACTGCTTACAAGTCCCAAACCCGCCAGCAGCGAAGGTGTTGAACTTGTTGACTCAAAATGCAAAGTACTTGAAGAAGCAATTTTTATGGGTCAGGGCATCACGACAGACGGTGAGTATTACTACACAAGCGGCTCCATTACTTTTCTTAACCTGACCGTTATTACAAAATACGACATGGATGAAATGGAGCTTGTCGATATCAATTTCATGGCTCTTCCCGCTTCACTTATAAAGCGCGGATTCAATCATATCGGCGGTATCAGTTACTACAACGGCAAAATCTATGCAAGTGTTGAGGGTGAGCCTGACGACAAATATATTGCAGGAATTGCAGTTTATGACCCAAAAACACTAAAAGCGACAGGTGATTTTTATGACCTGCCTTTTGAAGAGTTTGATGACGGCGTTCCTTGGTGTGCCGTTGATCCCGAAACAGGCTACCTCTACTGCTCTAAATGGTCAGATGCAAAAAAACTTCTTGTTTACGATACGAACGACCGAATGGAATTTGTCAGAGAAATTGAAATCAGCGGTGTCGACAGGCTGCACAGAATTCAGGGCGGTGAATTTTACAACGGCACTCTTTATCTTTCCGAAGATATTGAAGATAACGGTACATTCAAAAACATTCTTGCTGTAAACGTTCACACCGGTGACGTAACACTGGCTTTTGAGCGCAATGTCGGCGGAGAAAACATTGAGGCAGAGGGTCTGACAATTTACCCTACCGAAGACGGCGCTCTTTTCCACGTTCTTGATTACAACAGAGTTATCGGCGTTTTTGTCAATCATTATGCCATTGAAGGTATTCAGTAAAAAAATCAAGCGGTACCGGTTATCCGATACCGCTGTTTTTAAAGGTGATAATAATGAAAAGATTTCTTGAACCCTGGAAAGGCACAATGACGCAACGGGAAAGATTTTACAACCAGATGCATTATCTGCCGTTTGACCGCACGGTCAATATGGAATTCGGCTATTGGGAAGACAACTATTCACAGTGGGATATTTTTGTGAAAAGCGGCATCACCAATGAGCGTGAGGCTGATGAATTCTTTTCATTTGAGCCGCCGAAAAATGTTGGCGGCAACTATTGGATGAACCCATGCTTTGATAACGTTCAGATAAGCGAAACTGCCGATAAATATATTTATATCAACGGTGACGGTTTACTTGCAGAGGTGCCCAAAGACGGTCATTCAACAATTCCGCACTACATTAAATCAAGCATCGAAACACCCGATGATTGGAAAAAAGTGAAGGAAGAACGTTTTTCACGCGAAAGCAGGCAACCCGATTTCAGTTATCTTGACCGTGTGTGCAATCCCGACCGTGACTACCCCGTCGGCATCAACGTCGGCTCAATGATTGGCAAAGTAAGGGATATGCTGACTGTTGAAGGGCTTGCCTACGCCATTGTTGACTACCCCAAAATGGTTGAAGACATGGTTGAAAGCACGTGCGTGCTTGTCGAGGATTATCTTGATGCTGTTTTGCCGAGGTATCAGTTCGATTTTGCAAGCGGTTGGGAAGACATCTGCTGTAAAAACGGACCGCTTGTTTCAATGGATTTCTTTATTGAAGCCGTTGTTCCGCGTTATAAAAGAATCGGCAAAAAATTAAAGGAGCACGGAATTGACATCTGGTACACCGACTGTGACGGTGACGTGCGTCCTCTGCTCCCCTATTTTCTTGATTGCGGCATCAACTGCCTTTTCCCTTATGAGGTTAATTCCTGCCTGCATCCCGTTGACCTGTGCAATGAATTCGGCAAAGAATTACGCATTATGGGCGGCATTGATAAAATGAAACTAATCGAAGGCAAAGACACAATCAAGAAATACCTTGAAAGCGTTGCACCGCTTGTTGAGCGTGGCGGTTACATTCCGTTTTGTGACCACCGTTGTCCGCCCGACGTCAGTGTTGAAAACTATCTTTACTACCTTGAACTTAAAGAAAAGATGTTCTCAATCAAATAGCATATATTTAACATAATTGTCGAAAAACTCAGAACTTGTCGCAAGGTCGGCTGTTTCTGATTTTTCGGCAATTATTTTTGCCTTTTCAAGACATTCACGGCTCATCAGAAGCATCGAAGCTCCTGTTCCGGCCGCATTACCCAGGGCAACGGTTTTGCCAAAGGCATTTTCAGGCAAAAGACCTGTTCTTATACAGTTTTTAATATCAAGATAACTGCCGAATCCACCGGCAAGATATATTGCAGATATATTTTGTGTATTATTACAAACAGTTTCAATTCCAGCCCTGATTGCAGCCTTTGCAAGCTGCACGGCTCTTATGTCCTCAGGCGTTATAAAAACACCGCTGTTTGCAATTTCAACCTTTTCTTCAATGTATCCGCTCTCGTCAATATATCCGGTTTCAAGCAAGCAGGCAACCGCATCAACAATACCGCTGCCGCAGATGCCGACAGGCTCGGCACCACCGATTGTCGTGAATTCGAGCTTGCCGTCAGCTGTATACACCTTATTGATTGCACCGCTGGTTGCAGGCATACCCTGAGATATTCCCGCACCTTCAAGAGCGGGTCCTGCGGCAGTTGAGCAACACAAAAGTCTGCCGTTGTCGTTATAAACAATCTCACCGTTTGTTCCGATATCTATAAGCAGGCTGTGATTTTTATTTAACATTCCGCTTGCAACAACAGCACACGTTATGTCTGCGCCGACAAAAGCGCTGATACACTCAGGCAGATAGGTGTTATTCTTCTCATATCCGAAAAGGCTGGTCGGTGTATAAGGCGCCTGCCCCATTGACGACGGGTCGATACCGCAAAGCAAATGAAGCATCACCGTGTTTCCGGTAACGACGAAATATTCAGGTTTGTAACCGGATTCAGCAATCATTTCTTCAATCTGAGCGACAATTGTTTGTGTGAGCGCACCGTGACCGTTTTTCATTGAATACTCAATACGCGAAATAACGTCGGCACCGTAAGCGGTCTGTCTGTTCTTTTTGCAATTGCTGTAAACAGATGCACATTCGGGCAATTTAAAGATATATATTGCAACCGTGGTTGTGCCGATATCAACAGCCGCACCGTAGCAATCACGCTCACCGGTAAGCGGCAAACGGTTAAAATCAGAGAAAACACCTTCGGTAATACCGTAAATATCGCTTTCCCCTTTGCGGCAATCAATAACGCAGTCACCGTGGATTTTTGTACGGCAAGCAAGGCGCTGACCGCCGTTTAAGTGAGAAGTTGACAGGTGTTTTTTCTCTGTTTCATCAGGAGCGGAAAGATTTCCCGTTGCCCTTACAACACACTTACCGCAAATGCCTTTACCTGCACAGGGGTGAGCAAAATCAATACCCTGACCCAAAAGAAGATCGGATATTGTCATTTCGCCGATGAATGGCACAGTATTGACTTTTTCAGATGTAATTATCTTAATCATCAGCTGATACCAAAAAGCCGCAAAAGCCCGTATCAAGTACTCTGCGGCACAGTTTAAACAGTTACATTGTCAATGAATCGTGCAAGCGTTTTTTCGCCGATACCTTCAACTTGCAGAAGCTCTTCGACACTGACAAACAAGCCGTTGTTTTTACGGTAATCAATAATAGCCTGCGCTTTGACATCACCGATACCGTCGAGCAATTTCAGTTCTTCAATGCCGGCGTTGTTAATATTAACAACAAATCCGCTCTGATCTCCGCCGGTTTCATTCTGATAAGTCACGTTGTTTTCAAAAGAAATTGAAGGAATATCAGTTTGCGAATCAGTCTGATTAAAGCCGCTTTCAAATAAAGGTTTCGGCCTTTCTCTGATGTAAGCCTGAACTGTACTTGCCGCAAAAACCAAAGCGGTTATGATAATTAAAATCAGTTCGTGTTTTTTCAGGCTCATATCAGAAATTCTTGCCGTTCCAGCCCCAGTGAGATACCTCTTCGTATTTGACATAAATATCCGAGGGAGAAGCTGAAAGCTCCTGAGCCATTATATTAGTGATTTCCGCAGTAAGGGCATCATAAGCTTTGTCGGACGCACTGCCGAAAATCGCAACCTCAACGTAGACAATGGTTTTGTCACCGTTGCCCTGAAAATATATTGAAACAGCATCGTCAAAAGCTGTCATAAGCCAGGTTTCGCTTTTACCGGGAATAAGAGCAATTGCCTGACCGAGTTTTGTTTTGAGGACCGTTTCTTTTTCTTTTGAAATAGCAGTGTTTGTTGTTGTTTTGATGTAAGGCATAATATCCTCCTTAATTGATTCTGATAAAATCTCTGGCACCGACAACGGCACCCATTGTTGTATAATCCTCGTCAGTGTAGTTGACGTAAATAACTGAGCCTGTGTCATATTCCGTGCAGAAAACACCGTCATCAATCTCGTAATGGTCGGTGATTCTTGCATCACGCAGGTCACAGAGGGCTTCGTTTGCTTTGGCATAATACTCAACAGCCTTATTAAGCCAGTTGTCATAATAGAAAACATCGTTTTCGGCATCGTCACCGAGTATTTCATAGCTCCACTCAAAAGCGGGGCAAGCACCGTACTCGATGTATTTGAGCAGCGATTCTTCGTAATCGTTGTCAGTATTTATCGGAGAGCCCGAATAATCAACCATTCCGTGAAGAATAAGCTGAACAAACGGCACAGCGAGATATGCGCCGCTTTGTGCAACCGAAGTTTTAAGCGGAATGTCAACAATAACGTCAACATTTTTCAGCATATAGAAATTGCCGTTGACCGTCATTGTTGTTTTGCCGGTTGACAGTGGCAGAACATTGGGAGCAATCAGCTGTTTTGCAACGGTTTCTCGGTCAGCAGAATCGGATGAGAAATCAGAATAAAGCAGACTTCCTATATCGTTAAGGCAGTAGCCCGTAATGTTATAATATCTTGTTGTCGAAAGAACTGTTCCGACAACTTTTCTGACTGCGGAAGTCGTGCGTACACGGCGGTCAAAATCATCACCGCCAAGATACTTTTTAAGTGTGTTTGTTGTTGTGACAGAGATATGATCATCCGTAATTGTACTTGCGGCGGAGCTTTTGCCCGAATTTTTGTTGTAAGAAAGAATGTTTATATCGAGGAAAAGACCCATATTCTGCGAAGAAATGTAATCATAAAGCTCACTAAGGTCAGATTCACCGCCGAGACGTGCAAGCAGCTTACTGTCGGTTATATCGGAAGAATTATATCCGCCCGAAAATGCGCCGACGCAGCGAAGATTTATGTTGTTTATTCCTTTACTCTTCATGTGCGTGAGCATATCACGCGCCTGGTCAAAGTCAGTAAGAGTTGTTGGAAATGAAAGCGAAAAATCACCGATGTTTATCAGTTCTTTATTTGTTGCACCGACAACGGTCAGGTTAAGCGGCAGATAGTCGGCGGCAACAACGTTGCCCGTTGACAGTGTACCGTTTCTGATAAGCTGTTCGCGGCAGGCGGATGCAAGACCCGCATAAGTTGCATTTGAACCGGAAACAAAACGGTAAATCATTGAACACTCTTCCGTATAAGACGAATCGGAAATATAAAGATTTTCATCCTCGTAGAACACGGGAGTAATTTCAAACGAAGCGTAAACTCTGTTATAAAGATCGTTCGCAACCGCCTTGTTTGCCTTTACCGTGGCAACAGCGTCACCTTTTTCAATAATTGCGACAAAAGCTGAGGAAAGATGCTTCATACCGAAAGCGCCTACAACAGCGGGGTTGACGTCATCATCGGTAACTGCGGCATCCGCACCGTAAACCTTGAATTCCAGCGGTTCAAAAGAATCGTCTTCAATTGCGGTTTTGATAATTGCACCGCAACCGTCGGGAACAAAGAGGAAATCGTCAACCGCACAATTGCTGAAAGCACCGAAATAATTCAGCAAATCGATGTTTCTGATGAAAGCATTTTTGTTGCCTGAAAGATTTTCGTGCGAACATCTTACAACCATACTTCCGTCAACCAACGTTACGTTAACGCACACACGGAATGCGATGTCATCCTTAGTAAGAGCTTCTTTCTTTGCGGTGTCTTCATTGAGGAAAATATCGTAGGTAAACTTGACTCCGTTTTCAACAAGCTCGTAGGATGCCTTGTTATAAGCCACGGAATTATCCTGAGAATTCAGATAAAATATGTCACTGCCTCCAAGCACTTCCAGCGTGACAACACCTGCCTTTGACTGCGGACCGGTCATTTCGGCAAGACAGTCAGGCAAAGCGTTCCAGTAAATATTGCTGACTGTTTCGTGTACAATGAAAGAGCAGGTTGTTTCATCAACATAAAGCTTGATGTAGCCTGACTCACCTGCCAACACTGTTGCCTGATCAACAGAAGATGTGTGAAGCTGCGGCAACCGTGTTTCAAAAGGTACGATGTTCAGTGCGGCAATATCTTTAATAACCGTTACGTCGGAGGCGCCGTTTGAACAGCCAGCCGCCGATAACAGCATTACAAATGCCGAGAAAATCGCACATATTCTGATTAATTTCTTTTTAAAATTCACTTGCATCAATCCTTAATTGTTTGACTGAGGATTTGTAACCTCAAACCAGAATTCAACGCCGTTTTCGGCATTGTTACAACCGCATTTCTTTTTGTGAAGCTCCATAACCGCTTTTACAATGGAAAGACCCAGACCGAACCGATTGCCGCTTCTTGCGTGCGATTTATCGGCACGGTAAAAACTCGACCACAGCTCACTTACGTCTTCGTCTGCAATGTGCTCACCCGTGTTAAAAACGGTTATTCTTATATTATCGTCAACATTTTCAGCACTGATTCTGATGATTTTTTCGCCACTGCAATGCGAAACGGCGTTCATTATATAATTGTTGATTACGTTTTCAATTCTTGCCGAATCGGCAACACAGACAAGGTCAACGGGTACATTGTTTTCAACAGTTATGCCGTTTTCATTAAAAAGAAGTGAAAAACGGTTGATAAATCCGTTTATCTGTTCACCGATGTCATATTTTTCCTGGGAAAGCTTCATTGTGCCGCTTTCAAGCTTTGAAAGCTCAAGCAATTCTATAACAAGTCTGTTCATTCTTGCGGCTTCATTGCTGATTATTTCGTAGTATTCCTGAGTCGTGGCTTCATCTGTGCTGATGCCGAGTTTAAGCCCCTCTGCATAGCCTGAAATAACGGCAATGGGCGTTTTAAGCTCGTGCGAAACATTGCTGATGAAAGATTTTCTTGCGTTGTCAAGCGCCCTGATGTGCTCGTTATCCTCTTCCAGACGGGCATTTGTGCTTTTCAGGTTTTCAAGCGTGGTATCAAGCGTATCCGAAAGCAGATTAATGCTGTCGGCAAGCTCACCGATTTCATCCCTGCCGTATGTTTTGCATTTTCTGTCAAAATTGAGCGATGCCATATCCTTTGTAACGTCGTTCATATCTTCAAGCGGCTTTGAAAAACGTGCAACAAAGGTATAAACCAGCAACGACATAAGAATACAGATTAAAATACAGATAACATTAAAAACGTTTGTGGCAATTTCAACATTTTTTTCAATCTGTGAAACAGAGGTGTAAACGTGCAGAATATCGCCCGTATTAAGATAACTTGAATAAACAAGAAAATCTGTGTGAGTGGTTTCGTTATATTTTTTGTCAACTGTCGTGTCTGCGCCGAAAGCTTTTACTGTTTCAACAAGAGTCATGCTTTCAACCTCTGACGTTATCATAAACTGACTGCTGTCAAAAGCAGAAACGCCGTATTTTGAATTATAGGTCACGTTGCCGTCACTGTCCACAATTTCAAGTGTAACGTTATTGTTAACCGAAATTGAATAAAGGTCAAAATAATAGGTCATTGAATTTTCGGGCAACGATGTGATTTCGGCAGAAACGTTAGTCAGTGTAGAGGTAGTGGCGGTTGTCAGAGCACTGTGAAGTGCTGATGAGTTTGCAAGGCTGATGACAGTGATACAGATTACCAGAATTGCAACAATCATAAAAAAGAGCTTGGTGCGTATTTTAATGGCAACCTTGGACTTTTTATTGCTCATACCGCAGGCACCTCAACTTTGTAGCCGAGGCCGTAAACGGTTTTAAGATTTTTTTCGCCCCAGTCGCCGAGTTTTGTTCTCAGGCGTGCAACGTGTGAATCAACCGTACGGGGGTCACCGATGTAATCAAGACCCCAGATGTCGTCAAGAAGCTGTTCACGCGAAAAAATTCTGTCGGGCTTTGAGGCAAGCTTTAACAATATGTTATACTCTTTGATGGTCAGGTCAACAATACTTCCGTCAACACTGACACTGTGTGCAGCTTTATTGATTACAAGACTGCCCACACGGATGACATCCTGTTGCTCGGCAACATTTTTTTCGGTGCGCTTAATGTGTGCCTCAATGCGTTTTACAAGAATGGTTGGGCTGAAGGGCTTTGTCACATAATCATCCGCACCGGCTTCAAAAGCCATAATTTCATCAAACTCCTGACTGCGTGCGGTAAGCATAACAATCGGAATGTCGGATTTTTTGCGAATCTGCCGGCAGACCTCCCAACCGTCCATACCGGGCATCATAATATCGAGCACGGCAAGGTCAACAGATTCTGATATAAACTTATCAAAAGCATCGTTTCCGTCAACTGCTTCAATTGGTACAAAGCCCGCATTGCGCAGAAAATCACACACAAGGCGGCGGATGGCAGCCTCATCGTCAGCAACAAGAATCTTTTTCATATCGTTTTCTCCTTGAAAACCAGATAATTACAGTTCGAATTTTTCTACTCTGCCGCCATTTTCACGTGAGCGGTCGGCAAGAAATACTGCAAGATGACCAACAAAGGCGTTATTGATTGAAGAGCAGGAAACGGAAACCTCTTCTCCCCTTACGTAGCTTACAAAATCGCTGACAAGGGCAAGGTCACCGCCGCCGTGGCTGTCACCGTCAACGTTTGTGTCAATGACAACATCACGGTGCTCACAGTCGGGTGACGGGTCAATATAAGAAACGGTTACTTTTCCGCTTTCAAGCTCACCGTAAATTGAGCCTTTTGTACCGGTTATATGTATTGTGCGTTTGCCGTAAGGTGTGCCGCCAACCATGCTGTGTGTGCCGACAGCACCGCTTGAAAAGTTGACAAGTACACTCTGATGATCAACAACATTATTATCACTCTTGTAAGCGCAGACGCCGTAGGGGCTGTCACCTTTAAGAAGATTGATTTTGTCTTCAATTGTTACGTTTTCAATGCCCTCGAGCTTGTCCCATACATAAAAGCTCCAACGGTCGGGATGGTCAATGTAAAGGCGTTTTGCCGAATAAAGGCACTCATCAACAAGAGGACAGTCAACAAGGCAACGTGTGCCTGCATTTTCAGGAGCGTTTTTAAGCACAAACTGCTGGTTGCAACCGAAAGATGAAACGGCAACAGGTTTATCCTCCGCCATGAGCCACATCATGACATCAAGGTCGTGACAGCACTTTGCAAGAAGCATTGATGAATGGCAACGTTCAAAATTGTTCCACTTGCCCCTGACGTGACTTGTTGACATGTGGTGATAGCTGACAAACTCATTTGTCTGAATGTTGATTACCTCACCGATATCACCGGCGAGAAGGCGCTTTTTGATTTCCACATAGAAAGGTGCATATCTCAAAACAAAACAAACCATTATCTTACGGCCGTATTTTTCAGCCGCACTGACAAGTTTGCGAGCCTCATCTTCATTGACAGCAAAAGGCTTTTCAAGAAGCACGTCGTAACCTGCTTTTAACAGAGGAATGGTTGTTTCTACGTGAATTTCATCCATCGTACCGTTAATTACCGCATCGGCAAACTTAGGCGCTTTTGCCAGTTCCTCAGCACTGACAAAGCAATTTTCCTGCGGAATATCATACATTTCCGCAATCATCTGACGCCTTTCGGCACTTGGGTCGGCAACGCCGACAATCTGCATTTTATCGGGCTGTGTCATTGCAAGGCCGGAATAAATAATACTTCTGTGACCTCCGCCGACAATTATTGTTCTGAGGGGTTGTTGATTGCACATAACTGTTGAAATCTCCTATCACACGCCAACGCACGGAAAGCGCAAAGTTTTCCATGCTAAATATAAAAATAATAATACTATATTTAATAAAAAATATCAACAACATTTGCGCATTTTTTTGCTCAGATTAAAATTATTGCGCAAACTATTGCAGTTGGTTACTTTTTTTGATAAACTGATAAATTGAATATAAAACCATCCGGATTTTCAGGAGAACAGAATGATTTATAAATATGAACTTCACAGCCACACGGATGAAGTCAGCATGTGCGGCAAGGTGCCCGCGGCGGAGATTGTGCGGCTTCACAAAGAAAACGGGTACAACGGAATCGTTATAACTGACCATTATTCCGACCTTACGTTTTTTCCGACAAAACTGCTCACACCGCAGCGACACAGCGATTTTTATCTGTCGGGTTACCGCAACGCTCTGAAAGCGGCCGACGCAGATTTCACAGTGCTGTTAGGTATGGAATTAAGATATTACGGCACACGCAATGATTACCTTGTTTACGGCCTGGAAGAGGACTTTTTCAAGAAGTGCGGCAACCTGATGGCGATGTATCCGAAACGTTTTACAAAGCTTGCCCGTGACTACGGTGCAATGATTATACTTGCACATCCTTTCAGATCAAGGCTTATGGACCTTGACGTTATGCAATACATCGACGGCGCCGAAATCTACAACGGCAAAGCAGCCGACGATGAAGAAAACAAGAAAGCTCTCGGTTGGGCAGTGGAAAACGGTCTTGCAATTAAAACAAGCGGCAGTGATTTTCACGACCTGAACACACTTGCAAAAGGCGGTATAACAACAGACAGAAGAATTCTTTGCAACGCCGATTTGCTCAATGTTCTCAGAAGCGGAGAATTCGATATAGTTGAAACACCGATAAAATGAAAAGTGCGGCACAGCTGAAAACTGTGCCGCTTAATTTATATCAAGGAATTGAATGCATCAAAATATCTGTGACCAAGCTCATAAATAGCCTGCCGTGAAAAATGAATATTATCACCGTCGGACAGCACGGCATTGTTTGATGAAAGGCCATCTGTTTCAATGAAAAACGACTTGCTTATTTCATTTGCAATGCGTCGCTGTGCACCGATAACAGGTTTGCAGATTTCAAGATTCTGCTGTTCCCATTCCTGAACAAAATCTGCCATTATTATCGGTATTTCCGCACCGAAAGTTTCACGGAATGAGTTGAAAAGTTTGCTGAGCTTGCCGTGATACGTTTCTTCGCCCATATTATTTATTGCGTCCGTTTCGCCCTGATGCCAAAAAAAAGCAACAACACGGTTGTTTTCATTTAGACTCAATGCATCGGCAGTCATTGTCATCATGCGCCGATAAAGATCGTCAGTCATATTCCAGCGATTGTCAGAAAATCCCGTGCCGCCGACAGCAGAGCGGATAATAAGGATTTTTCTGTCTTTTGCGAGCAGTTTTTTTGCATAATCCTTTGCAAAAGCGAGTGAAAAATCACTGCAAAGATTGCCCGCAAAGGCTCTTTCGTTTGCAACGGAAATTGTAAAATCGCCATTCAAAAACCAAATTCTCTCATCAGGGATGTAAGGTCTGTTGCAGGGGCCTCTGCCGCATCCTTCGGCGTTTGACTGACCTGCCTGCACAATAATATCAAATGCTTCTTTTGTAAAATCTTTAAGCATACAATCACCTCTTTTTAAGAATAACACAAGCAAAAATTATTTTCAACATTTTTCACTTATTGACAGCGAATGTATATGTATTGTATAATTATTATGAATAAATATATCCGACGGAGGTTATAAAAATGGTAGAAAAGAAATATTTTGACACAACGGCTGACGGCAGAAAAGTTGACGCATTTATTATTTCAAATAATGACATGTCCGTTGAACTTCTTACATACGGTGCAACCGTAAACTCAATTTTTGTCCCCGACAAAAACGGCGAAAAAGCCGACGTTCTTGCCGGTTATGACAAGCTTGCCGACATGGCAACAATCTCTGACTACAACGGTCAGACAGTCGGACGCTACGCAAACCGTATCTGCGGCGGCAAATTCAGCATTGACGGCACCGAATATAACGTTGACAAAAATGAAAACGAAAAAACCTGCCTTCACGGCGGCGGCGAGCTTTCACACGCTGTATGGAACGCAATTATCATTGACAACAACGCTGTTGAAATGACATACGAAAGCGCTGACGGCACCTGCGGTTTCCCCGGTAACGTCAGCTTTAAAGTTACTTTTATTCTGACCCGCCATAACGAGCTTGTAATCTGCTACTGGGCAAAAAGTGACAAAAAGACAATTATCAACATGACAAACCACGCTTATTTCAACCTTGCAGGTTTCGGCAACGGCGACATTCTCGGCCACGAGCTTTTCATCAATGCTGAAAAATTCACTCCCGTTGATGCCGACAGTATCCCCACTGGCGAAATCAGAGCTGTCAAGGGCACCCCCTTCGATTTTACGGTGTCAAAGCCCATCGGCAGAGATATCTCTCAGGATGATGAACAGCTGCTTCTCGGCAGAGGCTACGACCACAACTTCTGTCTTAACGTAAAGGAAGACGGTCCCGCCGCCGTTGCTTATGACCCCGAAAGCGGCAGAGTGCTTGAAGTTTTCACCGACCTTTGCGGCGTTCAGCTTTACACCGGCAATTTCCTTGACGGCACAAAAATCGGCAAAAACGGTACTCCCCTCATCAAGCACGCAGGTTTTTGCCTTGAAACACAGTTTTATCCCGACACACCCAATCAGCCCACTTTCCCGCAATGCACACTTGACCCCTCTGATGAATTTGAAAGTGTAACTTCATTCAAGTTTTCAGTCAGGAAATAATAATGTTACAGTTTATTCGACTTAAATTCATAAAAATGTCAAAAAAAGAGGTATAATTTTTATTGTAGGGTAAAATAATACTTATATTTTCAGGAGGGAAAAAGAAATGGCATCTGAAAAAATTCTGGTTGTCGATGATGATAACAATATATGTGAGCTGCTCAGACTTTATCTTGAAAAGGAAGGTTACGGCGTTGTGATTGCCAACGACGGTGCAACTGCGGTTAAGCTTTTTCAGAGCGCTTCACCTGACCTTGTTCTGCTTGACATCATGCTGCCCGCCCTCGACGGTTGGCAGGTTTGCAGAGAAATCAGAAAATTCTCAAACAAGCCGATTATCATGCTCACGGCAAAAGGTGAAACTTTCGACAAAGTGCTCGGTTTTGAGCTCGGCGCCGATGACTATGTTGTCAAACCTTTTGATGCAAAAGAGGTTATGGCGCGTGTCAAGGCTGTTCTTCGCAGAAGCGTCGGCGTTGCACCCGCTGACATAAAAGAAGTTCAGTACGACAACCTTTCAATCAACCTCACAAACTACGAGCTGAAAGTCAACGGTAAAAAAGTTGACACTCCACCCAAAGAAATGGAGCTTATTTATCACCTTGCAAGCAACCCGAACCGCGTTTTCACACGTGACCAGCTTCTTGACGAGGTATGGGGTTTTGATTACTACGGCGATTCCAGAACCGTTGACGTTCACGTGAAACGTCTGCGTGAAAAGCTTGAAGGCGTTTCTGAAAAATGGGAGCTCAAAACCGTATGGAGCGTAGGCTACAAGTTTGAAACAAAGGATTAATACGACAAACAGCACGAAATGAGGTCGTGTTTATGCGTTCTCTCAGAGGCTCAGGCCTTTTTGCAAAATACATTGTAATAATTTCATCAATAATAATGGTCAGCTTCGTCTTTTTAGGCGGAGCTCTGTTACTGCTGGTATCCAACAACTGGCTCAATGAAAAATCAGAGCTGTTGTATGAAAACGTCACACGTGTTGCCGACTCAACTTCCGATGTTTACAACTCCGTCTATTTCGGCGAAAGCGGCACAAACTCGGTTTTACTTATCTGCAATTCACTTGCGCAGACATCAACGTCAATCAATGCCGACGTTTACTTCTGCAATATGTTCGGCAGAATAGTTTATTGTCAGCACTCAATTGACAAAAATATATTTGATCACGACAACAACAACTGTGAGCACAACGGCGTTATTGTCAATTCAAGTACAATGCAGCGGGCACTGAGCAAGCCACATTCGGGCACGTCAAGATCTGTTTTTCCCGCCAGTGAGCTTTCTTTTGTTGTCAGCGCGCCCGTCATTGTCAACAATCAGCCCGTCGGTGCTGTTTTTGCCGTGCAACCGATTACAAAAGGTCTTATGCCGTACATCACGGACATTCTTCAAATGTTTGCGCTTGCCTCTCTTTTTGCACTGGCGCTTGCTTTTGTCACCGTTTATCTGATGACTTACCGCCTGACAAAACCGCTTCACGATATGTCTGCCGCCGCAAAGCAATATGCACGCGGTGACTTTTCAAAAAGAATCAAAATTCAGAAGCGCTCACTCATTGACAGTCACGATGAAATCAGCGAGCTCGCCGCTGCCTTCAACTCAATGGCAAGAGACCTTGCAACGCTTGAACTGTCGCGACGTAATTTTGTTGCCAACGTTTCGCACGAGCTCAAAACACCAATGACTACAATCGGCGGTTTCATTGACGGCATTCTTGACGGAACAATTGACGAAAACAAACGTGACCAGTACCTCAAAATTGTTTCCGATGAGGTCAAACGTCTGTCGCGTCTTGTGACGGGAATGCTCAACATGTCCAAAATTGAAGCTGGCGAGTTACAGATTAACCGCAAGGATTTTGACGCATCCGACATGATTTTCCGCACACTGCTCGGTTTTGAGCAGGTAATTGAAAGTAAAAATATTGAAATCCGCGGTCTTGAAGCAATGCACTCAAACATTATCAGTGCAGATATTGATATGATAAATCAGGTTATTTATAACCTTATCGACAACGCCGTTAAATTCACCCCCGAGGGCGGCTACATCGAAGTGATTTCAAAATCTGACAGCAAACGTGCCATGTTCGTTTTCAGGAACTCAGGCCAGGGCGTTGCGTCAGAAGAAATAAATAAAATTTTTGAACGGTTCTATAAAGTTGACAAATCACGCAGTTACGATGTAAAAGGCGCAGGCATGGGTCTTTACATCTGCAAAACGATTATTGAACTGCACGACGGTCAGATAATGGCAACAAGCGAAGAGAACAAATACACCGAGTTTGCTTTCTGGCTGCCGATCAAGGGTCAGTAATCAATAAATCACCGTATCGCAAGGAGGCAGTTTATATGTCCGACAATTTCGAAAACAATTATTTTAAATCAATGAATCAGGGCGAACAAAACAACAATTCAGCCGATGAAACAAATCAAACGGAAAACACCCCTGTTATTCAGAATGACGAAACGGTCAATTCCACAGTTGATGAACCGACTGTTGAAGCTGTGAATAATGAGGATGAAGCTGTAACGGAAAAAGTTACCGAAGCTGAGCCTTCACAGCCCGAAAGTGTCAATGCTCAGCCTTACGCTCAGCCGCAGACACCTCCGAACTATCAAAGAGGTTATTATCAGCCGCCCGTAACACCGTCACAGCCTTACACTCAGCAATACGGCGGATACAATCCCCCGCCCTACTCTCAGCAAAACCCACCTTACAGCCAGCAACCTTACTATAATACCCCCACACCTCCTCAGCCCAAGAAAAACAGAAAAGGTCTTAAAGTTTTCATTGCAGGTCTTGTAATTGTTTTCATTTTTGCGTGTGTTGCAATCGGCATTTCACTTTTGAGAGATGACAACAAAGTTAACCCCGATATGAATACCTCTGATGCCGTTCAGAATGAGAACGTACCCGAAATCACAAACAATTCAACACCTGAATATTCGGTATCTGACGGTAAAATTCTTTCCGGCGTTGAAATTGCCGAAAAAGTAAAACCCTGCGTTGTCGGCGTTGTTGTTTACACAAGCCATTCAAACAATTCAGCCGGCGAAGGCTCGGGTATTGTTATCAGCCGTGACGAAAACGGCGAATACACTTATATTGCCACCTGCGCCCATGTTATTGACATGGAGGGTCTCAACGTAAAAATACAGACCGAAAACGGTGAAAGCTACGAGGCGGAAGTTGTCGGTCTTGACACCCGCACAGACATCGGTGTGCTCAGGGTGCGCACAAACAAGTTGCCCGTTGCTGAACTCGGCAACTCTGATGCACTTAAAGTCGGTGAACCTATTTTTGCAATCGGTAACCCCGGCGGCGTTGAATTTGCAGGCTCATTCACAGGCGGTTACGTTTCGGCAATCGACAGACCCGTCAGCAGTGAAATCGGTTACACAATGAAATGTATTCAGCACGATGCCGCTATCAACCCCGGAAACTCGGGCGGTGCACTTGTCAATTCTTATGGTCAGGTAATCGGCATCAACTCACTCAAAATTACCGCAACCGATTATGAGGGCATGGGCTTTGCCATTCCGATTTCATCAGCACTTGAAATTATCAATAATCTGATGAAGCACGGTTATGTTCCCAACAGACCCAAGCTCGGTATAACTTATTATTCCGTAACCGCAAGCGCAACTTACAGCTGGATTGCACAGATTAACGGTTTGCCCGCAGGCACGCTGATTATCAACGAAATCAGCAACGACAGCTCACTTTACGGCACCGAAGCAAGACAGTACGATATGATTATTGCGGTTGACGGCGAAAAGCTGACGACAGCAGACGTTTTGCTCGAAAAGATTGACAAGGGCAAGGTCGGTGACACTTTCACACTGACACTTTGCAGAGTCAACAACGACTACACAATCACAAAATTTGATGTTAAGGTTACACTTGTTGAAGACAAAGGCACACCGACATCAACCACAACAACCTCACCGCAGATTAACCCCTTTGAGGACTTTTACGGATTCGGATACTGATTTTAAAACCGCAGGAGCTTTTCCTGCGGTTTTTTATGCGCATTATCAACAAAACAATTATATATTTTTATCTACTTTATAAATTGACTTTGTTTTTTCGCAATGGTATAATTAATCAATTAATAATGGCAAAATATTTTCACGAAAGGAAAGACATTATGAAAACAGCAAAACGCATTACCGCACTTATCCTCTGCCTGTCAATTCTGCTTTTCTCAACTGTTTTTACAGTATCTGCTGATGAAGCAGCCGTTGCAGGCGATGCCCCCTTCAGAATTCACGTTACCGTGAACGGCGACACTTCCACCGCCAGAGGTTTCTCATGGTACACAAAAGCTGATTCTCCCACAAACATTGAGCTTTTCTGTGACGGCGCACCCGTCGAGGCTGAAATCAGCGTAAGTTACAGCAAAGAGTGGGAAGGCAGCTACATGCACAAGCTCACCGTAACAAATCTTACCCCCGCCACCACCTATACCTACCGTGTCGGCAGTGAAAAAGGCTGGAGCGATTACGGCACATTCACAACAAACGGCGGCGCTGATGACAACACCGTCAATTTCGTTGCAATTGCCGACGTTCAGGCAAGCAACATTGAAAACTTCACCAAGGGCGCAAACGCACTCAACGCCGCATTCACAATGATGCCCGACGCTGATTTCTACGCAAACATGGGCGACTTTACTGACGATTCTACAAACGAAGAATGGGATATGTATGACACTGCTTTTGCGCAGCTCAACTTAAAGAATACAATCGTTCCCATCTCCGGCAACCACGACGGTCTCGGTGTTGAAAACTGGTTCAACAATATGTTCAATCTCGACACAACCGAAAGCGTTCAGACAAGTGACGGCGTTAACTATTCCTTTGATTATGGCAATGCTCACTTTGCCGTGCTCAATACAAACGACATTCTCTCAATCTCACTTGCACAGCTCAGCTGGCTTAAAAACGATCTGAACAGCACCGACAAGGACTGGAAAATCGTTATGATGCACAAATCCCCCTATTCACTCGGCAAAGACGCCAAGTGGCCCGATGCTCTTTATCTTCAACAGTCACTTACAAAAGTTCTTGATGCTTGTGACGTCGACGTTGTTTTCTCCGGTCACGATCACCAGTACCTGCGCACAAAGAAAATTGCTAACAACAGACTTGATGATGACGGAACGGTTTACATTCTTTCGGGTACAGCAGGCGCAAAACGTTACGAAGTACGTTCATTCCTTGCAAACCACTTTATGCCCACAAAGTTCATTGATGCCCTTGTAATACAGAAAGACGGCTACGGCAACTATTGGAACGGCACCAACTGGGACTGCTCGGCAGACACAAACATAGGCAGTTGCTTCAACTGCATTTCCATCAACGGCGGCAGATTGGAAATGAACACATACATTCTTGCCGATGAGAAAGATGCTGACGGCAACGACGTCATCACAAAGGTTGACACAATGGTGCTTGAAAAGGCTGTCGGTCAGAACAAAATCACATTCACCGGCGACAACACCACAAGCGAGCTTGAATACAATCTCAGCATTGTCCCCTCTTTCCTTTGCCTTGCCGCTTACACCTTCACAACCTGGCTGCCTAAATTCCTCATTATGGCTCCTCAGCTCATTTACGTTGTAATTACAGAAGACACATTTTAACTTTAATTTAATTGAAAGGTAGCGATAGCTTTGAAAAAAATCAAAAGAGCAATTGCATTCATCTGTGTCCTTTCTCTTCTTTGCGGTTTGACTGTTGCCGGTGCTTCCGCCGCCGATAACACAACAGCTTATAACTCACTTGCCGACGCAGGTGAATACACAATCAATAACCCTTATGCAAACGTCAATTGGCTGACCGTTGACCAGTACAAAGCCGACCTTCACTCACACACAAACGCAAGTGACGGTGACGACACCCTCAAGGATATGACCGAAGCCCACTATGAAAAAGATTTCGACATTGTTGCAGTCACTGACCACGGCGTAATTGACTACGGCTGGACAAATCAGAAACCCATCCCCGCCATGATGGTTGTGCTCGGTCTTTTTGACGGTGCGAATTACAAACTTGAAGCTCTCAGCCAAACGGGTACCGCCGCCAACGGCAACACCTACACTTACTCAACCGCCAACGGCACGGATTATTATCAGCAGACAACCGCCAACGGCACAAAGCTTCACCAAATGATGCGTGTGCCTTACGGCATTGAGCACAACCCCACATCACTCAATAATGCCCACGTCAACAGTTGGTTTGCCGACTACGGTCACGGCATTATGGGCGGCACAAGCGAATATATAACCCCTATCAAAAACATCGATGAGGCCGGCGGTCTTTCAGTTATCAACCATCCCGGTGAATACACAAACGCACGCGATGAAGAAGCAACCGCTGATGCCTACAACACAGACGATTTCTTCTATAACTACTATATTAACAAGTTTGCAGGCCTGCTGTCTGAATATGACACCTGCCTTGGCATCGACATCAACAGCAAGGGTGACTCACGCACCCGTTATGACAGAAAGCTCTGGGACATCCTTCTTCAGAAGGTTATTCCCACAGGCAGAAACGTTTTCTCCATCGCAACAAGTGACGCTCACAGAGTTTCCGTTGTTTACACGGGTTACGTTATGGCTTGCATGGAAGAACTTACCGTTGATGAGTTTTACAAGTCACTTTCAAACGGTGCATATTTCTCGGCAAGTAAATGTGTTGGCAATTATGAGGAAGTCAAGGAACTTTCCGAGTACCTCAGCAAAGCCCCTTCAGAAAAGCAAAAGAAGCTTGGCGCAACACTTGCACAGCTTGTTGCCAACGACACGGTCAACCCCAAATATGAGGCACCTCACGAAATCGAAGCACCTTATATTCATTCTGTTACTGTCAGCAATGAGTTTAACACAATTTCACTGCTCACAAGCGACGCTCTTTGCATCCGCTGGATTGCAAACGGCAAAACAATCGCTTACGGCAACACAATTGACCTTGACGATTATGCAAAAGACATCACCTGCTATGTAAGAGCTGAAATATTCGGCGAGGGCGGCATTGTTTATACACAGCCGTTCACACTCAGCGGTCAGAACATTCCCGCAAACGAAAGCATTGAATATACCGACTTCTGGTGGACAACAACTGCCGTTGATATTCTGCTTAAAGTTCTTGCAAAAGTCCCTGTATTTGATCTTATCTGGAGCGTAATGCAGTAATCACTGAAAAAACCAAAGCCCCGTAATACACGAGTATTACGGGGCTTTTCATTCTGAATATCAAAGGTCTACTTTCCAGAATGCAATATATTCGCGGTTGTACGTATAGGTTATGTAAAGACTGCCGTCACGGTACTGAATGGCAGGATATGAATACTCACTGTCTTTGAGGAATTCTTCCATAACAAGCACTGTTTCCCAGGTTTTTCCGTTGTCAAGTGAACGGTCAAGGGTGATTGGTGAACGCTCGCCCCAGTTTTCTTCAATGGGGTTTGAAACAAGGAAAAGGCCGTGCGGTGTATTCACAACGTCAAGACCGCTGTTATTATTGAGAATATCCGTGCGGTAAGCTTCGCACCACGTAAGTCCGCCGTCAAATGAATCGCTTCTGTATGCCCTGCCCTTGCTTGTACGTGTCAGCATATGTACGGTATCGGGCGCAGACTCCCAGAGTGTGGGCTGAATCATCGGGATTTTAAAAGAGCAGAAGCCGTTATCGGAATTAAGAATTGCCGCCGTGCGCTCTGTTTTGACAAAAGGCATTTTCTGCCACGTTTCGCCGTCATTATCAGAAACATCGATAAAAGCACGCCAACCGTGGTTTTCTGTGGATGCAGGGGCAAGAATTCTGCCGCTTTCAAGACGAATTGCCTTGTTTTTGACGGGGCCTCTGCCGCCGCTTCTGTCACCCTTAACAAGCTCAACCGGTTCAGAAAATTCAGTTTCGCCCGGCTTTAAAAGGCTGTAATACGTGCGCCAACTCGGAATCTGTTTGCCGATTTTAAAGAAAAGTCTTACAGTTTCATCTTTATGCAGAAACAGCACGGGATTCCAATGCGGAATTTTTCTGTCGGCACTTACGAATTTCGGTGTTGACCACTCACCGTTAACACGTTTTGAATACCAGATGTCAACGTCATCATTCTTCTCCTCATATCCGCCAAACCACGCGGCGTAAACACTGCCATCGGGCATGGGAAGCACTGTTGAGGCGTGACAGTTGCGTGTTGGCTTTTCAGTGAAAATCATTTCCTTTTTCGCGTTCATACTACATCTCCTTTGTCATTTCAATTATCTTTTTTACAACGGCATCTTCGGCATTTGACAGAATGACACCGGTAGCAGCCTCTTTCACCTTATCTTTTGCGTTTGAAACGGCGTAGCTTTCGTCGCACCCCTCAAACAAAGCGAGGTCATTCAGATTGTCGCCAAAGCCGACGACCCGTTCAAAGCCGTGAGAGCGTCGCAGACTGCAAACGGCGTTATACTTGGATGAGCCTGCCGAGGCAACTTCAAGATACCAGTGGTTTTCATTGTAAATATCTCGGTAATATTCCGTGTGAAGTTCAGGAATTCTGCTAAGTGCATCATAAGCGGAATCAAGCTTATCGGGGGTTGAGCAAAAGGAATAATAAGCAAAGGTGCGATCAAGAATATCGGTAAAAGAATCAACCTTAGTGAACACTTTACCGTAAAGCTTTTCTCGCTCACTTATAAAGTTGCGGGCAACATCACTCGTTACACGCTCATAAAAAGTGTGCTGACAGTTGTCGTCAATTGTGTAAAGAAAACCGTCAAGATTGTAGGTGTGAATTATATCTGTAAGAGAATGCTTCGCAGTTTCCGACATCGCACGCACCTCGGTAAACACGCCTTTTTGCAAGTCATAGGTACAGACACCGTTCATAAGCATTACGGGTGTGTTGATATTGGTGCCTTTGAGCATTTTAATCACCGTCGCCGCAGTGCGCGCGGTAGCAACACTGATAAAAACGCCCTTTGCGGTAAGTTCATTTATCGCATTTCTTGTAAACTCACTTATCTGAGCATTTGTGTCAAGCAGAGTACCGTCAAGGTCTGAAATAAAAAGTGTTTTCATAGAATTTCATCCGTTTTAAAAGTGTAAAAGCCCGTCAGCGAACCGACGGGCTTTATTTTATTTATCTTGCGTTGTCAACAAGGCGCATGAAGGCTTTCATGAATTCAGAGGCTGTTTTTTCGCCCATTGAAATCATAAGACACCATGTGTCGGATTCAAGAGAATCGTTCTCGGGATCATACTGATAACCTGCAATTGTGTAATAATTGTCAGGTTCAACATAACCGACAGCGTCATTCATAAGGTCGCAGACAATGACGTTTTCGCCATACATTTCACGAAGTGATTTGTAGCCGAAACCGTCAAGGCATTCGCCGCCCATGAGAAGCTCAGAGAATATCTCGCCGGGGCTGAGGAACACTTTGAGTGATGAGCCGAGTTCCATATAACCGAACTCAGTAACTGTGCAATAAGTAAAGGTTTTGAAATCGAAAACCATGAAGTTGCTTGCAAGACCTGCTTTAAGGAGAATTCTGGCAAGGTTGTTTTCGATGGGAATCATCACCTGTTCAAGACGGATGTTGAGAACAGGGTCAACCTTTTCTTCTGTTACGGGCTCCCAATCTTCATACCAGATTGTGTAATCTTCAATTGTACCGGCATACTGCTTAACGCCGAGAAGGTCGCCTGTTGACTCATTAAGAGCAGCACACTCCTCTTCTGTAAGTGTCATACCGAGGGTTACATAAGCAAGCTCGTAGCCGTAACGGATTGCGCCGTCGTGAGCGTTACCGTCAACACCGTCACCTGAAAGACCGCGGCTTGATGTGTTTGTGCCGACATTGCCCTGAATATAAATGAAGTTATATCCGGCTTTGTTCATGAGCTTTTCCATGTAATAAACGAAGTCGCCGGAAACCTTTGTATCAATCTGAAGTCCGTCGTCAGTTGTCAGGAAATCATAGCTTGAAGATTCGGGATGGCAACCGAAGGTAGCGATGATTGTGGGTTTCTTTGCATCATCGTAAGGATCGAATCTGAGGCGGTAGATATTGGCATCCAAAACATAAGGAGGAGTTCTGTCGTAGAAATAATCCTCAGTTCCAAGAGTTGCATAGTAAAGGTCGCCCTGAGTCATGTCAGCAACAGCATCCTTGATGGATTTTGCAGTGCTGTCAATAACCTTGGCAAGGAAATCTTCGTGAACGCCGTTAATTACGTCGATAATACCGAATGTAAGGGTGGAAAGAATGTTGTTACCAACTGTTGTAAGAGGTCTGTTCCAGACGCCCTGAGAGTCAATGCCGGAGTGGGTATGTGTTGCAGTGACGTTGATGCTGACAATGTTGTTTGCCTTCGCAAAATCAGCAACTGCATCACGGATTTTGCGAACGTCAGTGTTGGCAATACCGATGCAGTCAATTGAGCAGAAAGCAACTTTGCCTCTGCCGCTGTTGTCATCAAGAACAACGGTTCTTACTCTGAGGTCATCATCCTCATAAGTTTCGGTAGAATACCACCAGGGAACATAGCTGCCACGTGCATATTTCATCGATGTGCCGAAGTCGTCGGGAAGGATGCTGTACTCAGCATAACCGAGAGACCAGACACCTGAGGGGTTGGAATCAATAAAATCGCCGTTGCCGCTGTAGAAGTTAGCATATTCGTCAAGGTCAAAAGTAAGTGTGCTTTCAACATCAGCGTTTGGTACAATCATAAGCTGAAGAGCATAAAGCAGAACTTTGTTGAGCATAACGTTGCTCAGTGCGTTGACAAATGTTGCCAACTGCTGTTTTGAGTTGGGCTGTGAGTCATTTGCGATGTTTGCCTGTGCAACATATTCGTCAAGGGTGAGTGAACCGATTTCAACATCATCTGCATTTTTAGCACTTACAGAAATCATGCAAACGGAAAGCACCATTGCCACGCACAGAACAATTGCTAAGAGTTTTTTCATTGTGAACAGTTCCTTTCATAAAAATTCTTGTTAATTATAACACAATATATAGAAGATGTCAAAATAATTTGCAAAAAATATGGGCGGCACACTGTGTGCCGCCCAATATCGGAATTTTGTAATTATTTTACTTCCTCTGCAAGCTTTGCAAAAGCAATCATAATGGAAGATGCTGTTCTGTCGCCGAGAGAAATAAGCTCGTGATAGTGGTCGCCGACAATTGCCATTGCATAGTCGTTATCGGGGATAACGTATCCGATGGCGTCATTAGCAATACCGAAGCAGACTGTGTCTTCACCGAAAAGGTCGGCAATTGTTGCATAGCCGAACTCTGTACCTGTGTAAGAGCCTTCAGCTGTAAGTGAAGAGCCGCCGACAACAAGGTCCTGACAGACTTCACCGGGCATAATGGCGATTTTGACGTCGCCCATTTCCATGTAACCGATTTCACTGTAAATCACGTAGGATTTCCAGCCTGTTCTGCAAACGGTGTAGTTTGCAAGGCGGAGCTTACCTGCAAGCTGAATGAAGGGGTTGTTTACGGGGATTTCAACCTCAGCGTGGCGGATGTTGAAAATGGGCTCAAGCTCGCGCTCGGTAACCTTTGTCCAGTTTTCAAACCAGAGTGAATAGTGCTCGCCCGATTCTTCCATATCTGCTTTAATTTCATCCCAGTTTGTGATATAGGGGTCATTGCTGACCTCTTCTTTGGTAAGGGTGAGAGAAAGTGCAATTCTGCCAAGCTCGTGACCGTAACGGATTGACTGCTCATATCTGTGCTCAAAATCAACACCGTCGTTGGATGCACCTCTTGCCATATAGATACCTGCGATTGCACCGTTGAAGAACATGAAGTTATAACCGGCGCCCTCAATCATTTCGCCCATGTAATAAACATAGTCACCTGAAAGCTCACGGCCTGTGCTCTGACCGTCGTTTGTGGGCAGACCTGCAACGTCGGGGTGAGCGGCAATGTTAACAATCATTGTGGGTCTTTTGCTTTCATCCGCGGGTCTGAAAACAAATCTCGACATATCGGTAATAAGGGCATCGGATGATGCACGGTTTTTGTTGTTGAAATAATCTTCGCCGATGTCTTTGACGGCATAGGTCATTGTGCCGGGCTGCATGTCATCAATGGCTGCTTTCATTGCTTTTGCAGTCTGTGCAGTCAGGAAAGCCATGTAGTCCATATCAACACCCGTGTCAAGTTCAACGCCGGGAATCCAGCAGGTGAAAAGATTTTTGATAACCTTGGGGAAAAGGTTTGTCCACAGACCTTCTGTATCGATACCGCTGTGGCAATGTGTGCAGGTGACATTAACCGAGTTAATCTTAACACCAACGTCAAGGTCTTCAAGAGCTTTGCGGATTGCTCTGATGTCAGAGTTGGTCATGCCGATACAGTCGATTGTTGCAAAAACGGAAACGCCTCTGCCGGTGTTGTCGGAAATTGCAATAACTCTGGCGCGCATATCGTCAACAATTGTTTCAACCTTGTTGACAAAACCGTTATTGATATCAATGTAACCGCCGAGGAAATAATCCTTTTCTTTCCAATCGTCGGGAACAAGGCTTATCTGAGAATATCCGAGATACCAGCAGGAATCCTCGGTTGCTTCTTCAACAAATTCCTTTGTGCCCTCATAAAAATATTCACTGACTCTGTCTTTTGCATCGATGAAATTGTCATCATCGGGAATAAAGAAGTTGACAGCGCCAAGCAAGGTTGTGAAAAGGCCGTCAAGCAGTTTTACACCGAGGTCAGATGCAAACTCGGAAACATCGTCGGCAAAATCAGCCGAAGCTGTTGTGAATCCGCTTGCAGAAACAATCATCACGAAGGAAAGGACAATTGCGAGAATTTTTTTCATCTTCTTCATCTTTTTAACCTCACTAATTTAAAATATCAACGCAGGACGCACCTGCGATTGTTTACAAATTCAAATTATATATTTGCAACAAAAGCTGCATATTCCGCCTCATCCATAAGGCTGTCATCGGCTGAATAATCCTCAAACTCGGCAAGCCACGCACCATAAGGATTTACATTTATTGAGTGCGGAGAGCAAATAACGTCTTCGTTAACCCGGAGAATTCTGCCTGAAACCGGTGCAAAAATCTCTGCAACACCTTTAAATGCCTCAACGTCACCGATAACATCACCCGCCAGAAAGACCTCGCCCTCACCGCAGAGGTTAACAAAAGAAATTTTACCGAGCTTTGACTGTAAATTATCGGAAATGCCGACACGGGCAGTGCCGCAATCTGTAAACTGAACCCATTCGTGTGATTCGGTGTAAAAAATGTCTTCTTTAATTTTCATTGCAGACTCCTTTGAAAACACAATTTACAAAAATCCGGATTGTCAATATACAATTAAAATTATATTTCATATCTTCCGCCATGTCAATGTAATTTTAAAAATTATCAAAAGGCAGACCGTGAAGGTCTGCCCTGAAAGATACATTATTTAAAACAACGGACGTACTGCTTTGCCCAAGACATAACCTGCTGACTGTTCCACTTTACGGGAAGTGCCGCACAAACCGTGGCAACACGTCCGATTCGTACGCCTGTGTCAAGAATCTTTTTAAGCAAAACGGGGTCTTTGCAAAGCGCTTTTGCTTTGATGGCAAGATTCTGCGGATTCATATCAAGCATTGTTGTAAGGCTGGTGCTGTCAGCACCGATGGTAAGGTCAGAGGCTGTAAGTATTCCACTTTCAAACATATAATCAAGCTCCGAAGGCTTTAACTGTGTGAGAACAAGCTTCACGCAATTGAGCATTGCAAGGCTTGCGCCGAGCTTTTTGAAAAACTTACGCTGGTACGGCCACAGTGTTTCGGCACTGAAAGAAAAGGTCTTGTCGGCAATAACGGTGTCGGCAAGAATGCGTGCAGCTTTAAGACTGTTCGCAATGCCCGAGCCGATGATGGGCACGGTCATAAACGCACTGTCGCCGATTGCAGCATAGCCGTCACACACCATAACCGAAAGAGGATGGCGCACGGGGATGCACACACGCTGTCCTCCCCTTTCAAGCTTGTCACCCAGACAGCCGTTATCTTCGCGCAGAAATTCGAGTGACTCTTCAATTTCATCATCGCTCAAAGGTTTGAAACGGCCGATAAGCACGTCGGAATACTCTTCCTCAGCAGCAACCCAACCGACGCCGAGTTTGCCCTGGGGCAAAAGATAAACTTTATAATTATCCTTTACATCGCAGTCCACACGGTTATAAAAAGCACGGTACACATAGAATCTGCCGAAATCGCCGTCTGTATTTTCAATACCGCAAACGGACGGAAGCTTCGTTCTCAGCGGTGAATCAATGCCGGCCGCATCAATGACGAGCGATGCAAAATAATCACCCTTTGAAGTCTTGATACCGACAACACGGTTACCGAGCATAATCGGTGCTTCAATTTCACAATCATAAACAAACTTAACGCCGCAATTTTCAGCGTGGTTGATTAAGTGGGCATAAATGTCGCTGCGTTCCATTTTGATTTCAAGCTGATCGCGCGAAACGTGCTGGCGGTGACCTATTTCTCTGTTCGGAGAATAAAAGGTCATATTTTCTTTATAACAGAATTTGTCACTGTCAGGCATACCGACACCTGCGATTTTCAGCGCGCCGGGAGCAAAAATATCAGTCCAGTCGTAGCCGAGCTTGTTCTTTTTAAAACGCTCGTAAACAGTGACGTCAAAGCCTTCTTTTGCCAGCATGGCAGCAGCAGCAATTCCGCCGTGACCGCCGCCTGCAACAATAATTTTATTTCTCATCAGAATCCCCTCCCACTAAAATATAACACATACGGAATATAAATACAACTCGTTTTCAACAATATTAATCAACATTATTTTCACAATCTATTGAAAAGCACAGCAATAATTTGTTATAATTTTAAAAAAGTCGGAGGTGTTGTATGCAAGAATACTTAAACCGCATTGATGAGGTAATTGCCAACGGCAGATATAAAGACAATTGGGAAAGCCTCAACCAATATCAGACCCCTCAATCATATAAAGATTTAAAATTCGGAATTTTCATTCACTGGGGCATTTACAGCGTACCCGCTTTTGCAGGTGAGTGGTATTCAAGGAATATGTACATTCAGGGCTCACGCGAATTTGAGCACCACGTAAAAACATTCGGGCCGCACAAGGATTTCGGCTACAAGGATTTCATACCGATGTTTACGGCAAAGGACTTCAACGCCGATGAGTGGGCAGAGCTTTTCGAAAAATCAGGTGCTAAGTACGTAATTCCCGTCGCAGAGCACCACGACGGTTTCCAGATGTATAAAAGCGACGTTTCCCAATGGAATTCTTACAACATGGGGCCGAAAAGAGACGTTCTGGGCGAGCTTAAAGGCGCAATTGAAAAGCGCAATATAAAAGTCGGTGCTTCCACACACAGAGTTGAGCACTGGTTCTTTATGAGTCACGGCAAGGAATTTGAATCTGACATAAAAGAGCCACTCAAACGCGGCGACTTTTACTGGCCGGCAATGCCTGAGGGTAACCACCACGATTTATACAGTGAACCGACACCGACCGAAGAGTTTTTGCAGGACTGGCTGGTAAGGTGCTGTGAGCTTGTTGACAACTATCAGCCGTCAATGGTTTATTTTGACTGGTGGATTCAGCACGCAAGTGTAAAACCGTACCTTAAAAAATTTGCAGCTTACTACTACAACCGTGCACTTGAATGGGGCAAGGATGTTGTTATCAATTACAAGCACGATGCTTTCCAATTCGGTTGTGCCGTTGTTGACATTGAACGCGGTCAGTTTGCCGATGCAAAACCTTATTACTGGCAGACTGACACATCCGTTGCACGCAACTCCTGGGGCTACACAGTGGGTAACGATTATAAAGATGCAAAAGAAATTGTCTGCGACCTTGTTGACATTGTCAGCAAAAACGGTAATTTCCTGCTCAACATCGGCCCTAAATCCGACGGAACAATTCCCGATGAGGATAAAAACATACTGCTGAAAGTTGGTCAATGGCTTGCCGTCAACGGCGAAGGCATCTACGGCAGTAAGCTGTGGCGACAATCCGCAGAAGGTCCCACTCAGGTCAAAGAAGGTCAGTTCACTGACTCGGAGGCAAAGGTTTTCACAAGCGAAGATTTCCGTTTCACTGCAAAGGGCGACAATGTTTACGCATTTAACCTTGCATGGCCTGACGACGGAAAAATCAGCATTAAAGCTTTTGCAATCCGTGATGCATCCCGCCTGCCGCATTTCAGCGGAATTGTAAAGGACGTAAAGATTCTCGGCTATGACGGTCGGGTGCAGTGGGAAAGAAACGAAGAAGCCTTGCATATCTGCGCCGAAGGAATCAGAAGCGATTACCCGGTAACAATTAAAATAACAATTGATTAAAAGAGGTGACGTCTTGGCAAAGCTTTCAATGGAAAAAATCAAGGCGTTTTCAAATGAAGTGAAAACGCACTGGCACACCCCTGCTGAGGGCAAATACGTGCCATACAAAGAATACCTTGATATTACAGCCGCAGTCGGCAGTAACTACACAGGCTCAAAGGTGCTTGAATACATAGGCTTTTTTGCATCCTGCTATCTTATCATGCACCATTACAAGCTGCCCTATCTGACTTTCTCTGTCATCGGCATTCTCAACATCCCGTTGGGTTATGTTTCCGCACTGATGTGGTGGCTTGTTTGCGATAACCTCGGTTTCCTTCCCAAAAAGACCGAAAGAAAATTCTACCTGGTTTACGGTCTGATGATGGCATTCGGTATTTCAACGTTGCTTTTCGACTATTCAACACTGTTTGACCAGACGGGAACTTTCATAAGAATCCTCAACGGCTTTGAAGGAATGAACGCAACCGCTTGTTTCAAAACTTTCGGAACGCATTTTCTTTACACTGGTTGGGTCGGCGCAAGAAATATTTTCTGGCGCAAAAAGCTTCTGCCCAAATTCGGCAGATATAAATATTCGCTCTACTGTGACGTTGTTCCCAAGTGTGTTATGGTTGTTCTCATCGGTTGGCTTCCCGTTTACAACATTCCCGATGTTGCAACAAGAGTCTGGGTCGCTAATCTGCTGTTTGCAACCTACAACGTTTTCGGTTTTGCAAACAATATGGAAACCTGCACAAAGAGCATCAGCCCCAATTTGCAGGAAAGAATCTACGTGCGCAGCTATCCCGTCAAGCTTTCGCACTTCTTCAACACCATTGCCGGCCTCGGAATTTCGGTTGCAATCGGTATGCTTAAAAAAGAATGGGCTGACATCAACGTTTACCGCTACGTCATCCCCGTGACGTTCATCTTCTTTGCCGCAATGACAATGGTTTTTGCAGGCAAGGTTCAGGAAAGAATTCCTCAGCCGCCTGTTGAAAAGAAAGTTCAGATTAAATTCTGGGACGGCATGTTCGGCGTTCTTCGTAACAAATATCTTCTTATAAACACCGTCGTCGGTCTTATTGATGCCCTCGGCAACGGTATGCTTCCCTTTGCAACCATTCTTTATCTTTACACGTTCCGCCTGAGCGGTCTGCCTTACAGTCTGCTTGTAATGCTTGTTTCATTTGCAGGCACACCGCCCGATTTCCTTTCGCCCTATTTTCTCAGAAGATTCTCATACAAGCAAATTATGATTTTCTATCAGGTATCAAGGGCGCTCGGCAATGCACTGATTGCGGCGGCAATGTGGTTCTGCGGTGACAACGTCAATCTCTGCGGTACAATCTGCGTTATTGTTCTGTTCTTTATGGAAATGACAAAGACTGTTCCCACAACCGCAGGTCACGACATGAACGTAAGAATCGGCGATTATCAGATGTATCTTTCCGGCGAACGCCTTGAAAGCTTTGCAGGTGTTTTCGGT
Source organism: Acutalibacteraceae bacterium (assembly GCA_045595825.1). GTDB lineage: Bacteria > Bacillota > Clostridia > Oscillospirales > Acutalibacteraceae > CAG-177. The sequence goes on from JAZOBD010000006.1 coordinate 41,643, forward strand.
TGGTTCACGGGTCCGGTCACATCTTTTGTCGGACTTATTATTCCTCTGATGCTTCTCAATTACGGTTTCAACAGCAACTGGGATATTCTGTTCCTTGACTCATCAAGAGCAAACATAATCATCGTTCCGCTTTTGTTTGACGTTGTAGGCTTTGTGCTGATGACCATCCCCTATTTCTTCTGGGACTATGACAGCAAGAAGCAGAACATGGTTATGGAAGTTCTCAAACGCAGAGCGGAAGTCACCGAAAAGAAAGCCAAAGAAGAAGGCGAAACCGTCAGCGGCGGCTATTTAGGATAAGGAGGCGGTAAACATGAGTAAAAAAGATAAAAACATAAAAAATCAGGTTGACGAACCCATCCGTCTCGACATTCCCGAAGAAGAAATATGGACTTATCAGGTTGAAGGTCTTGCCGCCCCACGAATTAACGTGACTCCGAAACACTACACCCTCAAAAAAGTTATTCTTGCCCTTGTAATTATTGTTGCAGTAACCATTTCAAGCATTTTCAGCGTTCTTACACTGAGAAAAGACACGTTTGAATACGAACAGAATCCGTCCGGTTACACATTCAAGCGATTCAGCAACACAGGCTTTATCAGCGAGCTCAGCATTGATTTCGTTTCAGAGATTGAGTATGAACTCGGCAACCCTGACCCCAAAACCAATTTCAAGGTTGTCAGGGATGAAAGCAAATCAATAACCGAAGTCGGCAGTTACGTTCTCAACTGCGACGAAAAAGTTCAGGTTATCAACATCGGGGCAGGCGTTGAAAAGATTGACTCAAAGGCATTTTATTCCTGCTGGGCACTGCGCGAAATCAGAGTTGACGAAAACAACCCCAACTACTGTGACATTGACGGCGTGCTTTATAACAAGGATAAAACAGAGCTTATCTGCCGCCCCTGCGACCACGATACATATCTTGCTGAAAAATACGGCTTTGCAGAATACGACAACAACAACTGGCGTATTGAAATTGAAGCTGATGACCCACGCTATGAGCAATATGAAAAAGACGTTCTGACGTTTGTAGTGCCGTCAACAGTAACAACAATCGGCGAGATGAGCTTTAATTATTCAAATATGGTTAACGTTTATCTGCCCGAAGGACTTAAAGTTATTGAAACTCTCGGTTTCTTTGAAATTCCCGGGCTGACAAATATTTATTCTTACAAAGCAACATCTGCCGTATCCGAATCTCATTTTACCTCAGAAGAAGCACTCGGTGAGGTTTACCTCTCACTTCCCGAGGGTCTTGAAACAATCGGCTCTGATGCTTTCAGTTACAGCCCGTCAATGAATTATATGTACATCCCCTCTTCTGTCAGGACTATCGGTCACCACGCTTTCTGGGACACCGTTTTCAAAGAAGACGGTGAGCTCAGGGGAATTACCGAGGTGAACGTTGCCGTTGATGAGGACACCTTCAACACTGCCACAACACTCGGCAACCATTGGCGCGGACAATACGACTATCTGCTTTTCAAGAAATCGGTTCCGATAAACTTCTCGGCTGAAAGAGCTGAAATAACGGAATAATCAAAAACGGTGAAATGCTTTTTGCATTTCACCTTTTTTTAGAATTATCAGTTTTTCTTTTTCTTAAAGAGTACAAGCAGGAGAATCCAGAAAGACATAAGCAGTGCAAAAAGAATGTAAACATAAATCCAGTTTGCAACGGCAAAGTTTATGACACCGGCAAAAACGGGCACGTAAAAATTGCAGACACCGACAATGCTATCGGGACTGAGCTCGTGCGTTTGTCTGACGCCCATAAAGTTTGAGGTTGCAGTAATTCTGGCTTCGCCCGTGAAGCTGTCAGTACCAACGCTTTCAACACGCTGAAGATATTCGGCAGACAGTGCATCTGCCCTTGTAACAATCAGGTCTTTCTCAGCATATTCGGAAGGCTCCGTGCGTTTGACAATCAGCAAATCGCCCTTGCTCAGACCGTAAGCATCGTTATCGGTTCTGACACTTGCAAAAGAATGACCGAAAACATAAACAGCGTTTTTGTCAAGAAATGCGGCTGTGTAACAACCGAAAACAAAAATGGCAACAGTAATTCCGAGCAAAATACTTACAATGATTCTGCCGGCTTTTTTGCCTACGGAATCGGTTGCGGGCACATTGTTTTCGGCAAATTCCTCCTGAGCAACCGTTTCTTCAGCAACGGCAGACTCGTCGGGAACAGCGATTTCTTCAGAAGCAACGGAAGTTTCAACATAAACATCATCGGCAACAGCCTCTGTTTCAGGCAACACCTCATCGGCATCAGCCTCGGGGGCAGGCTGAACCTCATCAGCAACAGCCTCAGGCTCAACAACGGGCTGGGTTTCAATGACGGGCGCATAATCAACCTGCGGTTGCTGATAAACCGGTGTGCCGAAGGTCAAGGGAGCGGCATCAGGCTGATGAATGATTTCAAACAGCGGCTCGTCATCATCAAGTGTTGTATCGGTAGCAGCTTCGGGAGCAACCTCAGGTGCTGCGTCTGCTTTTTCAATATCAAAAACGTCATTTGCGGCGTCATTTACTGAGTCAAGATTTTCAATAAACTGTGTATCAAAAGAATCTAAAAAATTATTGTTGGTACCGTCACTCATCAGAGGACCTCCTTTTTCAAAGAATACGGTGAGCACACAAAAACGTGCCGTTATTTAATAAGTATAGCACAGCAGGGGAAAAAATACAATAAATTTTTATCAATTAAAAAATGACGGAAGTTTCGGTAAATAAAATAAATACAACCGATAAAAAAGATTTTAAAAAAAGCTTGATTTTTTTGTAAAGGTCATATATAATAGGTAGCACACGAAACAAAGCAACCGTTTCTGTGCCGCATTGACAGCCTGGAGAAGTCGCGTAGCTGGTCGAGCGCGCACGATTGGAAATCGTGTAACCGTTAAAAGCGGTTCGAGGGTTCGAATCCCTCCTTCTCCGCCAGAAAAAGAGCAGATGCCATTACGGTGTCTGTTCTTTTTGTATTTTTATACTTAATATCAAACAACATCCCCCCGATTTTTGTCGGGGGGATGTGCCTTTTTATTCAACTTTTAAAGTGTAAACGAATTTCGAATTGATATCATCGGGATTGATAAATCCGAAATCAACTGCAAGCTTACCGTTTTCATTGGCAGCGGTGAGAGCCTTGTCACAACCGAGAAGAGAAACCTTCATGCCGTCACGGTAGTCAACTTCATCGAAAACAACAACACCCATTGGATATTTGTGAATAAACGCAAAAACAGCCTTGTCGTCTTTATTCTTTGTATATTTAATGTTTTCATTTTCGCTTGCACAGTATTTTCTGCTGCAATAAATGCCTTCACCGTTGACTTTGAGCCATTTTCCGAGCTGACGCAGTCTTTCTTCCATAATAACCGGAATTCTGCCGTCAGCCGTCGGGCCGACATTGAGAAGGAAGTTGCTGCCCTTTGAAACAAGGTCAACAAGCATTTTTATGAGCTCTTCTTCCGAAAGATAATCGTCAACGGTTTCAAACTTGTTCCAACCGAATGAAGCACCGATGCCGCGACATTCTTCCGAGACACGGTCAATCATTTCCTCAGAACCGTCAGCAGAGCCGATGAAGCCGTACTCTGTGGTCAGGTTGCCGCCGAGTCTGCCGCGCGTTTCACTGCCCCAACGGTCATTGGGCACAATGTAATCTTTGACGCTTGACTCATTGTAAAGCCACTGCAAGAAATCGGTGCTGTGCCACACGGAACTGGGGTGTTCCCATTCTCCGTCGGTGAAAAGTGTGGCGGGCTGATATTCTTCAATCAGCTCTTTAAGCATCGGAATAAGATGTTCAACAGCATATTCCTCGGGATTTTTGAGATAAAGCGGATGGAACCATTCGTAAACTGAGTGGTAAACGCCGAATCTTACATCGCTTTTGTCGCAAGCATCTTTGAGCTCACGGCAAAAATCACGGTGAGGTCCGACATCAACGCTGTTCCAATTCCATGCGTGCTTTGTTTTAAAAAGACAGAAACCGTCGTGATGCTTTGAAACAAGATTCATATATTTTGCACCGGCATCTTCAAACAGCTTGACCCACTGCTCAGCATCAAAGTTTTCAGCTTTGAACTGACCGACAAAATCGTTATATTTAAAATCCGCACCGTATGTCTTCTGATGATAGTCATAATAATCGCGGTCATTTTTGCTTCTTTCAAGAATTTCATCACAATGATAGCCGTACCACTC
>JAZOBD010000007.1:0-31001 GCA_045595825.1 Acutalibacteraceae bacterium
AGGCGAGAACTCCGCTCATTATTTCGGGCAGAGGTGAAAAATCCACAGACCTTTATAAGATGGCAAACCGTTTTGCTCTTTCCCTTAAGTGCACAAGAATCAAGGAAGTGCAGTCCAAGGAAGAGGTTGACGACCTTGTTGACGAAACCTGTGATTACGTTGTTGACGAAAAGGCAAAGACTGCAACCCTCACAAAGAGCGGCGTTGCAAAGGCAGAGGCTTTCTTCAATCTCGAAAACCTCATGGATGCCGAAAACATGACCATTCAGCACCACATCAATCAGGCCGTCAAGGCAATCGGCGTTATGCGCCGTGACGTTGACTACGTTGTCAAGGACGGCGAGGTCATTATTGTTGACGAATTCACCGGCCGCCTTATGCACGGCCGTCGCTACAACGAGGGTCTGCATCAGGCAATTGAAGCAAAAGAAGGCGTCAGCGTTGAGCACGAAAGCAAAACGCTTGCAACCATCACCTTCCAAAATTATTTCCGTCTTTATTCCAAGCTGTCGGGTATGACGGGTACGGCAAAAACGGAAAGTGCGGAATTCAACCAGATTTACAACCTTGACGTTGTTGAAATCCCCACAAACAAGCCAATGATAAGAAACGACATTCCCGATGTTGTTTATAAAACGGAAGCGGCAAAATACAACGCAATCATCGACACAATCCTTGAGTGTCACGCTAAAGGACAGCCCGTGCTTGTCGGTACAATTTCAATTGAAAAATCCGAGCTTCTGAGCGCTCTGCTCAAGCGCAAGGGCATAAAGCACAACGTCCTTAACGCAAAGCACCACGAAAAGGAAGCGGAAATTGTTGCGCAGGCCGGTAAAGAGGGCGCCGTAACCATTGCCACAAATATGGCGGGCCGCGGCACCGACATCATGCTTGGCGGTAACGCCGAGTTCCTTGCAAAATCCGAAATGCGCCGCAAGGGCTACACAGAGGAGCTTATTGCCGAGGCAACGGGCTTTGCAGAAACTGACAACGAAGAAATCCTCGCCGCACGCAAAGATTTTGCCACACTGGAACAGAAATATAAAGAAGCCATCAAAGATGAGGCTCAGCGTGTCAGGGATTCGGGCGGTCTTTACATAATCGGTACCGAGCGCCACGACTCACGCCGAATCGATAACCAGCTGCGCGGCCGTTCAGGCCGTCAGGGCGACCCCGGTACAAGCCGCTTCTTCCTTTCGTTGCAGGATGATCTTATGCGTCTTTTCGGCGGTGAAAGAATCACGGGCGTTATGAACACCCTCAAAACTCCCGAGGATATGCCCATTGAATCCAAAATGATTTCAAATACAATTGAATCCGCACAGAAAAAGGTTGAGGGCAAGAACTTTGCAATCCGTAAGAGCGTTCTTCAATACGACGACGTTATGAACCGTCAGCGTGAACTCATTTACAAACAGCGTAATCAGGTTCTTGACGGCGGCGAGCTCAAACCCGTCATTCTTAAAATGCTTGAAGAAAGCATCAGCGACAACGTTGATTTCTACTGTTCAACCGCTGTCGGCAAAGAGGACTGGAACATTGACGGCCTGCGTGAAAAATATGCCGGCTGGCTTTGCGACGCTGACGACTTCCGTGACGGCTTCGACCGCGAGGAAGCAAAAGAAATCCTCATTTCGAAGGGTCTTGCAAAATATGACGAGCGTGAAGAAGCTTTCGGTCTGACCGAGGGCGGCGACCCGATTATGCGCGGCCTTGAAAGAATGGTTCTTTTACGCAACGTTGACCGCAAGTGGATGGACCACATCGACAACATGGATGAGCTCCGCCGCGGTATCGGTCTGAGAGCTTACGGTCAGACTGACCCCGTCGTCGCTTACAGAATGGAAAGCTACGACATGTTTGACGAAATGACAACATCCATCCGTGAAGACACCGTCAAGCAGATGCTCACCGTCATCATCAAGAGCGAAAGCGAAACAAAGCGTGAGCAGGAGGCAAAGATTGTCAGCACAAGCTCCTCCGGCTCTTCCGACGGCACCGAAAAAGGTCGCACGGTGCGCAAAACCGAAAAGCCCGGCCCCAACTCTCCCTGTCCGTGCGGCAGCGGCAAAAAATACAAAAAATGCTGCGGTGACCCCCGCAACTCTGCGGCAAAAAAATAATGTCTGATGTTTCCGGAGGGAAAACAAATGGATGTTTTTGAAATTATGCGTGCAAGACACTCCGTGCGCAGCTTTAACGACAAAAAAATCGAGGGCGACGCTCTTGCCGCCCTCAATGAGCTTATAAAAGAATGTAACGCCGACGGCGACCTGAATTTTCAGCTTTGCCTTGATGAGCCGCTCGCTTTCAGTTCTTTTCTTGCTCACCTGGGCAAATTCAACAACACCCGCAACTACATCGCTCTCGTCGGGAAAAAATCCGACACCCTGCGTGAAAAGGTCGGCAGATACGGCGAAAAAATCGTGCTCAGAGCAACTCAGCTCGGCATGGGCACCTGCTGGGTGGGCGGCACTTACAGCAAAAGCAAGTGCGCCGCCACTGTCGGCAAAGACGAAAAGCTTGTGTGCGTTATCGCAATCGGCTATTTCTACGTTGACGGCACACCCAACAAATTAAAACCCCTCACCGATTTTTATACCGCAACGGGCGACGTGCCCGAGTGGTTTCTGCGAGGTGTTGAGGCGGCAAGGCTTGCCCCATCTGCACTCAATCAGCAGAAATATCACTTCACCCTTTCGGGCGACAGAGCGATTGCCACGGCAGGCAAGGGCGCTTACACCGACCTTGACCTCGGCATTGCAAAATATCACTTTGAGCTCGGCGCAGGCGTTGACGAAAAAATCTGGAAATAATCTCTTCCCGCAATATGAAAGTGTTGCGGGATTTCTTTTTTGCGTGTAAAAAAGATTGTTAACAAATTTGTGTTGAATTTAAACGGGCGGCGGTGTATAATTCCATAGAGGTGATATCAATGGAGCACACTGAATGTGAAAGCTGCGCAAATTTCGAATATAACACCGAATACGACTGTTACGAATGTGTTGTCAGTCTTGATGAGGATGAACTGATAAGGCTTGAACAGGATTCTCACTATTCCTGCCCGTATTTCAGCCTTCTTGACGAATACAAAATTGTCAGAAAACAAAACTGAGAGGATAGAAAATGGCTAACAAGAAAAACAAGAAAAAGGCTCCCGTGCCCAAAAAAACAAATAACGCACCCGCACCTGCGGAAAAAAGCGTTTCTGCCAAAAAAATTATCATTGCCGCCGTTGCGGTTTTGCTCGTTGCCGCCGTTGCAGTCACCTGCTTTGTAAAGCGTGACAGCATTGCCGCCCTTTTTGACGATTCAACAAAAACCACGTCACCCGTAAACCCCGTCATCACCACAGTACCCGCTTTTGACGGTGACGAAGACCCGATTGACGTAACAACAATCGACGGATTTGACAAGGTGCCCGAGGATATTCAGGCTCTTCTTGTTGCTCAGGACGATAAAATCCCCAACGAGTTCAAAAAAGTAATCGTCGGAGCTTATAAAGACTCTGCCGCCGCAGTGGGCAAGCAGGGCAACGCCTATGCTTTCGGCACAACTGAAATCTCCGTGCCCGAGGCGGTGATGTATTACTACGACGAGTACTGCACAAGCTATGCCGCAACCTACAATCAGGCAGGCTCTAACCCGAATGATATTGCAAAAACAAGCCTTATGGACCTTTACACCCGCCCCGAGGACCAGAAAAACAAAGATGGCGTGCCATGGAGCGAGGTGCTCAGCGAAAACAGCATTGACAGAATTGAAAACAGCTACATTCTTTTCCGTGAAGCGCTCACAACGGGCTGCACGATTTCTGCAAGAAAAGCTCAGGAAGTTTATTTTTCATACACCCGCGTTTGCGATTACGCCGACAGCGAGGGTATCACACCCGACCAGATGTGTGAAGACACCTACTCAAAAGGTCTTACTTACAATATGTTTGCTTTCCGCGAAATCCGTGACGCTTATGCCGCCGCTTACAGAGAGGCGGAAAAAGAAAAATTCATTGCCGCAATTGATATGGCCGTCGCAGAAAAAGAATATAGCGAAAACAGCAAATATTACGACTGCGCCGACATCCGCCTTTATACGATGCTCAAGGGCGAACGCTCCCTTGCCGACCTCAACGGTGAGCTTTCAAGAAATATTCAGTCCGAAGCGGATTTCATTGAATATGCCACACTCCACGGTGAAGAGGGTAACGACAATTTTGACCCGGATGCACACACCAATTTCTTTATGAGAAACTACAAATTCTTTTCGGAATACTACGGCACGGATGTTGCCGAATGGTGTTTTGAAGAGGGTCGGAAAGCCGGTGACGTTGCCGTTGTTGAAGGCCCCATTTATTTCTGCCTTCTTTACTGCAACAAGCCTGCCTACAAAACATACAGCGCCCAGGTTTATCACTGCTACTTCCCCTATAACGAATACTATACAAGCGCCGAAAGCCAGCAGGAATATGACGATGCCAAGTCCCTTGCCGAAAGCGTGTATAACGACTGGGTGAAAAACGGCGCAACAACCGCAGATTTTGCCAACATCGCAAATCTGAATCCCGGCAGCACAATTGCCGACGAGAACGGTTTTGTCGAAAAATATACAGCGGGTTCTCGCTTTGTTTACGTTGACAACTGGATTTATGACAGCGAAAGAAAAGAAGGCGACCACACTCTGATTGAAACCGACTCAGGTTTTGAAATGCTTTATTTCGTAAAAATCAACAGCGATGACCCTGATTGGTTCAGAGCATACTGCAACGACAATTTTGATATTTTCTTCACTGAAAAATACGAAAAACTCTGCAACGACAAAAAGAATGAAAAGATTGTTCGCATCGGTTCTCTTTCAAAAGTGGTTCTTGCCGCAAGAAATGCAATCGACGGCTACATTGAAATTATGTCGGAAAGATTTGAAGAAGAAAAACAAAATAAAAAGTAATAAAATAAGGGAGACACTCACGTGTCTCCCTTTAAAATTTTTACAGTTCAAATTCTGCTTTTTCAATGCTTTCAAAAACAAGTTTCTGCACAACGTTGAAGGTGTTTGTGCCGAGAACTGCATACCTTGCATCTTTTTCTTTGTCGCAAAGCATTGCAAAGCTGTCACCGATTTGCTTTTCAACCTCTCTTTTGCGGCGCACCGCAAGGAAATAAAAGGTGAAGGATGAGCCGTCGGTTACGTTTGCATAAAAGCCCTCTGAAAGCTTTCTGATTTCGTTATAAAGAGAGTTTACCGCCTCGGTTGACAAAACGGCCTGCTCCAGAAAACGGCACAGCGAATACTGTGCGGAAAAAACCATCAGCGCGCGAAGCTGATACAGACTGGCGTTTGAAAGCTCTCTTGCGGTCAGACCCGTGCCGACAAAAACATCCTCAAAAGCCACGGATGTCAGCGCGGCAAGATTTTTGCCGAGCTCAACCGCTTTTTCAGTGTTACCGTTGCTGCGTTGCTTTTCCATCATTTCAACAAGCTCAACAAGCTCAATGCCGTCGCCTGCCTTTTTTGACGGAGTAAAAATTTTAATATCGCTGTCGTCATTTCTGCCCATAACAGAACTCCTGTATTATCCCTGCTCCTTCTGCTGCTGAGCACGGAGCTTTTTCATTTTTGTTTTGTAGCCCATAAGTGCTTTCAGGCAATTATCGGGGGTAAGATAATCTCCGATGCTCAGAGGCTTGCCCGAATACATTCCGCGGAAAGACGTTCCGCCGAGGGTGAGAAGGTTGGTTTTCTTTGCGATTTCGAGCAGCTTTTCAACCTCTTCTTCGCTGTTGTCGGGGTGCCAGACCTCAACGCCGTCAAGGCCGAGAGGAATGAGCTCTTCAAGCAAATCGAAATTGTCGAAAAGACCGGGGCACGAAAGCACGGCAATGCCGCCCGCCTCGTGGATTGCTTCAAGCACCTCTGCGGGTGAGGGGAATTTTTCTTCAACAAGAACGTTTTTGTCACTTTCTTTTGTGAAAAGCTCGTTGTAAAGGTCGCCGCGGATTCTGTCAGTCATGCCGCACTCCATAAGGGCGTGCATAATATGATTTTTAAATACAGCCGTTGAGCCCGAAGCGCATTTCATAACAAGCTCAGGCGAAATGGGATATCTCTGTGCAATTTTAAGCATCATAAACTGGCTCGCTTTTTTGCGCACAAGTGTATTTCTGTGGCAAAGACCCTCCAGCCTGTCGGGGCTGTCGCTGAGGTAGCAAAGCAAGCGTGCTTTTTTATTGTTTTTGTAGTCGTAGCAGGACAGCTCAACACCGGGTATGACTGTAATACCCCTGCGCTCGCCGATAACCTTTGCCCTGACGGTGCCTGCCTGGCAGTCAAGGTCGGTTATTGCAATTGTGCTCACGCCCCTTTTTTGGGCAAGCATGATGAGGTCATCAATGCCCAGAGAGCTGTCTGATAACTTTGTGTGACAGTGTAAATCGCCGGCCAAATCGTTCATCCCCCAAAAAGCCGCAGAATGGCTCAATATACTACAATTATAGCTTATTCGGTCAAAATCTGCAAGAGATTTTTAAAAAACTGTTTAAAATTTTTCACTTGCGTGCTATAATTAATATGGAAATAAATCGGTTTGGAGGGGTATTATATGTCAAAAAAAGTCGCAATAGGAATGAGCGGCGGCGTTGACAGCTGTGCGGCGGCGTGTATTCTGCGCGAAAAAGGCTATGACGTTTTCGGCATAACCCTGCTTTTGCGTGACGGCGACAGTGCGCTGGGCGACATTGAAGATGCAAAGCGTGCCGCACAAAAGCTTGGCATAAATCACCTTGTTGCCGATTTCCGTCAGCTTTTCAAAGAAAAAATTATTTCGGATTTTGCCGATGAATATTTAAACGCACGCACCCCAAATCCCTGCGTAAAGTGCAACCGTGACATAAAATTCGGTGCAATGCTTGATTTTGCGCTCCAAAACGGCGCCGATTTTCTGGCAACGGGGCACTACGCAAAAATCGACTTTGACGGTGAGCGTTACCTGCTGAAAAAAGGGGCAGGCAGAAAAGACCAGAGCTATTTTCTGTGTCGGCTTAATCAGTTTCAGCTTGCCCACGCAATGTTTCCGCTTGCCGAAACGGAAAAAGAGGCGGCAAGGCAGCTTGTTGCCGCGGCAGGCATTGAAGCTGCGCAAAGACCCGACAGTCAGGAAATCTGCTTTGTGCCCGACGATGACTATTCCGCATTTCTCGCAACCCTCGGAATTCACGGCAAAGAGGGCAACATAATTGACAAAAACGGACAGATTATCGGCAGACACACGGGTATAATCAATTATACAATCGGTCAGCGAAAGGGTCTCGGCGCTTTCGGCAAGCCGATGTTTGTCACCCGCCTCAATGCCGCCGACAATACTGTGACAATCGGCGAAAACGGTGAGCAATACAGTGCGGGTCTTGTTGCCGACAGTCTTAATCTCATTTCTTGTGACACCCTCGGTGAAGCAATCCGTGCCGATGTCAAAATCCGTTTCCGTGCCCCTGCGGTGCCTGCAACCGTCACCCCGTCGGATGACGGAAAAATCAGAATTGTTTTTGATGAGCCGCAACGCTCGGTCACGCCCGGTCAAGCGGCGGTTTTATACGACGGTGACACGGTAATCGGCGGCGGCAGAATCATTGCCGCTCTTGACTGAAAACCGTTTCAACCAACCTCGGACAGCCCTCGGGCGAATAGACCCAACGGTCGATGTGACCCTGAGTTATGAAATATTCGGGCTTTTCAACGGGATAATCAGCATCAAACGAGTCAACGATAATGAGCTTTACTTTCATCTTCTGCGGAATAATGTTCTTGATGTACACCCCTGCGTGACTGCCGACGCTCACGCCCTCCGAATACTCGGCAAGTCCTGCAAGATTGGGCGCAAGCTCCACAAAAATTCCGTATTTTTCAACTGAGCGTACAATTCCCGGCACTGTTTCGCCCACACTCAGCCGTTCAACGTTCTGCTCCCACGTGCCGAGCAGCTCTTTGTGCGACAAAGTCACTCTGCCAAGCTCGTCAATGCTTTTGACAACGGCAAAAATACTTTGCCCCGCCGAAAAACGTGCGCTCGGGTGAGGAATTCTTGAAACGGAAAGGCAATCAATGGGCATCAGCGCATTTATGCCTGCGCCGATGTCGCAGAAAGCACCGAAATTTTCAATGTGCGTGACCGTGGCAGGTATCACATCGCCGACGCTCAGCTTCATTATATATTCGTTAAAGCAGTCGTCCTGCACACTCTTGCGACTTAAAACGGCACGAGGTGCACCGCAGGAATCGCTGTCAAAGCCGATTACCCTGAAAGCAACGGGTTTGTTGACGCGCGAAATCAGCGCAATGTCACGCACCCTGCCCTCGTCAATTCCGCTTGCACCCTCCTCGCGCGGAATAATTCCCCTCATTCCGTTAAGGTCAACGTGCAGGTTGTGCTCCCCGTCACATCGGATTACCCTCGCTTCCAGCACGGCACCTGCCGACTGCGCCTCATGCAGTGGAGCAAGCCCCGACAGATAGCGTTTGTTTTCCGCACTCGAAAGCAGGTGTCCTTCGGGTTTATATATCATCATTTTGTTACTCATTCCTTTCGCGCAATGTTCGTATTTAATATATGCACCGTCCTGCCTTAATAATTACATTAAATATTATTAAACCTCAGTGTACAAAAACGCCGTTTTATGCTATAATAATATGATAATTTTTTTTGGAGATATGATTTTTTATGGATATTCGTGTAGGTGACAGGCTGATAATGAAAAAAAAGCACCCCTGCGGCGAAAACTGCTTTGCGGTTTTGCGCATCGGTGCAGATTTCCGCATCCGCTGTGTCGGCTGCGGCAGAGAGGTTATGCTTGAAAGAGTGAAGGTCGAAAAAAACATCAAAAAAGTCATCCGCGAATCAGAAGAGTCTTAGCACCCGTCCCCCGACAGAATAAATTTTTACGGAGGATTTTATGCTTGATAAGTTAATTAAAGTTGAAGAAAAATTTGACGAAATAAATGAAAAAATCTGCAACCCCGACATTGTTTCGGACATGGAGCTTTATAAAAAGCTGATGCAGGAATTGAAGCACCTTACACCGGTTGTTGAAAAATACCGTGAATATAAAACTGCGGTTGCAACCCGTGATGAGGCGGCAGAATTGCTTGAAGCAGGCGGACTTGACCGTGATTTCAAAGAAATGGTTGAGGAAGAGTTTCTTTCTGCCCGCGCAGACTGCGAAACACTTGCCGAAGAGCTGAAAATTCTGCTTCTGCCCCGTGACCCCAACGACGACAAAAACGTCATCATTGAAATCCGCGGCGGCGCAGGCGGCGAAGAGGCAGCCCTTTTTGCAGGTGCGCTTTTCAGAATGTATTCAATGTATGCCGAGTCAAAGGGCTGGAAAACCGAGGTCATCAACTCCAACCCCACCGAGCTTGGCGGTTTTAAAGAGGTCTGCTTTATGATTGACGGCGAGGGTGCATACTCACGCCTTAAATTTGAAAGCGGCGTGCACCGTGTGCAGCGTGTGCCCGAAACCGAAAGTCAGGGCAGAATCCACACATCCACAGTCACCGTTGCCGTTTTGCCCGAGGCGGAGGATGTTGAGGTTGAAATCAACCCTGCCGATTTGCAGATTGACACCTTCCGTGCAAGCGGCGCAGGCGGTCAGCACGTCAACAAAACCGAGTCTGCAATCCGCATTATCCACATCCCCACGGGCACTGTTGTTGAGTGTCAGGATGAGCGCAGTCAGTTCAAGAACAAAGACCGTGCAATGAAAATTCTGCGTTCAAAAATTCTTGAAGCTGAGCAGACAAAACAACAGGAAGCCATTGCAGGCGAGCGCAAATCGCAGGTCGGCACAGGCGACAGAAGCGAAAGAATCCGCACATATAACTATCCGCAGGGCCGTGTGAGCGACCACAGAATCAACCTGACGCTTTATAAAATCGAAGCGATTTTAAACGGTGATATCGACGAAATTGTTGATGCCCTCATTACTGCCGACACGGCGGAAAAATTGAAGAGTGAAAGCTGATGAACACAAAAGTTTTTAAAATTGAAAGTGCGCTCGACAGTGCACAGATAAACGATGCTGCCGCAATCCTCAAAAACGGCGGTCTTGTTGCCATTCCTACCGAAACCGTTTACGGCCTTGCCGCAAACGCCTTCGATTCAGAGGCGGTAAAAAGCATTTTTGTCGCAAAGGGCAGACCTCAGGACAATCCGCTGATTGTTCACGTTTCCTGCCTTGACGAGGTTGCACCGCTTGTTAAAGAAATTGACCCCCGTCTTGATGCTCTGGCAGAGGCTTTCTGGCCGGGTGCGCTGACGGTTATTATGAAAAAAAGCGACCTCATTCCCGACGTTGTCAGCGCAGGACTTGACACGGTCGCAATCCGTATGCCCTCGCACCCCGTTGCAAGCGCGATTATTGCTGCGGCAGGCGTACCCCTTGCCGCACCCAGCGCAAACACCTCGGGCAGACCCAGCCCCACCTCCGCACAGCACGTTATTGCCGACCTCGACACAAAAATTGATGCGGTTGTTGACGGCGGCAGATGCGACATCGGCGTTGAGTCAACCGTCATCACCCTTGCGACGGAAAAGCCCCGTCTGCTCCGTCCCGGCGGAGTTACGCCCGAAGAGCTTGAAAAGGTGCTGGGCGAAATTGAAATTGACCCTGCCGTGCTTGCCGAGCTCACCGAGGGTGCGGTTGCACATTCCCCGGGTATGAAATACAAACACTACTCCCCCAAGGCAAACGTAACGATTGTCAAAGGCTCTCTCGAGGATTTTGCTCAATTCATTGCACGTCAGCCGAAATCGGGCCTTTGCGTGCTTTGCTTTAACGGCGAGGGAGAAGCTTTCGGCACAACCGCTGTCGAATACGGCGCCGAAAACGACTGTCTTTCGCAGGCGCGCGGTCTTTTTGACGCACTGCGCCGTGTGGATTTTCTCGGCTGCAAAAACGTTTACGTGCGTTGCCCGTCAACAAGCGGTGTCGGCCTTGCCGTTTACAACCGACTGTTGCGTGCCGCCGCATTCAATGAAATCGATCTGAATAAAAAAATGCCCGTTGTCGGCCTTACCGGTCAGACGGGCGCAGGCAAAACAACGGTCTGCACAATTCTTGCAGAAAACGGCGTTAAAATTATTGACGGAGACGTGCTTGCACGCAAAGCGGTTGAAAGCGAAAGCGTTTTGCAGGCACTTTGTGCCGCTTTCGGTGCAGATATAATTGACCTTGACGGCAAGCTTAACCGCCGTCTGCTTGCTCAAAGAGCCTTTGCCGATGAAGAGCACAGAAAAATGCTCAACGCCGCAACCCACCCCGAAATAACAAAGCTTACTGTTGAAGAAATCCGTTCGGCACGCTTTGAAGGCGAAAAAGCGGTTGTTATTGATGCCGCCGCACTTTTTGAAAGCCCGATTGTCCCCTTGTGCGACTTTTTTGCGGCAGTAATTGCACCCGTTGAAATCCGCAAGGCCCGAATCATTGCCCGTGACTCGCTGACCGATGCGCAGGCGGACAGAAGAATTTCCGCACAGTTTGATGACGAATATTATGCAGGCAAGGCGGATATTGTAATTGTGAATGACGGAGAGGGCGACCTTTTCACAAAGGTTGCACCGCTTCTTGAAAAAATCGGGGCTGAGCTGAATGACTAAAAAAGGAAAAATCAAGGCATTTTCGCTAATTCTTGCTTTTTTTGTGCTGATTGCCTCTCTGGGCGCAATCGGCGCAAAAACGGTGATTAAAACATTTTATCCTCTCGCTTACAGCGACCTTGTCGAAAAATATGCGGCGGAATACGGCATTGACAGGATTCTGCTTTATTCGGTAATCAAAACGGAAAGCTCGTTTGAGCCCGACGCAGTTTCTTATGCAAACGCAATCGGACTTACACAAATCACCGAAGAAACTTTTGACTGGATAAAATCAAAAATCGGCGGCGATGAGCAATTCAACGACCTTTTCACCGAAGAGGTTTCAATCAGATACGGTGCGTTTCTGCTCAGCTATCTTGTTGACGAGTTTGAAAACACCGAAACCGCCCTTGCCGCCTACCACGCAGGGCGCGGCAGAGTGAATGAATGGCTCAGCGACCCTGCAATTTCACCCGACGGCAAAACGCTGTCGCAAATCCCCATTGACGACACCGCCCACTATGTCAGAAAAGTTACACGGGCGATGAACATTTATAAAAACCTTTATTTTAAGGAGGCATAAATTATGTGTACACAGGAAAAATCACAGGCAGAAATTCTCAGGGAACAGCTTTTCGCTGCGCCGAAAAACACCGCCCTCAGGCTTGACGATGCACAGCTTGACGAGGCTTACGCTTTCTGCGAGGGTTACAAAACCTTCCTTGACGTCGGCAAAACCGAGCGCGAATCCGCCGCTTATACAATTGAGCTTGCCGAGAAAAACGGATTTGTTCCCTTTGACCGCAACGCTGAATACAAAGCAGGCGACAAGGTTTATTACAACAACCGCGGCAAGGCTGTAATTCTTTGCGTTTTCGGCAAAAACCCCCTTTCTCAGGGCGTTAAAATCGTTGCCTCTCACATCGACTCACCCAGAGTTGACCTCAAGCCCAATCCTCTTTACGAGGACACGGAGCTTGCCCTTTTCAAAACACATTATTACGGCGGAATCAAGAAATATCAGTGGACCGCCATTCCTCTTTCACTGCACGGCGTGATTTTCCGCAAGGACGGCACAAAAGTAACCGTGCGTCTCGGTGACGACCCCACCGACCCCCGTTTTGTCATCACCGACCTTCTGCCCCACCTCGGTGCAGAGCAGTCCAAGCGTCCCCTCGGCGAAGGAATCAAGGGCGAAGAGCTCAACATTCTTGTCGGCAGCCGTCCTTTCAGAAGCGACAGCGGCAGTGAGCTTGTAAAGCTCAACATTTTAAAGCTTCTCAACGAAAAATACGGCATTTGTGAGTCGGATTTCCTCAGTGCAGAGCTTGAAGCCGTACCTGCTTTCAACGCAACGGATATCGGATTTGACCGCTCTCTTGTCGGCGCCTACGGTCAGGATGACCGTGTTTGCGCTTATCCGTCAATCATGGCGGCTTTCGCAGTTGCCGACCCCGAATATACGGGTGTCACCGTGCTCACCGACAAGGAAGAGACGGGCAGTGACGGCAACACGGGTCTGCACTCAGCTTACCTCAAACATTTCATTTCCGACCTTGCTCAGCAGCAGGGTCTCAGCGGCAGAGACGTTATCCGTGCATCCGAGTGCCTTTCTGCCGATGTCAACGCAGGCTTCGACCCCACATTCCCCTCCGTTCTTGATAAAATGAATGCAGCTTTCCTCAACAGAGGCATTGCCATCACAAAATACACGGGTTCACGCGGCAAGGGCGGCACCTCTGACGCAAATGCCGAGTTCATGGCAAAGGTCTGCTCAATCATGGAAGAAAACGGCGTTGCCTGGCAGGTTGGCGAGCTTGGCAAGGTTGACGAAGGCGGCGGCGGAACGGTTGCAAAATACATTGCAAACCTCGGCGCAGACGTAATCGACGTGGGTGTGCCCGTGCTTTCAATGCACGCACCCTTTGAAATCACCGCAAAGCTTGACGTTTATATGGCTTACAAGGGCTTTGCCGCTTTCCTCGCACAGAAATAAGACAACAAAAAACGGTGTGTCATCGGACACACCGTTTTTTTACTCTGTTCAATTATTCAGCTGCTGTTGTGGGTGCATTGGGGTCTTCGTAATTGAAGTTGTACTCTCTGGTCTGCTCATATCTGAAACAAACCTCCTGAGTGCCGAGGTCGGCAATTGTGCCTGCACCTGTTACGTTTGCAGTGACGTCAGCGCGCTTTATGTATCTGATTGAAGAAATTTCGTTTGTTTCAACGTTTGCAATAATGATAATCTGGCAGTTGACGTATTCAAGGGAAGCGTCGGCAACGGTAAGATATTCGTTTGCCTTTTCAAACTCAACAAGAGCATCTTCAAGCGAGCCAAGCTCAAATGCCTTTGAAAGAGCGGCGGAGTCGATGGGGGAAACAAGGTTGACTGTGATTGTGCGTGTTGTGCCCTCGTCAACGCAGGTTGCGCTTTCAACGTCTTCCAGTGTAAGAGCCGTTACCCACTTCTGACCTGAAACGGGAAGATAGGAAACAAGGTCGTCACCGTAAGCGGCTTCACTGTCTGATGTGTGAAGCATATACTTTTTGAGTGTGTTGACACTTGCGGCAAGAGTTGCGTTTTCGCAATAGGGCTTTGACTGCTCCTCGCCGTTTTCGTCAATGTAGGTGGATTTGCCGATGTTCTTGCCCTCAGACATTGTGACAGCGGCTTTCTTGTCTTTAAGAGCATTTACGTGAAGGTTGAAATACTCAAAAATTGTCTGAGTGTTTGCTGCTGCGGCTTCGGGCGAATACTCTGTGTCGGTAATGATTTCGCCGCTTTCCTCGTCAACAGAGGTTGTGGGCTGTGTGGGCAGAACGTCAAGAACGTTGATAACGGTTGTGGTTTCTTCTTCGGATTCTTCCTGTGCACAGCCGGCAAAACCGAGAATGAGTGACATTGAAAGAATGAGAGCAATTAAAGCGAAAATCTTTTTGTTCATAAAGAATATCTCCTTTCGCAAGCGTTTTGCTTGCAATACATAAGGTTATTATATCATAAAAAATCACGCTGTAACAGAGGGAAACGCCGCAAAGCCATATTTTTGTATAAAGGTCAAAAAATTACAGCGGCGGCTTGTATAATTTGCACAACTCTTATTTAGCGTCAAGACCCTTTTCATCGTAAAGGAAGACTGTTTCAAGGCAAATGTCAACGCCTGCCTCAATTGTTCTGAGGTCAAGGTTGTCGGCGGCGTCGAGTCTTGTGTGATAATAACGGGCAGGTGCGGGGTCCATTGCGGCAAAGGTTGCAGCCTTCATGCCGTACTTTGTAACTGCGGCAGCATCGGAAGCGCCGAGGAAAACGGATTTGAAGGGCAGGTCATAGCCTGCATTTTTTGCGCCCTCGGCAAGCAGATTGCAGACCTGCTCGTCATTTTTGACAGTGCCCGTCATATCACGGCTGTAAACTGCCATAAAGTCGAAATCGCGAACAGTGTCAAGACCGAGGAAAACTGTTTCAATGTCTTCAAGCTCTTTGCCGTGAGCCTTGCAGAATGCTTTTGCGCCGCGAAGTCCGATCTCTTCCGAGCCTGTGCACAGGCACCAGATTTCAGTGTTTTCAAAACGGATGCCGTTATCTTCAAGGTATTTGAGCACAGCCATTGAAACAAAGCAACCTGAAAGGTTATCGTTTGCACCGTCAACAATGCGCTTTTTGTCGTAGAAGAAAGTGATGCCGATGAACATCAGGATAAAGGCAAGAAGAACGTAGCTGATGATATCAAAGGCGGTTGATGTGACTATTTCGGGGTTTGTGAAGCTGAAAACAACACCGAGAATACAGCAGACAGCGGTTGCGAGTGAGCCGATAAGGGCGCCTGCAATCATGGGGATGAGAAGCTTGGGTCCGCCGTAGTAAGTGAAGCGCCATTCCATTGAAGAGTCGGCGTGACCTGAAAGAATAATGCGGCGTTTTGCCTCGCCCGAAGCCTTGCGGATGCCGATTGCGTTGTGCGAGGTCTTTTTGGGGGCGAATTTGTCAAGCGTTTCCTGATAGAAAAGGAACTCTGTGATGATAAAGAAGAAGCCTGTCGCAACAAGAACGGCGGCAACGACAAACAGAGGAGCAATGCTGAAAAACTGGCCGAGGAAGAAAAGAACGGAAGCGATTGAGAAAAGAACTGCACAAAGGGGAATCCAGCCGAGAAAAGCCCACGGATGAACGGGGAAAGACTCAATCTTAACCTCGTCACAGCAGGTTTTCAGGTCCTCTGCCATGTACTCAATGCCTTTTTTCTCTGCCTCGGAACCCGAAAAACGCGGGCCGATATTTTTGCACACGTTCTTGATGCCCCTTACGGCATAGTTTGCGTACATTCTGCGCACTGAGGGATAGTTTTTTACACTTTCGTTTGCTTTCATAAAAACAAAAACACCTTTCATTTGTAGTATTTGTCAATTGACACAGCTATGTTAATGGATTACAATAAACAAAAACAACTTTGCGAGGAACAAAAATGAAAAAATTTCTTATATTAACTCTCATTCTCTGTGTTGTTGCGGGCGCAGCGGGCGCAACCGCCTATTTCACGTCAAGAGAAGAGCCTCTTGTTTTATCGGGAAGTGATGAAACAGGGTCTGAAAGCAGCGGCACAACCGCACCGACAACAACCGCACCGACAACAGCCGCACCCGTGCCGATTGAAGACTACGAATACGCCTATGCAGGCTTTGCCCCCGTTTATGCAAACGTTGACGTTGAGTGGAATATGCTGCTTGTCAACCGTGACTATATTCTGCCCGATGATTTCGAGGTGGAGCTTGCCCCCTCAATCACAAACGACCCCGACAGCAAATCGCTCGATTACCGTGTTGCGCCGCACTACAACGAAATGTACCTTGCTGCACAGAAAGACGGAATCACGCTGACCCCCGTTTCGGGCTACCGCTCGGTGGAAAGGCAGAAAAACAATTTTGAAAATAAAATAAAGACTTATGAAAGTCAGGGCTTTTCACACACGCAGGCAACGGTGCTTGCCTCACAGATTATTCTTCCCCCCGGCACCAGCGAGCACAACGCAGGTCTTGCAATGGACATTTGCAGCCTTGAAGTGAACTTTGAGGAAACAAGGGAGTTTGCGTGGCTTTGCGAATACGCCTCGGATTACGGCTTCATCCTCAGATATCCCAAGGAAAAGCAGGACGTCACAAACATCACTTATGAGCCGTGGCACTGGCGCTATGTCGGCGTTGAGATTGCCAAGGAAATGGAAAAAACCGGCGAATGTTACGAGGAATACCTTGAACGAATCGGCAGGTTATAATGTTTATAAAGTAAAACAGCGTTGCGTCAGCGGCGCTGTTTTTTTTCACTGCCCTCCGCAATGTTTTCACGTTTGAGTACAACCTTGACGGTACGCAGAAGAATAAGAAAATCAAAGGAAAGGCTCATGTGTCTGACATACTCTCTGTCATAAAGCACTTTTTCTTTGGGTGAAAGAATATCTCGGCCGTTGACCTGCGCCCAACCCGTGACACCGGGGCGTGCGGCATAAACGCCGTTTTCCTCACGCAGCTGTCTGATTTCGGTTTCGGCGGGAATCAGCGGTCGGGGACCGATAAAGCTCATTGAGCCGTTGAGAACGTTTATAAGCTGCGGCAACTCATCCAGACTTGTTTTGCGCAGAAAAGCACCGCATTTTGTTATGTATTTATCAGAGTCGGTAAGGTCTGCCGTCGCAACATTCGGCGTGTCTTTTTTCATTGTTCTGAATTTAAGAACGTGGAACGTTCTGTTACCGCGGCCGACACGCTCCTGCCTGAAAATAACGGGGGCACCGTCATCAATCAGAATCACAAGCGATATTACCGCCAGAACGGGCGAAAGCAAAATCAGAAGCACAAGGCTTATGACAACGTCGCAGGCTCTTTTCATAAAACACCTCAGCGTGTTATTTATTTCTTTGAGGGGCTGACCAGAAAATGAAATCCTCAATCAGCACCGCACGTGCAGGTGCACCCTCAAGTCCTTCAAAATTAACGGGGGGAGCAAAAAGAAAATACTGCCCGGGTTCAACGTCTGTAAGGTCAAGACCCTCCAGCACGGCAACGCCGCTGCCGAGGAAAGCCTTGTGCGGCTTTACCTGATTGCCCTTGCAGCCGACGGAAAGGGAGTCCGTGCCGACAAGCTTTATGCCGCTGTCGGCAAAAACTTCGGCAGAGGCATCCATAAAAAACGCCTTGCCGCCGCCCTTGATGAGCAGACGCTCGCATTTACGGGTAATCATCCGCTCGGCATCCTCACCCGTGATAACTCCCGGCGGAACTTCAATAACCGTGCACGGCCCGATGAAAACACCGACGTCGTAGTCGCCGATTGTCTTTCCTTTTTCAATAAAATGCAACGGGGCATCAACATGAGTGCCTGCGTGAACACACATTTTTACGGCAGAAAGGTTGCAGTCCGACTCGGCACCGATGCGGCTGAGCACCTTTGCCTGCGGCTCAGGGTCACCCGGATAAACGGGGGATGAAAAAACGCCCCTTGAAATATCAATTATCTTCAACACCGCACCTCCCGTAAATTTTCTTTGTCAGAAATTACTGGTTTTTCAGTGACTCAGCTTTAAGATAAGCGTTAATGAAGCCGTCAATTTCGCCGTCCATAACGGCATTGATGTTGCCCGACTCAAAGCCTGTTCTGTGGTCCTTTGCAAGGGTGTAGGGCATGAAAACGTAAGAACGGATCTGGCTGCCCCAGGCGATTTCACGCTGTTCGCCCTTGATGTCTTCAATCTTATCAAGGTGTTCGCGCTCCTTGATTTCGACAAGCTTTGATTTGAGCATTTTCATTGCAACCTCACGGTTCTGGTGCTGACTGCGCTCAACCTGACAGGAGCAGACAATACCCGTGGGGATGTGTGTAAGTCTGACGGCAGATGAGGTTTTGTTAACCTTCTGTCCGCCTGCACCGCTGGCACGGTAATAGTCGATTTTGAGGTCGTCGGGATTGATTTCGACCTCAACGGTGTCGTCGATTTCGGGCATAACTTCAAGAGATGCAAAAGATGTGTGGCGGCGGCCCGAAGAGTCAAACGGAGAAATTCTGACAAGGCGGTGAACACCCATTTCGCCTTTCAGATAACCGTAAGCGTTTTCGCCCGTGATGACAAGAACGGCGGATTTGAGACCTGCCTCATCACCGTCAAGGAAGTCAACCATTTCAACCTTGAAGCCGTGCTTTTCGCCCCAGTGCTGGTACATACGCACAAGCATCTGATTCCAGTCCTGCGCCTCTGTGCCGCCTGCACCTGCGTGGAAGGTGAGAATGCAGTTTTTGCTGTCATATTCACCCGAAAGCAGTGTGCTCAGCGTCATTGCTTCAAGGTCGGCAATAACCTTGTCAACACTTGCTTTGCAATCGTCAAACAGGTCAAGGTCGCCCTCTTCGTCGGAAAGCTCAATCATCATCAGTGCATCGTCAAAATCGGTTGCAAGCGTGTTGTATGCGGCAACCTTATTTTTAAGTTTGCTTGTTTTCTGCAAAACTGCCTGAGAGTTTGCAAGGTCATTCCAGAAGCCTTCTTCTGCCGCCTGCGCTTCAAGTTCGGCGATTTCTTCCTGCATACTGTCAAGGCCGAGCGCCTCACGAAGCTGCTTTAATTTTTCTTCATATTCAAGCAGAGCAAGGCGTAATTCTTCAAATTGAATCATAAATATTCTCCCAAAACATAATTAATCAATTTTATATTATAATTAAAAATATGTATAAAGTAAAGATATTTGCCGATATTTTTTTAATTTTTGATTGAAATTCTTGTTACAATTAGTTACAATAAAGAGTAGTATCAATTAAGGATGATGAAAACGTTGTTTGAAAACGAACTTTGCGTCGGCTGTTCTCGGCCAATAAATGCGGAAGATGACGTTGTTGTGTGCCCCGTGTGCGGCACGCCGCAACACCGCGATTGCTGGAAAAAAGAAAACCGATGCGTAAATCACGATAAACATTCGCCCGATTTCGAATGGAAGCCCTCTTCCGCCGCAGCTGACACCCAAACGGCACAGCCGCAGCCGGAGCCCGACACAACTGAGGACGGTCTGATTGTCTGCCCCCGTTGCCATTCGGAAAACCTGCCCGATTCGCTCCACTGCGGCAATTGCGGACTTGCATTTGTCGGCGGCGAAGAAAACAACGCACAGCAGGAACAGGCACCGCCTTTCACGGGTGCCGCCGTGCCGCCCTACATGTTCGGCGTTTACATGGATGAAAACGACACTGTCGACGGTCACAAGGTCGGCGACATTGCCGCCTACGTCAGAACAGGCTCGCCCCGCTACGTTGAAAAGTTCAGGAAAATGAGCGAAAAAAGCAGAAAAATTTCGTGGAACTGGGCGGCTTTTTTCGTTTCTCCCTTCTGGTTTTTCTACCGCAAAATGTACAAGGCCGGCATCGCCTTTCTGCTGATTATGCTCACGGGCGCACTTGTTCTTTCCGTGCCCGCCGACCGCTTCAACACGGTTTACGAGCAGCACTATGAAGAATTGCTCAGCGAAGACCTTTCCGATGAAAGATATTACGAAATAATGGAAGAACTGAAAGTTCCCGCAATGCAGACCACGGCAATCAGCGGCGCAATGACGCTGTTGCAGTTTTTCTGCGGCCTTTACGGCGACTTTCTTTATAAAAAGCAGGCCTTTGCCGAAATCGACCGCCTCAAAGAGGTTGAAGCGGACCTTGCGGCTTATCGGTTTTTACTCATGCGCAAGGGCGGGCCTTCACCGCTGGCGTTTATGGCAGGCTGGTTTGCCTACCAGGCAATTTATTCCGCATTTCTTTATGCGGCAGATTTCTTTTCAGGTCAATAATTTATATTTTATACATTTCGGAGGAAAATATTATGAAAATCAAGAAAGCGATAATTCCCGCAGCCGGTCTCGGCACAAGAGTTCTGCCCGCATCAAAGGCAGTTCCCAAGGAAATGCTCAACATCGTTGACAAGCCCGCCATTCAGTACATTGTTGAAGAAGCGGCAGCAGCAGGTATTGAGGATATCCTCATCATCACCAACCGCGGCAAGGGTGTAATCGAAGACCATTTCGACCACAGCTATGAGCTCGAAGACAAGCTCAAGGATAACCCCTCAAAGAAGGATCTCTACGAGGACGTTCTCGCTTGCTCAAACATAGCTAACGTTTATTTCCTCCGCCAGAAGGAAACAAAGGGTCTCGGCCACGCCATCATGTGCGCAAAGAGCTTCATCGGCAACGAGCCGTTTGCAATCCTTTACGGTGACGACGTTATCATCAACGACGAATACCCCGTAACAAAGCAGCTTGTTGACGCTTTTGAAAAGACGGGCAAGGGCATTGTCGGCGTCAAGGAAGTTCCGAGAAAAGACGTTTCCAAGTACTGCTCACTTGACGTTACTCCCCACGCCGACAACGAAAAGCTGATGGATGTTCACGACATCATCGAAAAGCCCACAGAGGATCAGATTATGTCCTGCTTCTCCATCCTCGGCAGAGTTGTTGCACCGCCTCAGGTATTCGATTACCTTGCAGAAGACCTTGCAAATACTCCCGAAGGCGAAGAGCTCTATTTCACCGATACACTTGCACGTCTGGGCAAGGAAGGCAACCTTCTTGCTCTTGATTTCGACGGCATCCGTTACGATATGGGTAACAAGCTCGGCATTATGAAAGCAAACTGCGAGGTTGCACTTGCACACGGCGAAATCGGCGAAGATTTCAAGGCATATCTCAAGGAGCTTGTTGAATCTTTATAATCCGCAATAAAATTCTTGTTGGAGGATTCGGTTATGGAAAATCAGACCGTAGCACCGCAACAGCCGGTGGTTATCAAAATCACACAAAAGGATTTACCCTATGAATTCAGACCGATGAGTCCGCTCAAATACATCGGTTGCACTTTACTTATGCTCATTCCGGTTGTCGGCCTTATCATGACGCTGATGTATTCTTTCGGCGGCACGGAAAACGTCAACCTGCGCAATTTTGCAAGAGGCTTTGCAATTCTTTATGCCGTTGCGCTTGTTGCGGCGGTGGCGTGGATTGTTTTCTGCTTTGTCACGGGTACGGACGGCTCTGTGCTGGAAGCAATCAAAGGTGTATTTTAAAAATTGAACCGAAAAACGCAGACGGCAATGTCTGCGTTTTTTGTTATTTACAGGTAACAGATAAGTTGAACTTATGAGCCGACTGTGATAAAATAAGTTTAATTCATTTTTAAGGGTCATTTTCAAATACAATAATCCCGTAAATATCATCGGGGAGGTTTACCATGAACGTTTTACAGACAATTATTTCTTACCTTGCAATTGCGGCGGCTTTCATCTCCTCGGTTTTTTCGTGGGGCGAGCCGACAACGGTGCCGTACGCAAACGATTACAGGATTCCCGACAGCATTCCCGGATACACCGTGATTTCCACCGAAGAAAAATCCGATTGGAAGGCTAAATGGATCTGGGATAAAGAAAACCTGACGGAGAAAAACGTCTGGATGTGCTTTAATAAAAAAGTAAATCTGCATAACGTTCCCGGGGAGCTTACCGCCTGCATTGCCGCCGACTCAAAATACTGGCTTTACATAAACGGAAAAACCGTGGTTTTTGAGGGCAGCGTGAAACGAGGCCCCGATGAAAACAGCGGATACTATGACAGCACAGACATTGCCCCTTATCTCAAAGAGGGCGAAAACTCAATTTGTGCTCTGGTGTGGTTCTGGGATGACGAAACAAGCTATTCCTACAACGGCAGCGGTCAGGGCGGCTTTCTTTTTGAAGCCATCGGAGAAGGTATCTCCGTAGTTTCCGACAGAAGCTGGAAGGTAAAAAGAAACAGCGCTTACGTTGACAGCATTCTTTATCCGCCCAACTACCGACTTGCCGAATACAGCATTTATTTTGACGCAAGGAAAGATATCGGGGATTGGATAAACGAAGCTTTTGATGCTTCATTCTGGGAAAACGCAACCGAATATGCCGTCGGCGGCGAAGGTGCTTACGGCAAGCTTTATCCCAGAGGAATCCCCTTCCTGAAAGATTACGGTCTTAAAGATTATGAAAATTCAAAGGATTATGAAAACTATACCGTAAAAAAGCTTTTCGGTGAAAAAATCACCGTAGATATTCCCTACAATGCACAGCTTACCCCTTATCTGAAAATCAAGGCGCCTGCCGGAAAAAAGATTCGCATAACAACTGAAAACACTTTAATCGGCGCTGTTTCAACCACCTACATAACCAAAGAGGGCGAGCAGGAGTTTGAAGCTTTGGGCTGGTTCAACGGCGAACACATCACTTACAAAATTCCCCGAGGCGTTACGGTTGTTTCACTGATGTACTGCGAAACGGGATATGAGAGCTCATTCTGCGGCGATTTCAGGTGCGATGACGAATTCCTGAATTCTCTGTGGCAAAAATCCCTGCGCACTCTCTACGTCACCATGCGTGACAGCTTTATGGACTGTCCCGACAGAGAAAGAGCACAGTGGTGGGGCGACGTTACAAGTGAAATGATTATGACAATGTACTCCATGGACAGCAATTCCTACCTGCTGTACCAAAAGGGTGTGCAGGCAATGCTTTCCCACGTTGACGAAACAAAGGTGCTTCAGACCGTTGTGCCCATAAACGGTGACTATTTTGAGCTGCCCGTTCAGCAGCTTGCGGGAATCGTGGGCTTCCTCACTTACTATGAATATACCGGCGACAAGGCTTTCCTTGAAAAAGTTTACGGACCTTCCCTCGATTACCTGAAACTCTGGGAAACAGGCGAAAACAATCTCGTCATTCATCGCAGCGGCTCGTGGGATTGGGCTGACTGGGGCAGAAAAGCAGACATGACAGCCATTGAAAACGCCTGGGTTTACCACGCCCTTTCCGCCACGGAAAAAATGGCGGAGATTCTGGGAAAAGACGAAGACCTCTCATTTATTGCCGAAAAAAAAGATACCGTCGCAAAAGGCTATAAGGCGCTCTGGACAGACGAAGGCTTCAGAAGCGATGACGTGAAAAAGCCCGATGACAGAGCAAATGCCCTTGCGGTTTTGTCATCACTTGCAGAAAAAGAGCAGTATGAAACTATCACAAACGTGCTCACATCCACCGAAAATTCAAGCCCGTATATGGAATACTACGTTCTTGAAGCTCTTTGCAAAATGGGAAAATATGAAGAGGCAAAAGACAGAATCAAAAACAGATACAAGGATATGATGGGTGAGGATTACTCTACGCTCTGGGAATTCTGGGACTCCTGGCGAGGCACCAGAAACCACGCGTGGAGCGGCGGACCTCTGGTTATTATGAGCAAGCATTTTGCAGGCATCACTCCCCTTGAAGCAGGCTACGAAAAGGTTAAAATTGAGCCGCAATATGCTCTGTCCGACAGCATAAGCTGCACCGTGCCGAGCGTAAAAGGATTAATTACACTCAGTTATGAAAAGGCTGACGGGAATTACGTTGTCAACCTTGCTCTGCCGCAGGGTATGAAGGCTGTTTTGTACGTGCCTGACAACGCTGTTGTTAGCATCAATTCAGAGGTTTATTACCGGAACGGCGGATACGTAAACGGCGACAAAAACGCCGACGTGGAGATTATGCAGATGACCGTGCAACAGTAAAATCCGCACATCAGCTGCCGCAAAAGTGCCGACACGGAATAATTTTTAAAAACACCGTCTGAGTGCAACGGGAAGCAAAGCCCCGTTGCACTTTTCTTTTAAGTAAAAACAGCGGCAATGAAACAAAAAGCTGAATTTTATTCTGACATAAAATATTTCCCGTTTGAAAAATCTTGCCCAAAAACAAATAATATGTTATTATTCTATTGTCTGGAAGGAGGAGTGTCTTTGGATATGCAAATCAAAAATAACACAGAGGAAAAATCCGTTCTTCTCAAAAACAGAAGATTTGTCGGCACAAAAGAAACCGTTGCCTACGTGCTTGAAGATGCGGCCGCAAGTCTGAACATCAACGATTTCAAAGACAGATATATCTACGACGTCGTAAAAATCGATTTCAGCTTTCTCGCAATTCAGAACATCGTTGCAACTGTATGGGATACTTTTAACGACACCTTTATCGGCGTAATTGTTGAAAAAACAAGAACAAGGTGGGGTAAATTCAGACCCTATCTGCTTCTCGGTCAGTTGCCTCTCACCGTTCTGGGTTTGTGGTACTGGATTATTCCCTTTATGTTCCCCGACACCCCCGGCGATTATCTTCCGAAATGGATTTTCTATTTCGCAATGTCAATTATCACCGAAACAGCCAACACCTTCACGGCAATCTCACGTGCAGGCTTCGGCTCAACAATAACGCCTGAACCGCTTGACCGTTCAAGGCTGATTGCAACCGCAAACCTGATGTCGCACATATTCGAGGATTTGCCAAAGCAGATTTTCGGCATCATTTACGACCTTGTTATAAATGATAAAATCAAAATCAGGCTTCCCAAGCTGTTTTCAAGTTTCGGAATCGGTTTTTCATTTCTCGGTGCGGCATTTTGTCTGTTCTTCTTCCTCACAACCAGAGAAAGAGTTGCACAAACAATTAAAAAACCCAGCGTTATTCAGGGTCTGAAAGCTATTCTTACGAATAAGCCCATGTTTATACAGGTGCTTTCTTCGTTCCTGTCAGGCTTCAGCATAGGTCAGAGCCGAACGAATTTCTACATTGACGTTATCGGCTCAATCACCTGGAAAACAATTGTCGGCATACCCGCTTTCCCGGTTAAATTCATCAGCTACGGCTTTGTTGAGCCGCTGAGAAAACGTTTTTCTACAAAAGCTCTCTGGATTCTTGAAGATGCGTGGACGGATATGCTGTGGCTGATTGTTTTCGGCATAGGCTCCATAAACAAAAACTTTATGCGAAAAGCGGTTATTCTGCCGCTTATGGGCATTGAGGAAATATTCGAAATGTGCGTTTACGGTTTGCGGCGCGTTATTCCTGCAGAAATCAGCAACGAGTCCATGGACTACTGCGAATGGAAAAACGGCTACCGTGCAGAGGCAATGATAGGCGTTGCACAGTCAACCATTTCAAAGCTTCAGCAGGCTGTTATGGGCAGCGTAAACAGCATTGTTATGAAGAAGGTCGGCTATATTCAGGGTCTTAAAGTCGGAACACAGTCCGACAAAACAAAGTGGTGGATTTTTGCACTGGGTACGGGTATTCCGATTATCACAAGCAGCCTCGGCATCATCCCCAAGTTCTTCTATCCCCTTTCTGCCGAAAAGCGCAACCTGATGTACAGCGAGCTTCGTGAAAGAAGAAGCAGGGTTGCAAACCTGATGAACACGGCAACAACCGCAGAAGAGGTTGCGGAAATTGCAGACTCTCAGTTCATTGTAAAATAAAAAATTACATAATATTTACGGGCAGTGTCAACGTTGACACCGCCCGTATTTTTTGTTTATTCAAATAATGTTTTTGTGCCTGCGCTGTATTCCCACGCAACGAAACCCGTTTCAAGCGCAGGGCTGTTGAGCGCAAGTGTAAAATCACGCTTTTCAGGATCTTTAAACAGAGGGTCGGCGAAAACGGCGTTGTTGTAATAACCGCGCGCCGTCATAACCACAATCGACTTTCTTTCAAAGAAGTCCATTGAATCGCCCGAATAAACGTTGCCGCCGTTTGTATAATCCCAGTAAAGATTGTTTTCGTCAACAAACCAGTCACGCTCAGTGGTGAGCGCATACATTGTGGCGTTATCGGTCACAAAAATGTTGTTGGAGAGTGTCAGGGAATTGTGCTCTTCATTTCTTGTGATTCTGAATGCGCCTTCACCGCCGAAAGCAAAAATGTTGTTCCGTACAACGTTGTCTTTGCCGTAATGCTGATGGAAAGTCTGTGACGAGCAATCGTAAACAAGGTTATTTTCAACAAGAATTCCGCTTGAACCTTCGTCAAGATAAACGCCCCAGCCGCCGTAACCGTAGCTGCCTTTATCACAACCGACGTTGTGAATTACGTTGCCTGAAATTACTGTGTCAGGCTGAATACCGAGTGTGTAAATACCGCCCATGTCGGAAAGCCAGCCGTTTCCTATGTCGTATATAAGATTGTCGGCAATTTTTATGTTGTTGGTCGGGTTGTCGCTGTAACCCCAGTTCCAGCCGACGGAAATTCCCGTGTACCATCCTTCGTGGATTTCGTTATTTGAAAGCTCGCAGTCAATTGCATGGGTGAGAAGAATACCGATTGCGTTGTTGAAGATTCTGCCGTATTTGTTGATGTGGCAATCTTTTACGTTGATGTTCTTTGTTGTTGCGGGAACAACAAAATCTCCGTGTATAAAAATTGCGTTTGCGCCGATTTCCTCAAATTCGGAGCTTTCAATGTTGCAGTTCTGAGAAGCATTTTCAAATTTTACCGCTGTATAAGATATATTTTTGAAAAGACAGTCAACAAAACTGATTCCGTCCGAAGCGGAAACCTTGATTGCGGCAGGTACGTCAGAGGCTGCCTGAGTATGATTTGAATTGTAATTCAGATTTTCAAAAAGCGGATGATCTGCGGGGAATTCATTGTTAAACGTTCCGTCTGTTTTTCCGATGTAATCCCAATCCGTTTGTTCAAAGCTAATTCCTCGGAAAGTTATGTTTTCAGCATTATTCAAGGACAGCAGTTTTTCGGTTTTACCTGCATAAAGCACCGTGTTTTCAACCGTGTCGCCCTCTTCGGGAATATAGTACAGTTTGTCTTCGCTGCGGTCAAGGTACCATTCACCCGGCAGACAGAGCGCTTCCTTAACGTTTTCAAAAATATAATTATCGTCAACTCTTACTGTCATTGCGGTAGGTTTCTGCATTTCAATTCTTCCCGTTCCGGTATCAACCGAATGGACGGGAAGCAGTTCATCACACCAGAAATGCATGATTCTGACATCAACATCCTGCACATTGCAGAAATTGAGAACGTCCTGCTTGTGAGCATAAAACACTGCGGAATTTGTGAAAAAGCTTGCGTTGTGGTCGGGAACCATCGCCTCATCGGTTTTGGGGTCGGCAACTTTAAGCAAACCTGTTTTGGGATAATTCGGGCGGGCAAGTCTTCTGCCGTCCTTGAAAAGCGAAAGGAAATAATCGTCATCGCTTTCAACGGGCATATCCGTGACAAATGCCGTCACGCCGTTTATTTGTGTTTCACGCCAGTTTCCGCCGATTGGCTTTGCGCCCGAGAAAACAACGTCTTCGTCGGGATATGAACGGTAAACAACGCTGCTTTTGTCTTTTGCGGTGAATTCAACGGTATCTTCAATAAAATACGTTCCCTCTCTGAACCAGACGGTAACCGCTTCGTCCGACTCGCAGGAAATGAGAATTTCTTTTGCTTTTTCCAGAGTTTTTAAAGGTGCTTCAAGGGTACCTGCATTATTATCGTCACCGTAAGGCGCAACAACAAGGTCGTTTTTATCCATTTCAAACTCACCTTCCTCAAAAACCTTTTTAACCTGCTGCGAAGCTTCGGGAAATTCAGGTGTAATTGCCTCAGGCGGGCAAAAAATTGCCGTCAGCATTGTTATAATTGAAGTTATCACAGCAACAAATCTTGTAAAAAACACGTTCATAAAAACTCTCCTTACTGTTTGTATTTATAATGCCTGCTTGATTTTGCCGCTTTGACGGTATAATATCAAACAACACCTCAGACATTTATTATATTACGTAACTGTAAATCGTGTAAAAATGAATCAGACTGCCTGCCAGCACGAAAAGGTGAAAAACTGCGTGCAGGGCAGGTCTTTTTATGCCCAGACCGCACAGAATCGCACCCGCAACATAAACAAGGCAACCGATAAGTAAACCAGAAAAAGCCGCAATGCTGATTCTGTCAAGCAACGGAATTGCGCTTGCAAGCATCACGCCGCCACCGACAATGTAAACGGTCATTGTTGCCGCCCTCAGCTTTTTGAAAAAGAAAAGCTTTGCAAACATCCCGAAGAAAAAGCAAAACCACGAAATTACCGTCACAAGCACACAATGAGCAAAGCTCACCTCATAAAGCGTGACAAGGGCGCAGGGCGTTGACGTGCCCGCAATCAGAAGCGGCACCGTCGAATGGTCAATCACACGGGCAATCCGCTTTGCCTCACCCGTGGGCAAGCCGTGGTAAACCGCCGAAACTGCATAAACGGCAATGAAAGACAGCCCGTAAATGAC
Source organism: Acutalibacteraceae bacterium (assembly GCA_045595825.1). GTDB lineage: Bacteria > Bacillota > Clostridia > Oscillospirales > Acutalibacteraceae > CAG-177. The sequence goes on from JAZOBD010000007.1 coordinate 28,758, forward strand.
AGAGGCAACCGTTTTCTGCGCAGTATCGCTTTTGAGAATGAGCAACACCGTTACCGCAACGCCGAGCAAAACTCCGACGGCGTGCGTAACCGTATTCCACCGCTCAACACGTGCGGGATATTCAATTATCTTTACATCTTTTGCAATCATTTTATCACCGTCTGCTATTTTACACTATCTGTCGGAAAAATTAAAGAGTATTAACGGCGGTTTTTATTGACAAATGTATTTTTTCTTTTTATAATATGAACAGATATTCATTTGAACAATCAGTCATATATGGGGTGATTCAATGACACACAACCACGAATTGCAGCTGCAAAAGGTCAGGGCGGCACTGCCGTGTGACGAAACGCTGTGCGACCTTGCCGACCTTTACAAGCTTTTCGGTGACACAACACGGATGAAAATTCTGTTTGCGCTTTTTGAAAGCGAGCTTTGCGTCTGCGCCGTTTCGGAGCTTCTGGGAATGGAGCAGTCGGCGATTTCGCACCAGCTCAAAAAGCTGAAAAATGCAAACCTCGTGCAAAGCCGCCGTGAAGGAAAATCGGTCATTTATTTCCTTGCCGACGACCACGTAAGAAACATTGTAAAAGTGGGCTTTGAACACATTACAGAAAAGTAAAAGAGGTGCGTTATGAAAAAATCAACCAAAAATATGCTTGTTGCGTTTTTGCTCAATCTGCTTTTTTCAGCAATTGAATTTGCAGGCGGCCTTTACACGCACAGTATTTCAATCGTTTCAGACTCGATTCACGACCTGGGCGACAGTATTTCAATCGGCACGGCGCTGTTTCTTGAAAAAAAATCAGAGCAGGCACCCAATGAAAAATACACCTACGGCTATCTGCGTTTTTCAATTCTCGGGGCACTGCTGACAACCGTAATCCTTGTTGTCGGCTCAATTCTTGTTATTGTGGGCACGGTTGAAAGATTCATTCACCCCACCCCCGTTAACTACGACGGAATGCTCGTTATGGCGGTCATCGGCGTTGTGATAAACGGGCTTGCTGCTTTCAAAACGTCAAAGGGCAAGGGCGTCAACGAAAGGGCGCTGAGCCTGCATATGCTCGAAGACGTGCTCGGCTGGCTTGCAATACTTGTGGGAAGCCTTGTGATTAAATTCACCGACTGGCACTTTATCGACCCCCTTCTTTCGCTTGCGATTGCGATTTTTGTTCTTTTCCACGCCTTCGGTCATCTCAAAGAGGTGCTCGACATTTTCCTTGAAAAAGCGCCCGATGAGATTGAGATTGAAAAAATCAAGGCAGAGCTTACCGAAATCCCTGCCGTTTCGGACGTTCACCACGTTCACCTGTGGACTATTGACGGCCACAGAAACTATGCCACCCTGCACGCAATGCTTGAAAACGCAACAACGCCCGAGGAATTTGAGCAAATCAAGGGCGAAATCCGTCACCGCCTGCTTCACCTCGGCATTGACCACTCAACGATTGAGTTTGAATACGTAAAATGCGACAGCAACCACTGCCACATAAAACCCGTTGAAACGCAGGGACATTCACACGTACATTCACATTCACACGGACATTCGCATTCACACGGGCATTCGCACTCACACGAACATCACCATTGCGAGGAGGACAAGTAATGAACGGTATTTTCAGCACTGTTCCCCTGCCCGAAGCCGCCCCCACGGGCAGATTCGACTGCGGCAGAGGCTCGGAAATGCTTCTTTTTGAGAATTTCACGCCTGACGGTTTTGAAGCGGAGTGTGAAAAAATTGCAAGCGGCGGATTTTCGCTTTTTGCCGAAAACAAGGTCTGCGGCAACGTTTTCCGCACATATTCGGGCAAAATCACCGTTCACGTTTATTTCTGCGCTTCGGAAAATGCAATGCGCATTGTCGCCGACCCCTACACCGACATGTTTGACACCGTGCCTGACCTGAGCCGCAGAACGCATCAGACAACGTTATGGCAGTTTGAGGTTGACCACTCGCTGATTGACTGCGGAATGTGCTACATTGTGCGCTGCTGTGACGGCAGTTTCTTTGTTGTTGACAGTGCACACCCCTATTCCGTCAATGACGACATCCGCCTGCCCGAATTTCTCACCGCCCTCAACGGCGGCAAAAAGCCCACCGTTGCAGGCTGGTTTTTCTCGCACGGCCACAGCGACCACATCGGCAAATTTATGGATATTCTCGAATATCACCGCAACGAGCTTGACATTGAAACGGTTTATTACAACTTCGTGCCCACCGACCACCGTGACTCGCAC
>JAZOBD010000008.1:0-31607 GCA_045595825.1 Acutalibacteraceae bacterium
CAATATGGAATTTGAAGTGGCACACGGCACAAGGATTGCTTACGCCGCAGATGAATTCTTTTTAAAAGCGGGCAGAGAAATCCCTGACGAAAGCTATTACGGCGATTATCCTCAGCTTGAAAACGGTGTCGGTCTGTGGGCTCTTATGAAAAGCGAATTCACGTCGGCACTTGACGGTGAAAAATCTGCCGCATTGCAAAGGAAAATCACCGTTGCGACGGGTAAAGCCGCTTATCCGTTGATGTGCGAGCTTGCGGAAAAAGCGTGCAAAAAATTCGAAGGACTTTGCGTGAATGTTGTTGAGGTTGAAAATCTGCTTCTGGGCAGCAGCGTAACGGTTGCAGGTCTGCTGTCGGGCGGGGATTATCTTAACGCTTTGAAAGACCTTGACCTCGGCGAAGAGCTGCTTATTCCTCTTGTTTCGCTTCGCCGTGAAGAGGATGTGTTCCTTGACGATATGACCGTTTTCGAGCTTTCTGAGGCTCTGAATATAAAAATAACCCCCGTTTCAAACGATGGGTACGAACTTTTAACAAAATTTATCGGAGGTGTTGATTAATGGCAAACAACGTTGTTGCAATCGTCGGCCGCCCCAACGTGGGCAAATCAACATTATTTAATAAGCTTGTCGGCGCACGCCTTTCAATTGTTGATGACACACCGGGTGTTACGCGTGACAGAATTTACGGCGAGTGCGAGTGGCTCAACCACCGCTTTCTGCTGGTTGACACGGGCGGTATCGAGCCGTTTTCAGACGATATTATTCTTTCGCAGATGCGCCGTCAGGCACAGCTTGCAATTGACAGCGCAGATGTGATTATTCTTGTCACCGACCTTCGCTCGGGCGTTGTTGCAACCGACAGTGAGGTTGCCGCAATGCTCCAGAAAAGCGGAAAGCCGATTGTTCTTTGTGTCAACAAGTGTGACACTGTCGGTGAATTGCCTGCCGATTTCTATGAGTTTTATAATCTCGGCCTCGGCGACCCGATTGCCGTTTCCTCCGTTCACGGTCACGGCACGGGCGACCTGCTTGACGCAGTGCTTGAAAATCTGCCCGAATCGGCAATTGATGAGCAGGATGAAGACGCAATCAAGGTTGCCGTTGTCGGCAAGCCCAACGTCGGTAAATCCTCTCTCGTAAATGCGGTGCTCGGTGAAAACAGAATGATTGTTTCAAACATCGCAGGCACAACGCGCGACGCTACCGACTCTTATCTTGAAAATGAATACGGCAAGTTTGTTTTCATTGATACGGCGGGTCTTCGCCGCAAGAGCAAGGTTTACGACCAGATTGAAAAATACTCGGTCATCAGGGCAAGAATGGCGGTTGAAAGGGCGCAGGTCTGCGTGATTATGATTGACGCCGTCGAGGGCTTCACCGAGCAGGATTCAAAGGTTGCAGGTATCGCCCACGAAATGGGCAAGGCTTGCATCATTGCCGTCAATAAGTGGGATGCTGTTGAAAAAGACGGCAAAACAATGGACTCCTACCGCAAAAAGCTGATGAATGATTTTTCATTCATGTCTTACGCCCCGATTATCTTTATTTCCGCAAAAGAGAAAATCAGACTTGACAGACTTTTCGAACTTATCAAGTTTGTAGATACACAAAACGCTATGCGCATTTCAACGGGCAAGCTCAACGACGTTCTTGCCGAGGCAACGGCACGTGTTCAGCCGCCCACGGATAAGGGCAAGCGCCTGAAAATTTATTATATGACTCAGGCATCTACAAGACCGCCCACGTTTGTCTGCTTTGTCAACAACGCCGAACTTTTCCATTACAGCTATCAGCGTTACCTTGACAACCGCATCCGTGAGGTTTTCGGCCTTGAGGGTACGCCCACACGAATGATTATCAGAGAAAGAGAGTCAAACAAGAAATGATAACAATAGGAATTGACCCCGGCTATGCCATTGTCGGCTTCGGTGTTGTCGATTACAGAAACAATCATTTCACCGTTCTTGATTACGGTGCGGTCACAACGCAGGCAAAAACACCGTTTGAAGACCGTCTTGAAATAATTTACAGGGAAGTTTATGAAATCATCGGACGCTACAAGCCCGATGCAATGGCGATTGAAAAGCTGTTTTTCAACACAAACACCACCACCGCCATTGACGTTGCGCAGGCGAGGGGAGTCATTATGCTTGCCGCACGGCAGCACAATGTCAGAATTTTCGAATATACACCCTTGCAGGTAAAGCAGAGCGTTGTCGGCTACGGCAGGGCGGAAAAAAAGCAGGTGCAGGAAATGACACGTCTGCTTCTCAACCTTGAAAAAGTACCCAAGCCTGACGACACTGCCGATGCACTTGCAATGGCAATCTGTCATTCACATTCCAGCGGTTCGCTGTTTATCAGATGAGGTGTTATTATGTTTTACAGTATTACGGGAAACGTTGTCACTCACGATGAATCAAGTGTTGTGCTTGACTGCTCAGGCGTGGCTTTTCGCATGTTTGCAACACTCAACACAATTGCAAAGGTAGCCCCCGTCGGTCAGAAGCAGACACTTTTCACCCACCTTAACGTGCGTGAGGATGCGCTTGACCTTTTCGGCTTTGCCGATAAAAACGAGCTTGAATGTTTCAAACTGCTCACAAGTGTTTCGGGGGTCGGCCCCAAGGCGGCACTTGCAATTCTTTCGGCACTCACCCCCGATATGCTTGCACTGAGCATTTCAAGCGGCGATGCAAAGGCGATTACCGCCGCACAGGGTGTAGGCCCGAAAATCGCACAGAGGGTCGTGCTTGAATTAAACGGCAAGCTCGGCGGCATTGTAACATCCTCTGCGACAATGGAAAACGTCGCCGCCGCCGCAAAATCAAAGGTTACTTATGCAGGTGAGGATGCTGTTGAGGCACTTGTTGCTTTCGGCTATTCACGTTCAGAGGCAAGCGTTGCCGTGGGCAGGCTTGACGGTAATCTTTCAACAGAAGAAATGATTAAGCAGGCGCTCACAATGCTTGCACGCAATTTATAAAAGGAGGGCTTAAACAATGGATACTGATTTTGAAAGCAGGATTGTTGCCCCCGAGTTTTCCGTTGAAGACACCGACCTTGAAATTTCACTGCGCCCGAAGGTGCTCGGTGATTACATCGGTCAGGAAAAAGTCAAGGAAAACCTTTCCGTTTACATTGAAGCGGCACGCAAAAGAGGCGATCCCCTTGATCACTGCTTGCTTTACGGTCCTCCGGGTCTTGGCAAAACAACGCTTGCAGGTATCATAGCCAATGAAATGGGCGTCAACCTGCGTGTCACGAGCGGCCCCGCCATTGAAAAACCCGGTGATCTTGCCGCTTTGCTTACAAATCTGAATGAGGGTGACGTGCTTTTCATTGACGAAATTCACCGCCTTTCACGTGCCGTTGAAGAGGTGCTTTACCCCGCCATGGAGGACAACGTGCTCGATATCATCATCGGCAAAGGTCCCTCGGCACGCTCAATAAGGCTTGACCTGAAAAGATTCACTCTTGTCGGCGCAACTACAAGGGCAGGTCAGTTAAGCGCACCCTTGCGTGACCGTTTCGGTGTTATTTTCAGACTGGAAATGTACACACCCGAAGAGCTTTCAAAAATCGTCAACCGCTCTGCCGGAATTCTCAATATTGATATTGACGAAAAGGGTGCACTGGAAATTGCTTCACGTTCAAGGGGAACACCCCGAATTGCAAACCGTCTGTTAAAACGTGCAAGGGACTATGCGCAGGTTGTCGGTGACGGAAAAATCGACAAGGAGATTTCGGACGTTGCGCTGGGAAAAATGGAAATTGACGAGCTGGGACTTGACGCAATTGACCGTGTAATTCTCACAGCAATGATAAATAATTATAACGGAGGACCCGTCGGTCTTGAAACAATTGCCGCCGTTGTCGGAGAAGAGGCTGTCACAATTGAGGATGTTTATGAGCCTTATCTCATGCAGCTCGGCTTTTTAAGCAGAACTCCGCGCGGCAGGATGGTGACCCCCGCAGGCTACCGTCATCTTGGTATCCCGATGCCGGGTCAGCAAAAGTTAGATGTATAAAAAAGAGGTTGTTTTATGCGCATAAGCGATAAATGGAAAGATTACGAGCTGATTGACTGTTCAGACGGCGACAGATTGGAGCGTTGGGGCAACATTATTCTTGTCAGACCCGACCCGCAGGTTATCTGGAAAACACCCAAGGAAAACAGCCTTTGGTACACACCCCATGCGCTTTACACCCGTTCAAACACGGGCGGCGGCAGCTGGAAGGTTTACTCAAAAATGCCCGATGTCTGGCAGATTGGCTACGGTAATCTTAAATTCAACATAAAGACAATGGGCTTCAAGCACACGGGGATTTTTCCCGAGCAGGCCGCAAACTGGGATTTCACCGCTGACCTTATCCGTAAGGCGGGTCGCGAGGTAAAGGTGCTTAACCTTTTTGCCTACACCGGCGGTGCAACCGTTGCCGCACTTGCGGCAGGTGCAAGCGTTACCCACGTTGATGCATCAAAGGGAATGGTGCAGTGGGCAAAGGAAAACGCCGTTGCTTCGGGCGTTGCCGACAGACCCGTGCGCTGGCTTGTTGATGACTGTATAAAGTTTGTGCAAAAGGAAATCCGCCGCGGAAATACTTATGATATTATCATAATGGACCCGCCCTCATACGGCAGAGGACCCGGCGGTGAGGTGTGGAAGCTTGAAAATGAGATTTATGACTTTGTCAGCCTCTGCTCGCAGCTTCTCACCGACAATTCAATTGCGATGCTTATCAACTCTTACACAACGGGTCTTTCCGCTTCTGTAATGGAATATATCCTCGGCGCCGTTGTCAAATCAAAATTCGGCGGCACCGTTTCAAGCGCAGAGCTCGGCTTGCCCGTAACTCAGACGGGAATGGGTCTGCCCTGCGGTGCAACCGCCATCTGGCAAAAATGATTTTTCGGAACGGAACATTTTATGAAAAATTCACTTATTGAATTCAGGGATGTCACCTTTGTCTATGAATCCGACGAAGAAAATCCCGTCGCAGGTGCCGCACCTGCAATAAAGAATGTCAGCTTAACCATAAATGAAGGCGAATTTGTCGTTGTGCTCGGTCGCAACGGCTCGGGCAAAAGCACCCTTGCGAAGCTGTGTAACGCCATTTATGCACCGCTCAGCGGTCAGGTGCTTGTCAACTCAATGGATACCCGCAATGAGGACCTTGCAAACGACATCCGCAGAACAGTCGGCATGGTTTTTCAGAATCCCGACAATCAGATTGTTGCAACAATCGTAGAGGATGACGTGGCTTTCGGCCCCGAAAATCTCGGCGTTGAGCCCGATGAAATCCGCCGCAGGGTTGACGAGGCACTTAAAAATGTCAACATGTATGAATTCAGACTGCGTGAGCCGCACAAGCTTTCGGGCGGTCAGAAGCAGCGTGTTGCCATTGCCGGCGTACTTGCAATGCAGACAAGGTGCATTGTGCTCGATGAGCCGACCGCAATGCTTGACCCGATGGGCCGCAAAGAGGTTTTGCAGACCGTAAAACGCCTTAACCGTGAAATGGGCATAACCGTTATTATGGTTACTCATTTTATGGATGAGGCCGTGCAGGCTGACAGGGTTGTTGTAATGAATGACGGTCAGGTCGTGACAGACGGTACTCCGCGTGAAGTTTTTTCAAACGTTGAGCTTATCAAAAGCTGCGGTCTTGATGTGCCGCAGTCAACAGAGCTTTGTCTTGAACTCGGCATTGACGAAACTGTGCTTAACGCAGAAGAGTGCGTTGATGCTATTATTAAGCTTTGCGGAGGTGTGCTATGATACCTGCTGTTGAAGTTAAAAAATTAACCCATTATTATCAGGGCGGCAACCGCACAAAGGTCACCGCAATCGATGACATCAGCTTCACCGTTGAAAAGGGTGAGCTTCTCGGCATCATCGGTCACACGGGCTCGGGCAAAAGCACGCTCATTCAGCACCTCAACGGACTTTTAAAACCCGATTCGGGTGAAATTCTCGTTGACGGCAAAAGTATCTGGGAAAGCAAAGAAACACTGCGTCAGTCGCGCTTCAAGGTCGGTCTTTGTTTTCAGTATCCCGAGTATCAGCTTTTTGAAGAAACCGTTTTCAAGGATATTTCCTTCGGCCCGAAAAACATGAAGCTGAGCGACGCCGAAATCAAAGAGCGTGTAATCAACGCCGCAAAGTTTGTAGGCCTTTCTTACGACCTGCTCAATAAATCACCCTTTGACCTTTCGGGCGGTGAAAAGCGCCGTGCCGCAATTGCCGGTGTTATGGCAATGAATCCCGAGGTGCTTGTGCTTGACGAGCCAGCCGCCGGTCTTGACCCCCTCGGTCGCAGTCAGTTGATTGAAATGATAAGAGAATACCGCTGCCAGACGGGCAGCACGGTTATTCTTGTTTCTCATAATATGGAAGATATTGCAATGCTTGCCGACCGTGTGCTTGTACTCAATAAGGGCACGGTTGCAATGCACGGCACGGTTGACGAGGTTTATTCAAAAGGCAAAGAGCTTCGTCAGATGGGGCTTAACGTGCCCGAAATCACCGAGGTTTTTGCACTGCTTCGTCAGAAGGGCTTTGATTTGCCCGCAAACGTTTACTCGGTGGAAAAAGCTGTCAGCTGCATGAAAGCGCTTATCGAAGGGAGGGCATCCCGTTGATTAAGGACATCACAATCGGTCAGTATTATATGGCAGATTCTCTCATTCACCGCCTTGACCCGAGGATGAAGCTTGTGCTGACACTTACTCTTATTGTTATAATTTTCTTTTGCAAAAGCTTTTTTGCACTTGGTTTGATGGCGGTTTTCACCGTTGTGTGCGTTTTGCTGTCACGTGTACCCGTGGGCATGGTGCTCAAAAGTCTTAAAGGCATTGCGCTTATTCTTGTTTTCACCGCCGCATTGAACGTGTTTTACACACAGGGCGGCGAGGAGTATTTCAGATTCTGGAAAATCGTAATCACCGAAAAGGGCGTAAACACCGCCGTTTTCACCGCCGTGCGCATTATCTGCCTTGTGACGATAAGCTCACTTCTGACCTACACCACAACCCCGACAATGCTGACGGATGCGCTTGAAAGATTGCTTTCACCGCTGAAGGTTTTCAAAATTCAGGTGCACACACTTGCAATGATGATGACACTTGCCCTGCGCTTTATACCCACGCTGATTGAGGAAATCGAGCGCATTATGAATGCGCAGAAGGCGAGGGGCGCCGACCTTGAAACGGGCTCGGTCATTGAGCGTGCAAAGGCACTTGTGCCTGTTTTTGTGCCGCTGATGGTGTCGTCGTTCCGCCGTGCTTATGAGCTTGCATTTGCAATGACCTGCCGCTGTTATACGGGCGGCGAGGGCAGAACAAGGCTCAAAAAAATGAAGCTTGCACTGCGCGATTTTCTTTGCCTTGCCGCAACTCTCGGCGTAACGGCAGGCATATTCGTTTTGAACTTTTATTTTCCCGCTGTAATTTAGAGCTCCATAAAGGATTTTTATTATGCGAAATGTTTTACTGACCCTTGCCTTTGACGGCACGGCTTATCACGGCTGGCAGGTGCAGGAAAATTCAGTCACCGTTCAGCAGGTCTTGCAGGATGCCTGGGAAAAAATCTGTCAGCACCGTGACAACGTTGTCGGATGCTCACGCACGGATTCGGGTGTGCACGCAAAAATGTACTGTTGCAACATCCGCACGGAGAACACGATTTCCTGCCGTCAGCTCATCCCTGCGCTTAACTCCGCACTGCCCGATGACATTGCTGTTACCGACTGCAAAGAGGTTGATTTCGACTTTCACGCACGCTATGACTGTGCGGCAAAGGAATATATTTACGTCATCCGCAACACGCCTGACCGTGACCCGTTTGATTATAAATATTCTTTGCAATACAAATATCCGCTGGATGCCGATTTTCTTGACACACAGGCGGCGCAGTTTGTCGGCACGCACGATTTTTCGGCATTTTGTGCGGCGGGCAGCAGTGTGCAGAGCAATGTGCGCACGGTTTACTCGGCAACGGTTTACCGTGACGGAAAAAACGTGATTTTTAAAGTCAGCGCAGACGGATTCCTTTATAATATGGTGCGGATAATGGTCGGCACGCTTCTGAGCATTGCTCAGGGGAAAATTGCGCCTGACACAATAGGGGATATCATAGAATCCCGTCAGCGTGACAGGGCGGGCTTTACCGCGGCGGCGCACGGATTATATCTTAACAAGGTTGATTATGCCGGGAGGGATAATTTTGAATCTGCAAACGATTAAAAAGCTGTTTGCGAAGCTTAAAAAAACAAAGTCGGCAAAGGCGCTTAAAACGGCAGGCATTGTGCTTGCGGTGCTGTGCGTTGTTTTTGTTGCGGTCTTCCTCAGTGCAAGGGCGCTGGGAAACGTTGCTTTTTCAAACGTGACCGACAGTGTCAGAATGTTTTTTGACTCTTTTTCGGGCGGTGACGGGTTCCCTTATCAGCTTGAAAATCTCAACACGGTTGATGCTGTTGCGTTGGATGACAGCACGCTTATTCTTTACAAGGATTCAAGCGTTGTCATCAACAAAGCAGGCAAGGAAATCAATCGTGTACAGCTTAATATTACCTCGCCTTACATTGCCGTCAACAACGGCAGGGCAATCATTTACGACACCGCCGTCAACAATGTTTATCTGCAAAGCCGCACAGAGCTTCTGGGCGAGCTTTCACTTGACAACAAGCTGTTGACCGCAACTCTCGGTAAAAACGGCGTTTTTGCCGTTGCAACCGACCACGCAACAGCACAAAGCTGCCTTACCGTTTATGACAAACATTTACAGCCGGTTTTTTCGTGGCTTTGCGTTAATGAAAAAATTGCCGACATTGCCATTTCCGACGACGGTAAAACTTTTGCCGTTTCGGCAGTCGGCGCAGAAAATGCAAAAATTTACTCACGTCTTGTCATTCTTGATATTGATTCCGACAAGATTGTAAAAGAGCACAAGTTTGTTGACACGTTCCTTATGCGTGTTGTTTTCACCGACAGGGACAGGATTGTTGCAGTGGGTGACGATGTGATAGCATCCTTCAACACAAAATACGAGATGACCGCAAGTGTTTCCTTCACACAGGGCAGTCTGAGACTCATTGACACAGATGAGTCGGGAAATACCGTCATCTGCCTTGCTTCACCCGGTGCAAGCCGCACCAAGGTGATAAAATTCGCCGCCAACGGCAAACAGAGCTTTGAAGCGGACGTCAAGTGCGATGCAAGCGACGTTTGCGTTGAGGGTAACAAAACATATCTTATGGACGGCGGTATTGTGACGGTGCTCAACCGAAAGGGCGAAGTTACGGAAACCGTTGACCTTGAAAACGACAAAGTGCGGGAATTCTTTGTTTCTTCAGGCGACATTTATGCAATTTTCAACGGAAAAATCAATAAATATTAACATAAATTTAATTGAACGGAAAAATAATCAGTGATATACTTTAAACAGTTCAGGCTGTTTGTTACGGGGGGATTGAATGGATTACATCGTTGACCTTATTCTGGCGGGCATTGTGCTTGCTTTCACAATTACCGGTGCCGCCAAAGGCTTTGTAAAAACGGTTCTTTCGTTTGTTGCGGTGGTTGTTGCGGCAATTCTTGCAAGGACGCTTACACCGTCGTTTGCAGAGCAGATTTACACCGCTTTTGTTCACGAAAGACTTGTTGAGTCGATTGCCGAAAATCTCGGCACTGCGGCAAATGACGTCGGTGCGGCACTTCCCGACGGCGTAAAGCTGCTCGCCGCAGCATTCGGACTTGATATAAACGCAATAATTTCACAAATGGGTGCATCGCTTGACTTGAACGGTGTGGCTGAGTATCTGGCAGTAAACGTCGCTCAACCCGTTGTTATGATTCTTGTCAGGGCGCTGACAGCGGTTGTGATTTTCGTTGTGCTGATGGCGATTTTCAAATTTGCTATCCGAATCATCAACAGGGTTTTCAAACTCCCCGTTCTCAAAACGGCAAACAAGGGTCTGGGCGCAGTGCTTGGTTTTGTCAAGGGCGTTGTCGTTGTGCTGTTGCTCGGTAACATAATTATTGCTTTTGCGGGTCTTTCGTCTAATCCCGAAATTCAACAGGCTGTTGACAACTCGCACGTCATAAAAGCGGTTTGCGAGGTTGACATATTGGATATTTTTGAATCAATTACAAATGCAGGAGGAAACATAATATGAACGCAATTATCAAAGATCTTTTCTCAAACTGGAAAACCGTTCCCAACTTTCTCTCATTTCTGAGAATTCTTATGGTGCCCGCCATTGGTGTGCTTTACTATCAGGGTCACTTCGGCTGGGTAGTTTTCGTGCTTTTCCTTTCAGGTCTCACCGATTTTCTTGACGGAAAAATCGCACGTCGCTTCAATCAGATAAGCTCACTCGGCAAAATGCTTGACCCCATTGCCGACAAGCTTACACAGATTGTTCTTGCAGTAATGCTTTATTACACATTCAGCACCAGCACCGATTCTCTCATCAAGACTTTCAGCTGGATTTTCCTTATCTTCCTCATTAAAGAAGTACTTATGGTTGTCGGTGCAGCTCTTATGATTGCTTTCGGTATCCGTCCCGGCGCCGCTGAAATGCCCGGCAAAATCGCAACCTTTGTTTTCTATGCCGTAATGCTTCTTGTCATTGCTTTCGGTCCCGACATCGGTGTGCTTTCAGCTTATTTTGTACTGCCCGACATCGCAATGATTATTCTCATTGCAGTCAGTGCAATTCTCACAGTTGTTGCACTTCTCAGCTATCTTCCCGCCGTTTTCAAGCAGGTTAAGGAAAGAAAAGCGGAAGGCGCAAAAAACAGCAAATAAAAACCCTGCGGCGCAAACCACAGGGGAAAGGATAATTAATGAAACAGGTTTTATGCTCCAGATGCAAAAAGCGTCCTGCAATGTTCTTTGTCACCAAGGTTGAAGGTGAAAAAACAACGCAGGAAGGCTTGTGCATCAAGTGCGCAATGGAAATGAATATAGGTCCCGTCAAGCAGATTATGCAGAGTATGGGAATATCTGAGGATGAGCTCGACGATGTAAGCGAGCAGTTTGAGCAGATGTTCGGCGAAGACGGCGGCTTTGAGCCCGGCGGAGCAGGCACAATGCCCTTCTTGCAGAATTTTGCAAACATGGGCGGTATGCCTTCTGCCGAGAATAATTCAGACACCGATTCCGAAAAGGAAAAGGGTAAAAAGAAAAAGCGCTCACGCAAAGAAGAAAAAGATGACGAGAAAAAGAGAAAGTTTCTCGGTCAGTACTGCACCGACCTCACTGCAAAGGCACGTGCAGGCAAGATTGACAGAATAATCGGCAGAGATAACGAAACTTACAGATGTATTCAGATTCTTTGTCGTCGCACTAAGAACAATCCCTGCCTTATCGGCGAGCCTGGTGTCGGTAAAACCGCAATTGCGGAGGGTCTTGCACTTAAAATTGCCAACGGAGACGTACCGGCAAAGCTTGCGGATAAAGAAATTCATCTGCTTGACCTGACGGCACTTGTTGCAGGCACACAGTTCCGCGGACAGTTTGAAAGCCGCATCAAGGGTCTTGTTGACGAGGTGCGCAGTGAGGGCAACATCATTCTTTTCATTGACGAGGTGCACTCGCTTGTCGGTACGGGCGATGCAGAGGGCTCAATGAATGCCGCAAACATTCTCAAACCCTCGCTTTCACGCGGAGAAATCCAGATTATCGGTGCAACCACGTTCACCGAGTATCGCAAGTATATTGAAAAGGATGCTGCACTTGAACGCAGACTTCAGCCCGTCAAGGTTGAGGAGCCGTCAATTGACCAGACTGTCGAAATGCTTGTGGGCGTTAAGGAATATTACGAAAACTATCACCGTGTCAGAATCAGCGACACACTTGTTGCAAAGGCTGTCACACTTTCCGAAAGATATATCAACGACCGTTTCCTGCCTGATAAGGCAATTGACCTGCTTGACGAAGCCTGCACCTGCGCAAATCTCCGTAACAAGCACATAAGCGACTATGAAGCTGCCCTCAAAAAGCTTGAAAAGCTTGAGGGTGAACAGGCTGAGCTTATGGAAAACGCAGACGAAACAGATTATGAAGAGCTTGCAACGGTCAAAGCCGATCTGCTCAAAACACAGCAGGAGGTTGAAGAGCTCGAAAAGCTTGCACAGAATAATCACGTCACCGAGGATGACCTTGCCCGTGTGATTCAGCTGTGGACCGGAATCCCTGCACAGAAGATTGTTGAAAGCGACATCCGCCGCCTTGCTAACCTTGAAACAAACCTCAGGGCAGGCATAATCGGTCAGGATGAGGCTGTCAGCCTTGTTTCTGCGGCAATCCGCAGGGGCAGAATTCAGATAAGTCCGCGCCGCCGTCCGTCATCGTTCATTTTTGTCGGTCCGACGGGTGTTGGCAAAACAGAGCTTGTAAAGCTGCTTGCAAAGGAGCTTTTCAGTACACCGGAAACACTTATCCGTCTTGATATGTCGGAGTTTATGGAAAAACATTCCGTTTCACGAATCATCGGCTCGCCGCCCGGCTACGTCGGTTACGACGAGGCTGGTCAGCTTACCGAAAAGGTAAGACGCAAGCCTTATTCCGTCATCCTTTTTGACGAAATCGAAAAGGCTCACCCCGACGTTATGAATATTCTGTTGCAGATTCTTGACGAGGGTAAAATCACCGACGCACACGGCAGAAACGTCAGCTTTGAAAACACTGTTATCATCATGACCTCAAATGCAGGCAGTGACCGCCGCGAGGGTGCGCTCGGTTTTGCAAAGACAAAGGGCGAGGCTTCCAAAGAAAAAGCAATGAAAGCACTGCGTGAATTCCTGCGTCCCGAGTTTATCGGCAGGGTAGATGAGGTTATTCTGTTTAATGACCTCACTCAGGCTGACTTTGAAAAGATTGCCGTGCTGATGCTTAGTGAACTTGTTGACCCCATCGCTGACAAGGGGATTACCTTTACATGGTCTGATGAAGCGGTTTCGCTTCTTGCCGAAATGTCAGTTGACGGCGACAGGGGCGCAAGAGACCTGCGCAACGCAATCCGCCGCAATGTTGAAGATGCAATCACCACAAAAATTGTCGACAGCGTTGACGAAAAGCTTTCAAAAATCCACGTTTGCGTTGAAAATGGCAAGATTGTGCTTGACTGTGAATAAACACCGCAATAAAGAAAACCCGCGTAACTTTCGGTTACGCGGGTCTTTTGATTATTAAGGTGTTAAAAGGTCTGGATGAGTTTGTACCTGCCGTTGGTGGCAAGGGTTGCACCTTTACGGCGTCCGTACCACACAATCTCACGGGCGTAGTCGCGCCACTCGTTGATATTGTCGTCAAAGGTGACTGAAACGGTGTTTTTCTTCGCTTCAAGCGGCTGATATGCGCCGGTGTAAATGCGTCTGAAATAGTTGTAAAAGTCAAAATCTGATTCGCAATTGATTTGAGCCTTTGCCGGCAGGCGCAGGATTGCACGCTGATATTTCATAAGCTCGTAAAACACGTTTTCATCAAAGCCGAAGCTTTTGAGAAACGGTGTGATTTCCTGATAAAAAACATCTGGGCGTTGGGCAAGCTCAAGGAATGCGCCTTCCTCAAGAAACCATTCAGCTTCGCCGAAAAGCTCATTTTTATAATTCCACTGACCGTTTTCGCTGTAACGGAGTTTGTCTGCAATTTCTTTGAAAATTCTGTTGGCAAGCGTGTCCTTATCTGAGTAAAGCTCATTTACAAGAGCGTTGTAGAAATCGTAATAACTGACGTTCTTTTCATTACGCAGATACAGGGCGAAGCAACGCAGCAGACCGAGGTTGTGGAAGCACTGCACGCAAACGGAAAAGATATTTGACTTAATCCACATATCATGGCTCATTGTAGCCGTTTCGATAATCAGGGTGGATTTCTCGTTGACCTCTTCTTCATGGGCGGCAGAGTGAATGTGATTGAAATCAACCGTTGCCGTTCTGATTTTGTGCTTTTCAATATAATCTTTATCTGCCATTGGGGCGTTTGGCAGCATCTCGCAGTAATAAACGCTCAGTGAGTTGTGACCGCCGGCTTCAAGCAGAGTGCAGATGCCCTGCGAAAAGCTTTCGTAGGTTTCGCCCGGCAGACCGAGAATCAGCTCGGAATAGGTTGGAATATTGCTTTCGTTATACATATTGAGCAGTGATGAAAAATGCTCCAGAGTGAGATTTTTGCGGTTTATATTTTCAAGCGCTTGGTCGTTAAGCGTCTGGTAAGCCATAGTTGCGCCCTTATCCATGCCGTATTTGTTAAGCTTTTGGCTGATTGCAAAAACACGCTCATCACTGTCTTTTGCATAGCAGGGACGGAAAACCTTGGGGTAACCGTTTTTCTCCTTGGCGGCAACGATACAGTCAACAATTTCTTCGTCACGTGTAAACATTCCGAAATTAGAGTCCGCACAGAAGCAATATTCAATTTTATGCTCCGAAAGCCATTCGATTTCCGCCTTGACCTTTTCAAGCGGAAAGAATCTTACCTTTTTGCAAACGCACCAGTCACAGTATGCGCAGGAAAACGGACATCCACGGTTTGTTTCAAGCACGGTGAGAAAATCCGTGTCGGGTGCGGCGGCAATGATTTCATCGAACACGCCGCTTAAAAAAGGAGAGGGGAAGGTGTCAAGCGAGTCGAAGTTTTCCTGCGGTGTGACAACGGTTTTGCCGTTTTCGCGGTAAGCGATGTTTGTGACGCCCGAAAGGTTTTCGCCCTTTGCAAGGGCAGTCAGCAGGCGGGCAAAGGGGATTTCGCCCTCGCCGAACATAAGAATATCAACGTAAGATGCATCACTCAGTAAATCTGCTGAGCGGCTGACATTGTGACCGCCGAAAAGAATAACGCACTCGGGGTATGCCGCCTTGATTTTTGCGGCAAGTGCTTTGTTGTATTCAAAGTTCCAGATATAATTTGAAAACGCAACAAGGTAAGGCTTGTCAAGTCGTGAAACGACATCGTCAAGCCTGTCACGTTTATAAATCAATTCCTTGAAACAGTATTCATTTTTCAAAAAAGCATCTGCCTGCGAGTAGGCGGCAAGGCAGCCCACGGCATAAGGCAGATAGAGGGATTTGTCAAACGCAAAGCCCACCTGCACCATATAGATGTTTTTTGAAGCCATACTTTAACCTCTTTTATAAATCTAGTAATACTATATCACTAAATGCACTGTATGTCAAAGGTGAAAAAATCCCCTCAAAGCAGTTTCTGACTGTTCTGAGGGGTGTTGATTTATGATTTTGTTCAGCTCATAAGGTCAGCCATTGTGTAAAGACCTGCCTCATTAACTTCGGCAAGAAAGCGTGCCGCGTTGAGTGCGCCGGTTGCAAAAAGTTCTTTGCTTCTTGCGCTGTGGCTGAGTTTTATGATTTCATCGTGGCCGGCAAAAATAATCTCGTGCTCGCCCGTGATTGTGCCGCCGCGTACTGCGTGAAGGCCGATTTCTGCCTTTGTGCGTTTTTCGCGCTTTGAGTGGCGGTCAAATTCGAAATGGGTATCACCGTCAAGCTCAGCTGCAATTGCATCGGCAAGCATAAGAGCGGTGCCGCTGGGGGCGTCGATTTTCTGATTGTGGTGCATTTCAACAATCTCAATGTCAAAGCTGTTGCCAAGCACTTTTGCCGCCTTTTTGGCGAGCTCACAAAGCAGCCCCACACCGATTGAAAGGTTAGCCGTGTAGAAAACGGGAGTTTTTGTGGCAGCCGTTTTGATGAGATTTACCTGTGCCTCGTTAAGACCGGTTGTCGCAATGATGGCGGGTTTGCCGTTTCTGACTGCGAATTCAAGCAGACCTGCAAGGGCAGAGGGGTGGCTGAAATCTATGATAACGTCAATTTTGTCAAGGGTTTCACTGTCAATAACCGAGGGTGAGCTGAATACGGGGAAGCCGATATCGCTTGCCTTGGCAATATCAAGACCTGCAACAATTCTGAGCGAGTCAAAGCTTTCGCACTGCTTGCGGACTGCTGCGCCCATTTTGCCGAGCGCACCGCTGAGTAAAATTCCTGTCATTTGTTTGTTCCTTACCCTGAAAAATTATTTAATAAGACCGTGCTTTCTGAGTGATGCTGCAAGAACTTCTCTTGTTGCATCTGTCATCTGGCAGAGGGGCAGACGGCAGTGACCGACATCCATGCCCATGAGGTTCATTGCCTCTTTGACGGGGATGGGGTTGACGTCGATGAAAAGGTTGTTGCAAAGGTCAAGGTATTCAAGCTGAAGGTTGCGGCTGCCGATGTAGTCACCCTGAAGGTACTTTGCAACTATGTTGTGAGCAACGTCGGGAAGAATGTTGGAAAGAACGGAAATGACACCCTTGCCGCCCATTGCCATAATGGCGGTTGCCTGGTCGTCATTGCCTGAATAGATCGCAAGGTCGTCGCCGCAAAGGGCAACAGTCTTTGTGACGTGTGAAATGTCGCCGTTTGCTTCTTTTGTTGCAACGATTCTTTCGTGACGCGAAAGCTCGTAATATGTTTCGGGCTGAATGTTGACACCCGTGCGTGAGGGAACATTATAAAGGATAATGGGTGCGCTTACTCTGTCAGCAATAAAGTTGTAGTGCTGGATAAGACCGCGCTGTGATGTTTTGTTGTAATAAGGTGTGACGGAAAGAAGTGCGTCAACGCCTGCTGCCTCAGCTTCGTTGGAAAGCTTGACGGCGTAGTTTGTGTCGTTGCTGCCTGCGCCTGCAATGACGGGGATTCTTTTGTTGACAACGTCAACAGTGTATTTGATTGCGGCTGTGTGCTCCTCGTGGTCGAGGGTTGAGCCTTCGCCGGTTGTGCCGCAGATGATGATTGCATCTGTGCCGCCGGCAATCTGTTGTTCAATCAGCTCGCCGAGCTTATCGAAATTAACTTTGTTATCAGCGGTGAAAGGTGTGACGATAGCAACGCCCGCACCTGTGAAGACTACTTTCTTCATAGTAAAATCATCCTTTCAAAAAGTTATGATGAAATCAGATTATTTTGCGTTGATGAAGCCCTGCTCGCAAAGCTGCTCGGCAAGAAGGACTGCGCCGCCTGCCGCACCGCGCAGGGTGTTGTGTGAAAGGCAGACGAATTTGTAATCGAACTGTGAATCTTCACGGAGTCTGCCGATTGAAACGGCCATACCGTTTTCGAGAGTTCTGTTAAGCTTTGTCTGGGGCATATTGTCCTCAGTGAAATAGTGAAGGAACTGCTTGGGTGCGTTGGGGAGCTCTTTTTCCTGGGGGAATCCCTTGAATTCTGCCCAGACCTTGAGCATTTCTTCCTTGGTGGGCTTGCAACCGTCTTCAAAGCGTACGAATACAGCTGCCATGTGGCCGTCTGAAACGGGAACTCTCAGGCACTGTGCGGTGAAGTTGGGTGCGGTTGCGGGTACGATTTCGCCGTTTTCGATTGTGCCGAGGATTTTAAGAGGCTCAATTTCTGATTTTTCTTCTTCGCCGCCGATGAAGGGGATTACGTTGTCAACCATCTCGGGCCATCTTTCAAAGGTTTTGCCTGCACCTGAGATTGCCTGATATGTGCAGACAAGAACGTCCTTTACTTTGAAGCCGGCTCTGTCAAGCGGAATGATAGCGGGCACGTAGCTCTGAAGAGAGCAGTTTGACTTGACGGCGATGAAGCCTCTGTCTGTGCCGAGGCGTTTTCTCTGGTCAACAATGATTTCTGCGTGCTCGGGGTTGAGCTCGGGGATAATCATAGGAACGTCGGGTGTGTGGCGGTGAGCACTGTTGTTTGAAACAACGGGGCACTCTGCCTTTGCATATTCATATTCGAGAGCTTTGATTTCGTCTTTTTTCATATCGACTGCGCAGAAGATGAAATCGACTGCTGCTGCGATTTTTTCAACGTCGGCACCTGCGTCAAGAACAACGAGATCTTTCATTGAGGCGGGGATGGGGTTAGCCATGCACCATCTGTCACCGACAGCCTCTTCATAAGTTTTGCCGGCTGAGCGTGAGCTTGCGGCAAGGGTGGTGACGTCAAACCAGGGGTGGTTTTCAAGAAGTGTTGCAAAACGCTGACCGACCATACCTGTTGCGCCGACGATACCTACTTTGTATTTTTTCATAACAAAAGACCTCCTTCTAGGACCTTGTAAAAACGATTTTTTTCTTGTTTAAAAAGTGCATTGACAAACGACACTTATAATATTAAAATAATACCATTCAATATGCTTTAAGTCAAATGTAATTTCAACAGAAAATATAAAAGATTTTTACAAATATTTTGGAGTTTTTATGAAAAAGAGTGATTTTTTCTACGATTTACCCCCCGAGTACATTGCGCAGACTCCCGTTGAACCGCGCGACAGTTCAAAAATGCTTGTGCTTGGCAAAAACGACGGCTCGATTGAACACCGCACTTTCCGCGATGTAACCGAGTATCTCAGGGCGGGCGACTGCCTCATCCTCAACGATACAAAGGTTATGGCGGCAAGGCTTTACGGCACACGCGTTGACACGGGCGCAGTTGTCGAATTCCTTCTGCTTCATCAGCGTGCCGAAAAGGTGTGGGAGGTTATTACGGGCCCGGGCAAAAAAGCACGTGTGGGTCACCGCTTCACTTTCGGTGACGGCAGTCTGAAATGCGAAATCACATCCGTCAAAGACGACGGCAACCGAATTGCTCTTTTTGAGTGTGAGGGCGGTTTCTTTGAAACGATTGACCGCCTTGGCGAAATGCCGCTTCCTCACTATATTACGCAACGCCTTGAAAATGTTGACAGATACCAGACCGTTTATGCACGTGAGCTGGGCAGTGCCGCCGCACCCACTGCGGGTCTGCACTTCACGCCCGAATTGCTTGAAAAAATCAGGGCGATGGGTGTTGAAATCGGTTACGTCACCCTTCACGTCGGTCTGGGCACCTTCCGACCCGTAAAGGCAGACGAAATCGAAGATCATCACATGCACTCCGAGCATTACGAAATCCCCGAGGCAACTGCTGACCTCATCAACCGCACAAAAGCAAACGGAGGCAGAGTCATTGCCGTAGGCACAACCTGCTGCCGCACGCTCGAATCTTCGGCAAGCAAAAACGGTTGCATCAGGGCTGACGGTGCATGGACGGATATTTTCATTTATCCCGGTTATCAATTCAAGTGCATTGACGCACTTATCACTAATTTCCACTTGCCCGAAAGCACGCTGATTATGCTTGTCAGCGCATTCTGCGGACGTGAAAACACAATGAACGCATACAAAACCGCCATCGAAAACAAATACAGATTTTTCTCCTTCGGCGATTCAATGTTTATTCAGTAAGAGGTATCACAATGTATAAATTACTTCAGACTGACGGTGCGGCAAGGCGCGGCGAATTCACAACCGTGCACGGCACCGTGCAGACCCCCGCATTTATGAACGTTGCCACAACCGGCGCAATCAGAGGTGCTCTTTCAGCCTTTGACCTTAAAGAAATCGGTTGTCAGGTCATGCTTTCAAACACTTATCATCTTCACGTGCGCCCCGGCGACAATCTCGTTGCCGAAATGGGCGGCCTGCACAAATTCACACGCTGGGACGGACCCATTCTTACCGACAGCGGCGGATTTCAGGTCTTTTCGCTTGCACCGCTTCGCCGTATCAAGGAGGAGGGCGTTTATTTCAACTCTCACGTTGACGGCAAGCACATTTTCATGGGTCCCGAGGAAAGCATGCAGATTCAGTCGCACCTTGCTTCGACAATCGCAATGGCGTTTGACGAGTGCGTTGAAAATCCCGCAAAGCACGATTATGCGAAAAAATCGTGTGAGCGCACCGTGCGATGGCTTGTAAGGTGTAAAGAAGAAATGAAACGCCTTAACTCACTGCCCGAAACAATCAACAAGAATCAGTTGCTTTTCGGCATCAATCAGGGTTGCACCTTTGAGGATCTGCGCATTGAAAATATGAAGCAGATTGCAGAGCTTGACCTTGACGGATACGCAATCGGCGGTCTTGCCGTCGGCGAGCCGAAAGAGGATATGTACCGCGTCATTTCGGCTGTCGAGCCGTTTATGCCCAAGGAAAAAATCCGTTATCTTATGGGTGTGGGCACTCCCGGCAATATTATTGAGGCGGTTTCAAGGGGCGTTGACCTTTTCGACTGCGTAATGCCCAGCCGCAATGCACGCCACGGTCACCTTTTCACGCAGCAGGGTGTTATAAATCTCAATAATCACAAATACATGAATGACCCGTTGCCCATTGACCCCGAGTGCGATTGCCCCACCTGCCGCAATTTCTCACGTGCTTACGTAAGACATCTGCTCAAATGTCAGGAAATGCTGGGAATGAGGCTTTGCGTAATGCACAACCTTTATTTTTACAACAAACTTATGGCAGATATCCGCCTTGCGATTGAAGAGGGCAGGTTTGCAAAATTCCGTGAGGAGCACGTGGAGCTTTACGACAGACGAATTTAATTTAAAATTGTCTTGCATATTCAACAAACATCAGTTATAATGTATTCATTATGTTTTGGAGGTTACCCTAATGTTTAATGTTTTACCGTTACTCAACTCCCTTATGCCCGGCGCAAATGCAGGCACTTCCGGCCAGCAGAGCAATCCCACAACAATGATTATTATGATGGTTGCCCTTTTCGGCATTATGTATTTTGTAATGATCAGACCCCAGAAGAAAAAGCAAAAAGAAGAGCAGAATATGCGTGATTCCATTCAGGTCGGTGACGAAATCACAACAATCGGCGGCATCGTCGGCAGAGTTGTTACCGTTAAAGAAGATTCTCTCATCATCGAAACAGGCGCTGACAGAAACAAGATGAAGATTACACGTTGGGCTGTTTCCGTAAATAACACCGCAACAGAAAAAGCTGCCGCTGAAAAAGAGGCTGCTGCAAAGGCACGCGAAGAAGAGAAAAACAAGAAAATGGAAGAAGCTGCCGAAAACAGCAAGTCCAAGAGAAAAAAGAGCAGAAAGAAAGACGACACTTTTGACAAGTAATTCCGTGTTGTCCGAATAAATGCAAAAATCCCCTCATATTATTGACTGACAATAGTATGAGGGGTGTTTTTATGTCTGCAAATAAAGTGAAAACGCAAAGGGAAGAGAAAAAGTTCTCGCCCTTTAAAACAGTTCTGATTTTTGCCGCAATCGGCACGGTACTGTTTTTTGTTTTGCTGTGCGTTTTCTCGCTTGTTGCGCTTAAAATTGATGCACCCAGCGGTACATACAGCTGGTACGGCTTCGGTTCAATTGCCGTTTCGGCTTTTCTGAGTGCGTTTGCAGCACTGAGAAAAATAAAGAAAAGCGGCATTGCTTTCGGTGCACTGACAGGCCTTTTGCAGGGGATTGTCGCAGCCGTTTCAAGCGTTGCGGCAAATTCGGGCTCAGTCGGCGCAAAGCTTGCAATCCTTGTTGCGGTTGCAGTCTTATCTGCGGCGGTGGGCGGTGTACTTGCCGTCAACAAAAAGACAAAGGTCAGGGTGTGATTTCATTACCAATGCAGAATCGCCACAACCTGTCCCTGTCAACGGGTGCGGCATAGTCGATTCCGACCCGCTTTGCAGTCGTGATTTCGTATCGTTTGCCGTCATCTTCAATGAAAAGCTCACCGTTTTCAATGATGTCGCACTTGTTGAACGTGCCCGTCACGCTAAGCTTTTTGGTCAGCTTGCCCGGTCCGTTTGCCTCAACACACGCACGGATAAGCACTGCCTCGGGTTGTTCAATTGCGCCCGTGACAATGTTGAGCATCCAGTGCATTCCGTAGCATAAATAGACATAAACCGTGCCTCCGTTCATATAAAAAACCTCGGTGCGGGGTGTGCGTGAGCGGCTTGCGTGGCAGGCAGTGTCATCTTCGCCGCAGTAAGCCTCGGTTTCCGAAATGCGCAGAGTGACCGCAGTACCGTCGGACTTTTTGCAGGTGATGAGCTTGCCGACTAAATCCTGCGCAACCGTAAGACAGTCACGGGTGAAAAATTCTCTGTCGGTTATCATTCTTTGCTCTCCTCGCCTGTGGGTGCGGGCAGGTCGTTGCAGTAACGTTTGCGGTCTCTTGTTACCATCTTATATTCAATTGCCCTGTTGGGACACAGATTGATGCACGCCATGCAGTGTGTGCAATTTCTGCCCCAACGGGGTGTTTTTGATTTTTCGTGCAGGGTAATGTTTCCCAACGGACAGATTTTGACGCACTTGCCGCAGGAATTGCACGAGGGCTGTGTATAAAATCCGCTTGATTTTACAAGGAATGTATAAAACACGGGGTTAACAATGTTTGACTTTATTTTGTCAAGCAGACTGTCTTTGCTTTCACGGAAAGGCTGAGAAGCTTTTATCATATCGGCAACCGCAGGCAGAACGGCGGCGGCACGGCTGATGCGGCGCATACAGTCTGCGAGCTCGTTGACGGGGTAAAGCACGACGTAGTTGTCAGGCATTACGATGCCGCAGGTGCCCATATATTCCCAACCCTTGCGCAGACAGAGAGCCTTTACATATTTGTTTGTGCAGCCCGGCTCTGCACCGCAGGTGACGACAAAATAAACCTTTGCCTTGCCCGTTTTGCAGGAAAGGGAGGCGTTGAGCAAAAGCTTTTCAATTACCTTTGGTATGCGCCACGCATAAACAGGGCAGACAATGGCAAAGGCGTTGTCGCTTTCAAGTACAAGGTTTTCCTTCTTTTGAAGGTAAGGTGTCAGTGAGTGGCAGGTGTCACCCGTGAGGTTGGCAAGACCCTGCGCAACGTAGCGGCTGTTACCCGTGCCGCTGAAATATAATATCATAAGTCACACCTCTGAAAAAGCCCGGTGGAAAATCCGCCGGGCAAGGTTTTGTTATCAGTTGTATTTGGGCATCCAGTCGCCGTGAGCATCAATAAGGTCATCACACATCTTGATGATGTCATCAATTGAAAGCTCGCTTGAAGCGTGGGGGTCGAGCATAACTGCCTGATAGATATGCTCTTTCTTTCTTGTTCTTGCCGCCTCAATGGTAAGAAGCTGAACGTTGATGTTTGTCATATTCATTGCTGCAAGCTGAACGGGAAGCTTACCCTGATAGCAGGGCTGAACGCCGTATTTGTTGACAAGGCAGGCAACCTCGACACAGGCTTCGCGCGGAAGGTTTTCGATAAGACCGTTGTTGATTACGTTACCGCCGATTTTGTAAGGAACATCCGTTACCATTGCCTCAATGATGTGAGAGGCATATTCATGTGTGCGGGTGTGGCTTACGTCGCCTGCAACATACTGTTCTCTTTCGGCGTTCCATCTTTCAATCTGGTTTACGCAGCGGCGCGGATATTCATCAAGGGGAATGTTGTAAGCGTCGATAAGCTCGGGATATTTACTCTTGATGAAGAGATTGTTGTATTCCGCATTGTGCTCGCTTGACTCGGTGCAGTAATAGCCGAGGCGGCGGATGTATTCATATCTGACAAGGTCGTGCTTGTCTGTTCTGTCGCCGTCAAGAACAGCGGCGGCACGCTTGCGGATTTCAGGATAAAGGTCGGTGCCGTCAGCGTCATAAAGTTCAACAAGCCAGCCCATGTGGTTGATGCCGAGAATCTTCTCCCTGATGGGCTCGTGGAATTCGATGCCGAGATCGTTGAGAAGGCCTCTGGAACAACCCTGAACGGAGTGGCACAGACCGACGGTGTTGATGCCCGTGTAGCGGCACATATAGCCTGTGAGCATACCCATGGGGTTTGTGTAGTTGAGGAACCATGCATCGGGACAGACCTCTTCCATATCCCTTGCAAAATCTTCAAGCACGGGGATTGTGCGCAGTGCACGGAAAATGCCGCCGACGCCCATTGTATCGGCAATTGTCTGACGCAGGCCGTATTTTTTGGGGATTTCAAAGTCAATAATTGTGCAGGGGTCATAGCCGCCGACCTGAATTGCGTTGATAACGAAATTCGCACCGCGCAGAGCATCTTTACGGTTTTCCACGCCGAGATATTTTGAAATCTTTGCACGGTTGTCGTTGATGTTGCGGTTGAGGGCGGTAATCATGATGTAGCTTTCTTCAAGGCGTTGGGAATCAATGTCGTAAAGCGCAATTTCGCAATTGCGCAGGGGATCGGAACTCATAACGTCGCCGAGAACATTCTTTGCAAAAACGGTGCTGCCTGCACCCATGAATGTAAGCTTCATAATATTAACTCCTTATATTTTATTTTCAAAATTCACAATTATAAACCTGTTTTTTCGCTGATGTATTTTCTTGCCATGCAGGCATATTCAAACGGATTTGCTTTTGCGGGGTCCTGCTCAGCTTCAACAACAATCCAGCCTTCGTAGCCCGCTTCGTCAAGAATATCAAATACGGGTGTGAAGTCGAAATCGCCGTCGCCGGGCACTGTGAAAGAGCCTGCTCTGACGCAGTCAAGGAAGCTCCAGTCCTTTTCTTTACCCTCTGCAATCACGTCAAGGCGTGTGCTCTTGAGGTGAACGTGCTTGATTCTGTTGATGTATTTTTTAAGGATGCCGATTGCATCTTCGCCCGAAAATGCAAGGTGACCTGTATCGTAAAGCAGATAAACGAGGTTGCTGTCGGTGATTTCCATCAGCTTGTCAATTTCAGCTTCTGTCTGAACACCTGTGCCCATGTGATGGTGAACTGTGAAATACATACCTTTTTCCTTTGCAAGGCGGCCCATCTCGTTGAAGCCCTTTGCAATGAGAGCCCACTGCTCGTCGGTGTAAACAGGTTTTTCGCCGAAAATGCTCACGCTTTTGCCCTGAATGGAGTTACCCTGCTCGGAAGCACCGATAACCTTTGCGCCGAGTGCGTGAAGAAAATCTCTGTGCTTGATGAAAGCTTCGATTGTTGCCTCGTAGCCGTCGGAAAGAAGCAGGGATGAGAACCAGGCGTTGCAAATCTGCATACCTCTGACATCGAGCTTGTGTTTGAGTGTTTCAACGTCCTTGGGGTATTTGTTGCCGATTTCGCTGCCGGTGAAGCCGCTGAGTGCCATTTCGCTGACACACTGCTCAAATGTGTTTTCCGCACCGAGGTCGGGCAGGTCGTCGTTTGTCCAGCCGATGGGGGCGATTGCGAGTTTTACTTTATCTTTGTTAAGCATGGTTATTCCTCCGATTTATTAATAAAGTCTTGCTTTTTTGATGTTTTCCTGCATATCTTCGTACGCTGCCTGAACCTTGCTGCTTGTTGAAACCTCGGCAACGCCGACACGCCACCAGGCGTCATAGCCGTCACTCATGCTGCCGTGAACAACCTTGATGTCGAAAAGTGTGGGCACTGTCTGTTTCTTTGCATCTTCGAGGGCAAGACGCAGGTCTTCAATGTTTGAAACTCTGTAAGCCTTGCAACCGTAGCCTTCTGCGATTGTTGCAAAGTCAATGGGAACAATTGCACCGTCAAGCATACCCGTGATGGGATTTCTTGCCTGGAAGCGGGTGCCGAATGTGTCTGTGCCCTGATTGTTCTGAAGGTTTTCGATACAACCCCAGCCGGAGTTGTCAAAGAGCATAACGTTGATTTTTGCGTTTTCCTGAACGGCGGTGTAAAGCTCGCTGTGAAGCATCAGGAAACTGCCGTCACCGACCATTGTGTAAACCTCTTTTTCGGGCTCGGCAAGCTTAACGCCGAGAGCGCCGCAGATTTCATAACCCATGCATGAGAAACCGTATTCCATGTGGTAGGTTTTCGGGTGGGTGGAGCGCCAGAGTCTTTGCATACAGCCGGGAAGACTGCCCGAAGAGCCGATTGCGATTGAGTCGGGAGCGATTGCCTTGTTGATTTCGCCGAGTGCACGTGTCTGTGACAGACCCTCGGGAAGATAAACACTGTAATTTCTGTCAACCTCTGCGGTGTAGGCGCTTTTTGCGTCGGCAATTTCGTCGCCCCACTCGGAGCAGTAATCTGCTGTCGTGAGTGCACCCATAATGTCAAGCAGTGCGCTTTTTGCGTCGGCAATGACTGGGATTGAATCCATTTTGAATGCGTCAAACGGGCAGATGTTGATGCTGAGAATTTTTACGTCGGGGTTCTGGAAGCCCCACTTTGAGGCGGTTGTGAAGTCGGTAAGGCGTGTGCCCACCGCAATGACGAGGTCGGTCTGCTTGGCAATTTCGTTTGCCGCGGCACCGCCCGTAACGCCGATTCCGCCAAGGTTTAACGGCATATCCCAACGGATGTTGCCTTTACCTGCCTGTGTTTCGGCAATCGGAATGTTGAATTTTTCGGCAAAGAACTGTGCTGTGTCCCAAGCCTCTGAATATGTAACGCCGCCGCCGATGATGAGCAGGGGCTTTTCACTTTTCATAATTGCATCGACAGCCGCTTTGATTTCACGTCTGACGGGTGAACGTCTGTCAATGTACCACGTTCTCTTCTGGAAAAAGTAGTCGGGATAATCGTAAGCTTCGCCCTCAACATCCTGCGGCATTGCAAGGCAGACTGCGCCTGTTTCGGCGGGGTCTGTGAGCACACGCATTGCGTTGATGCAGGCGGTCATAAGCTGCTCAGGGCGGACAACTCTGTCCCAATATTTACAAACTGCCTTGAAGGCGTCGTTTGCGGTTGTTGAATAGCTTGTGGGCTGTTCAATCTGCTGTAAAACGGGGTCGGGCTGACGGCAGGCAAAGGTGTCGCCGGGCAGAAGAAGCAGGGGAATACGGTTTGCCGTTGCGGTGCCTGCGGCGGTTACCATGTTGAGTGCGCCGGGGCCGATTGAAGATGTGCAGGCAATGATTTCACGGCGGTTCTTCTGCTTTGCAAAAGCGATTGCCGCGTGAGCCATACCCTGCTCATTGTGTCCCTGGTAGAATTTGAGGGAATGGCCGCCCTGTTCAAGTGCCTGGCCGAGACCGACAACACAGCCGTGGCCGAAAATTCCGAAAATGCCCTTGACAAATTTTGTTTCAATGCCGTCAAAGCTGACGTACTGGTTATCAAGGAATTTGACAAGAGCCTGTGACATTGTTAACTTCATCGTTTTTTCCTCCTGATTATTTCTTGGGGGGCCATATATCAGCCTCTTTTTCGGGGTCTGTCACCCACAGATGCTCGGGGATGAAGGTGGGGGTGATATAGGGGTTGCCGTCAAGGTTACGGATGACCCAGAGGTACCACATTGCGTAACCGGGTGCGGTTGTCTGCGGATGGGTTTCGCCCTCGCAGATGAGTACGGTTGAGTTGTGGTGAGTTTTGACGACGTCCTCTGACAGCTCGGCAAAGCCGTAGCCGTTTTCGGGCAGGAAGCGGTAAAAGTAAATCTCGGGTTGGGGATGCCAGTGCGGGGGATAGCTGGACCATTTGCCGGGGTGACCGATAACCTCGCCGAGAATAAGGTTTGAATAAGGTGCGTTTGACTGGTCAAAAACAGTGCGCACAATTCTGGTTGAGGTTTCTCTCATTGTGCCTTTGCCTCTGTCTTCGCTTGCACACTCTTCCGGTGTGTAAAGCTTTGAAGAGAAAACAATGTCGTTTTCCGTGCGCTGAATTGCAAACTCGACGTCACCGTGAGCTGTGAATTTAACATTTACGCCCTTGGGGACGTGAAGCACCCAGGGTGAATAATTGAAGCAGTCGGGGCGGTCAACGGTTACGCTTTCGCCCTCCCACTCAAAAGTGACGTTGCCGTTGATGAGCAGGTAAGCTCTTTCAAGGTCGCAATCCTCGGTAAAGGTTTCGCCTGCCCTCATTTTGAGAATTCCGAAATCCATAAGGGTATTCTGCTCTTTGTTGTCAATGGTTGTAAGCTCCGTGTAACCGTAAGGCATTACGCGCGGGCCCGGAATGTGTCTTTTATCCATGTTCATCTTCCTTTCGTCGGAAACTAATATACAGTTGTAATAATTATATACTTTATATACGGTTATTTCAAGAAAATTTTACAGTATTCAGTAATTATTTTTACAAAAATATTAAGTGTTGAGATTTACACTGGAATTTCATTTGAGAAAATACAAAAAGGACTCTGCAATGTGATTGCAAAATCCTTTTTGTGTGTCCGCGCTCCTCCGCCTCGGGCGAACCGTCGCGCATGTACTGTACCGTTCGAATCTCCTCGGCAAGAAAAAAACACCCCACAGCGGTTGCTGTGAGGTGTTTGTGGTGATCCATCGGAGATTCGAACTCCGGACACCTTGATTAAAAGTCAAGTGCTCTACCGACTGAGCTAATGGATCGTGCGTGTTGTTTGGCGCTTGACTATAATATATTATTTGCTCGACGATGTCAAGTCTTTTTTTTGAAACTTTTCAAATATTTATCTGTAAATCGCCGTGAAAATGCGAAAAAACGGAAATTTATTTCAATTTGTAACTGTTTTCCCTGAGCAATTCTGCCAGACGTTTCGGGTCGGTCACACGCTCACCGAGATAAATTCCGCCCGGCTCGCCTCTTTCATCACCGTGGTAGTCGGAGCCTGAAAGCGGTCTTAACGAATGTTTTTTTGCCCACATCCCGGCAATGTCGTTTGATGAATTGTGGTTGGGGTTGCCGTTGTAAATCTCAATTCCGTCAATCAGCTTTGTGTTGCAGACAGTCATTCCGGGTCTGAACGGATGAGCCTGATAAATCAGCAGTCCGTTTTCTTCGGCAACCTTGCGGAAATCTTTAAGGCTGTAAAACGACTGTAAATTATTGTTATAAATAAAATCTTCGTCAAAGCCGAAAACAAGGTAGTCGTTGTCATTCGCCTCAAAACGCAGTTCCATGCCGAGGATGACGGAAAAATCATCGGTTTCAAATGCCTTGGCACGGCGGTAGCCTTCAAGGAAAAAATCCGCTTTTGCTTTCCATCCGAGGTCAGCCTGTTCGCTTGCCGTTGTGGGGGTCAGGTGGTCGGTGACGATAATTCCGTCATAACCTAGGTTTTTGTAGTGCTCAACAACCTCTGCCGCCGTTTTTCTGCCGCAGTGACTTGTTTCGGACGTGTGGCAATGCGTTTCGTAAAGATATTCTTTCATAAAATCACTTCCTGTTTTTATTATACGCCTCCGACAATTTTTTTCAAGAAAAAGTTGCACGCAAAAAAGATTTTTTTCGCAGTGCAAATGCGACATAATTACCGCGTCGGATAATCTATAATCGGGGCAGGGGGTGCAAGAATGAAAACGGTGATTTATGCCGACGTGCTTGTGGCGGTGAATGTGATTGTAAACTATCTTCTTCTGCGTGCAACGGCGGCGATTTCGGGTGCACGCACGGGCAGGCTGAGAATGTTTTTTTCGCTTGCCGTTTCGGGTGCTTACTCGCTGATAATCTTTGCTGAAAATCTGCCCTTTGCGGTGTCTGTTTTGCTGAAAATACTGATGTGCGGTCTGATTGTGCTTCTGGCGTTCAAACCCTTGCGTGTCAAGGCTTTTCTGCGTTGCTGTGCCGTGTTTTCGGCGCTGAGTTTCGGCCTTGCGGGTGTGCTGTCGGCTTTGTGGTTCACCTTTGCACCGAATTCGCTTTTTTACAAAAACGGAGCGGTGTATTTCGACGTTGATATTCTTACGCTGACTCTTTCCGCACTGGGCGTTTACTGCGTAGCCGGTCTGGGTTACAAACTGTTCAGAAGACGTACTCCCGACAACTGTATTTATACTGTTGTAATTGAGAATAAAGAAAAATCCGTGCAGGGAAAAGCCTTGCTTGACACGGGCAATTCGCTGACAGAAAGTATCTCGGGCAGACCCGTTATTGTGTGCACGAAAGGTTTTCTCAAAGACATTTTGCCCGAGGGGTTTGAGGCGCTCTGCGACAACCCGTATTTAACGGATATAAAGCCTCCGACAGGCTTCTGCCTTGTGCCTTTTTCTACTGTCGGCGGGGCCGGAATCCTGCCTGCTTACCGACCCGAAAGCGTGGGGGTTTTTTACAACGGAAAAATGCATAAACTGACAGGTGTTTACGTTGCGGCGGCTGAAAAAAAGCTGTTTGCAGATGAATTCGATTGCCTGCTGGGCACCGCATTTTTTGAAAATCTTGAAACGGAGAAATGAGAAATGAGAAAAATAATATCGCAAATTAAACTGAAAATTTCAAAGCTTTTTGCAAAAATCACAGGTGAACGCATCGACTACATAAACGGCCCCGAAACCCTGCCCGCACCGCTGTCACACGACGATGAAATCCGTTGTGTAGAGCGGCTTTCGACGGGTGATGCAAATGCAAGGGAAAAGCTGATTGTGCACAATCTGCGCCTTGTGGTTTACATTGCACGCAAATTTGAAAACACGGGAGTTTCAATTGAGGACCTGATATCAATTGGTACAATCGGTCTGATAAAGGCTGTCAACACTTTTTGTCCCGAAAAAAACATAAAGCTTGCCACCTACGCTTCACGGTGTGTGGAAAATGAAATCCTGATGTACCTACGCAAAACCAATTCATCGCGCGCCGAGGTGTCATATTACGAGCCGCTGAATGTTGACTGGGACGGAAACGAGCTTCTTCTTTCCGACGTACTTGGCAGTGAGCCCGACGATGTTTACCGTGACATTGAGCTTGAAGATGAGAAAAGCCGCCTGCTGAAAATTGTTGAATCACTTGGTGACAGAGAGCGCACAATTATGAAAATGCGTTTCGGCATCGGCGGCGGAAAAGAGCACACTCAAAAGGAGGTTGCCGACAAACTGGGGATTTCGCAAAGCTACATTTCGCGCCTTGAAAAAAGAATAATCGAGCGGGTCAAAAAAGATGTGGTATAAATTCACGGCTCTGAGCATATATTACTTGACTTTCAGCAGAATATAGTATAAAATAAATACAACTATTGCTTTAAGTAGCAGATATTGTGGTTGACAGTTAAACCGATAGGAGTGGAAATACTGTGACAGAGAACCTTACAGAATATGTGCTCAGCGCCCGTAAAGGTGATGAAGAGGCTTTTGCCAAGCTTTATTCACGCACGCTGAAAAATGCATTTTATCTCGCTGTTAAGCTCACAAACAGCAAAGAGGAATCTTACGAAATCGTCAAAAAGGCTTATGCCCGTGCTTTTTCAACAATTGACAAGCTTAAAAAGCCCGAATCTTTTGATGCATGGATAAGACAGACGGTTGCCACCGTTTACAAAGAGGGCCGCACTTTTTCTTTCCCCGATGCCGACGGTGCCGCAAGCCTGCTCAATTCCGAATTTTTACCCGAAAGCGTAATGGCAGACGCCGCACTTTGCAACAAGCTTGAAAAGTGTGTTGCACTGTTGCCTGAAGAACAGCGCACCGCCGTTGTGTTGCACTACAACAACGGTATGCCTACGGCATTTCTTGCAAAATTCTTCCGCGTTTCCGAAAGCACCGCAAGCGCCGTGCTAATTCAGGCGCGCGCACGCCTGATTCAGGCAATCGGTTTCCCCGCAGGCGACCTTGCAACCTCACCGTTGCCCGTGCTTACGCGCATTTTCCAGAAATCTGCCGCTGAGCTTGAAATCGAAAACGAAAAAGTGCGTGAAATTTTCATTTTCGCACTTGAAGCAGTCAATAAAAATGCCGCTGAGGCGGAAGAAACAACCGAAAATTCATCTGACGGTGAGGCTGTTGCTCAGGTAACGGAAACCGTCGAAGAAACGGCAGAAGACGCTGTCGAAGAGGCTCCTGCCGAAGAAACGGCAGAAGACGCTGTCGAAGAAACTCCTGCCGAAGAAACGGCAGAAGAAGCCGTCGAAGAAGCTCCTGTCGAAGAAACGGCAGAAGAA
>JAZOBD010000009.1:0-53061 GCA_045595825.1 Acutalibacteraceae bacterium
TTCAACGTCAGTTGTTTCGAAGAAATCACGGTCGAAGAATGAGCAGAGAGCTGCAACGCCTACATAGTAGTTTGTCTTAAGGTATTCTCTGACTGTAAGTTTGTCACCGGCTTCAACATAATAGTCGGTGAGTTCCAACTGACCTTTGTCGTTGGTTTCATAAATGTCTGTTGCGTAGTATGCATAAAGGTAACCTGCATACTCTGTGTTGAGCTGAGCAACTGTTTTTACATTGCTTGTGCCTGCTGCGGATGCAACGGGAGCAACTGTGAAAACGCCGCTAAGACATGAGATTGTTCCGACAAGCATTACAAGTGCAAGAACAATGCTCAAAGCCTTTTTGAGTGTGGACATAGCTTTTTCCTCCAAACATAAATTTTTTCCGTGAACACACGGTTTTTTACCTTTTGTAAATTCCGTCCGCTGAAACTGCGGTAACAGAAATTCAAAGACATGTTATTATTACATATTTTTTAAATATATTCAAGATATTATATTGTATTTTAAAGAGAGCTTAACACTTTTCGGCAACATTCACAAATGTTGCACATTAAATTCGTGCAATTCCACTATTCCTTGCCGCCTCGGCAACCGCTGCCGAAACAGCGGGAACAACCCTTTCGTCAAAGGCCTTCGGCAAAACATATTCCTCGCAAAGTTCATCATCGGAAACAAGAGAAGCTATTGCCTTTGCCGCGGCAAGTTTCATTTCCTCGGTTATATCCTTTGCCCTGACGTCAAGCGCACCGCGGAAAATTCCGGGGAAAGCAAGCACGTTGTTAATCTGATTGGGGAAATCGCTTCTGCCCGTGCCGACAACCCTTGCACCTGCTTTTTTTGCAAGGTCCGGCATTATTTCGGGCACCGGGTTTGCCATCGGCATTACAACAGAATCTTTTGCCATTGACGCAATCATCTCTTCGCTGACAATGCCGGGGGCGGAAACCCCGACAAAAACATCGGCGCCGCGCATTGCATCGGCAAGGGTGCCGGTTATGCAATTTTTGTTGGTAAATTCCGCAAGCTGTGCAAACGCCTCTGAAAGCGGCTGTCCCTTGCAGATGATTCCCTGTCGGTCGCTCATGATTATGTTACCCGCACCGCAGGCGTTGAGCAGTCTTGCAATTGCCGCACCTGCCGAGCCTGCGCCGCTGATGGCAACGGTGCACTCCGACAGCTCTTTGCCGACAACTTTCAATGAGTTGAGAACGGCCGCAAGCACAACAATCGCCGTGCCGTGCTGATCATCGTGAAAAACGGGAATATCCGTACATTCTTTTAATCTCTTTTCAATTTCAAAGCAACGGGGTGCGGAAATGTCTTCAAGATTGATTCCGCCAAAACTGCCCGCAAGCAGAGAAACGGTTCTGACAATTTCGTCAACATCCTTTGAACGCACGCAAAGCGGAATTGCATCAATATCTGCAAATTCCTTGAAAAGCAGACACTTGCCCTCCATAACGGGCATACCTGCCTCGGGTCCGATATCGCCGAGGCCAAGCACCGCCGTGCCATCGGTTACAACGGCAACGGTGTTATGACGGCGAGTGAGCTCATAGCTCTTATTTATATCTTTCTGTATTTCAAGGCAAGGTGCCGCAACGCCGGGTGTGTAAGCAAGGGATAAATCTTCCTTTGTTTTTGCGGTGGTGCGAGGCGCAATTTCAAGCTTGCCCTTCCACTCATAGTGCATTCTGAGCGATTGCTCAAAATAATCCATCTTTATTTCTCCTCCCAACCCTTCGCTCTCTCAACGGCACGCTTCCATCCGCCGTAAATTCTGTCACGCTCTTCCTTTGTTTTAACGGGTGAGAAGATACGCTCAACACGGCGGTTTTCAAGAATTTCCGCCTTATCTTTCCAGAATCCGACAGCAAGACCTGCAAGATATGCCGCACCGAGAGCGGTGGTTTCAACAGTCTGGGGACGGTTGACATCACACTGAATCATGTCCGCCTGCATCTGCATCATAACGTTGCTGACACTTGCGCCGCCGTCAACACGAAGTTCGGTGAAATCAATACCCGAATCGCTCTTCATTGCTTCAAGCAAATCGGTTGTCTGATATGTGATGGCTTCAAGCACACTGCGTGCAATGTGGGCACGGTTTACACCGCGTGTAAGACCGACAATGCATCCGCGCGCATACATATCCCAATAAGGTGCCCCGAGGCCCGTGAAAGCGGGAACAAAATAAATTCCGTTTGCATCGGGCACACTTTCGGCAAGCTCGTCACAACGGGGTGCAGAATCAATCATGTGCACCTCGTCACGAAGCCATTTGATAACGGAGCCCGCATTGAAAGCAGAGCCTTCAATTGCATACTCAACCTCATCACCGATGCCCCAGGCAACGCCGGTGAGAAGATTGTTTTCGGATTTTACACGGGTTTTACCCGTATTCATAAGCAAGAAACAGCCTGTGCCGTAAGTATTTTTTGCCTGACCCGGCTCAAAGCAAGCCTGACCGAAAAGTGCGGCAGGCTGGTCGCCGACTGCGCCACAAATCGGCACGCCGACAAGGGCTTCAAGGCCGATAATTCCGCGTGCGACCTCACCGTAAACGGAGCTTGAAGGCACCGGCTTGGGTAAAATTGACATGGGGATACCGAACACCTGACAAAGATGCTCATCCCAGCAAAGCTTATCAACGTCGAAAAGCATTGTTCTGGATGCGTTTGAATAGTCGGTCACGTGAGCCTTGCCACCCGTAAGATTCCAGATAAGCCACGTTTCAACCGTGCCGAAAAGCAGACGGTTTTCGTCGGCAAGTTTTCTTGCCTCAGGCACATTGTCGAGAATCCACTTAATCTTTGTGGCGGAGAAATATGCATCAACCAGCAGACCGGTTTTGTCTTTAATGTAATCTTCAAGACCCTGCGCCTTGATTTCTTCGCACATCTGCGCAGTGCGGCGGCACTGCCAGACAATCGCATTATAGACGGGTTTGCCCGTGTTTCTGTCCCACAGAATTGTTGTTTCACGCTGGTTGGTAATGCCGATTGCGGCAATGTTTTCGGCACTGTAATCGCCCGCCGCAAGCACACCGGTCACAGACTGAAACTGGCTGAAAAGAATCGCCATCGGATCGTGTTCAACCCAGCCTGACTTGGGATAAATCTGCTCAAATTCATTTTGTGACTTGGCAATTATACTACCCTCTTTGTCAAAAATGATGGCACGTGAGCTTGTTGTGCCCTGGTCAAGTGCAAGAATATACTTTTTCACATTTATCTCCCTTCCGTAACTTATTTAAGATTAAAATACTCCGCCGCATTGTTGAACGAAATATCTTTTACAATCTGAACAAGGGTCTCTTCATCCCAAGGATAAAGACCGTTTTCAACCATATCACCGACAAGACCGCAGAGGATGCGGCGGAAATATTCGTGACGGGGATATGAAAGGAATGACCGGGAATCGGTAACCATGCCAACGAATTTGCTGAGCACACCGAGGTTACCCAGTGCTTTCATCTGCTCTCTCATTCCGTCAAGGTTGTCGTTGAACCACCAGGCGGAACCGAACTGGATTTTGCTTGCGGCTTCGCTGTTCTGGAAGTTGCCGAGCATTGAACCGAGAACATAGTTATCCTTGGGGTTGAGGGTGAAAAGAATTGTTTTGGGCAGGCTTTCTTCAACTGCAAGGCTGTCAAGCAGACGGGAAAGCTTCTGTGCGATTTCCAGGTCGCATATAGAGTCATAGCCCGTGTCGGGACCGAGCTTTTTAAACATAAGGGTATTGTTGTTGCGCATTGCGCCGATGTGAAGCTCCATTCCCCAGCCGCGTGCGGCATATTCCTTTGCGAAGAAGCGCATAAGCTCGGTTTTGTACTGCTCCGCCTCATATTCGGTCAGTGTTTCGCCGCCGACGGCTTTTGCGAAAATTGCTTCAAGCTCATCATCGGTTGCACGTGCATAGGGCGGTGCGGCAAAAGCGTGGTCGCTTGCGCGGCAACCGTGCTGTGCGAAAAACTCAATTCTGTCGCCGAGAGTGGCAACAAGAGTCTTGTAAGAATCAATTTTAACACCTGCCGTATTTTCAAGGGCGCAAAGCCAGTCTGTCCAGCCGGGAAGTTCGATATTGAGCGCTTTGTCGGGTCTGAATGCAGGAATCACCTTGCAGGTGAAAGTTTCATCCTGCGCAATCAGCTCGTGGTATTCGAGAGTGTCGGCAGAATCGTCAGTTGTGCAGACGCAAACAACGTTTGACTTTGTGATAAGGTCACGGGGTCTGAAGCCGCCTGCCGCAATTTTTGCGTTTGCCTCTTCCCAGATTTTGTCGCAGGTTTTTGCCGAAAGCGGCTCGTAAATCTCAAAATATCTCTGCAATTCAAGGTGAGTCCAGTGATAAAGGGGATTGCCTATAAGCAGGGGCATAATGCCTGCCCACGCCCTGAATTTTTCATAATCGCTTGCATCGCCCGTGATATATTTTTCATCAATGCCGCAAGAGCGCATTGCGCGCCACTTGTAGTGGTCGCCGTAAAGCCAGAGTGCTGTGATGTTTTCGGGTGTGTTGTTTTCGTAGATTTCCTTGGGTGAAAGGTGACAGTGCCAGTCAAAAATCGGCATTTCGTCTGCCGCCTCAAAAAGCCTGAGCGCAGGCTCATTGTTAAGCAAGAAATCTTTTCCCATAAATTCTTTCACGGTCATTTCTCCTTTTTTACGCAGTACGGAAACTGCACATTATTATACATTATAATCATACCACAAACAGCGGATTTTGCAAGAAAAAATATTGGGATACCCCGAAGGATATCCCAATATTATAAATGTAATTAAATTAATCAGTCAGCTTTGGGAGCGTAGAGGTCCTGAAGTCTGAGAAGGTGGTCATATCTCTCAACAGATTCCTTTTCAGCAAGCTCGAAGAGAGCGGCAGCTCTTTCGGGGAAGGAACGTGTGAGTGATGAATAACGTGCCTCGTTCATAAGGAAGTCACGGTAGCTGCCTGTTGCGGGCTTGCTGTCGATTACGAAGGGATTCTTGCCCTGTGCCTTGAGAGAGGGATTGAAGCGGAACATATTCCAGTAACCGCACTCAACAGCCTTCTTCATCTCGTTCTGGCAGTTGATCATGCCGCCCTTGATGGAGTGCATTTCGCAGGGAGCGTAAGCGATGATGATTGAGGGACCCTTGTAAGCTTCTGCTTCTGTGATAGCCTTGATTGTCTGGTTCATGTTTGCGCCCATAGCGATCTGTGCAACATAAACATAGCCGTAGCTCATTGCGATTTCAGCAAGGCTCTTCTTGGCGATTGCCTTACCTGCTGCTGCGAACTGTGCAACCTGACCGATCTGTGAAGCCTTGGAAGCCTGACCGCCGGTGTTGGAGTAAACTTCGGTATCAAATACCATGATGTTTACATCTTCGCCGGAAGCGAGAACGTGGTCAACACCGCCGAAGCCGATGTCATATGCCCAACCGTCGCCGCCGAAGATCCATACGGACTTCTTGGAGAGGTATTCTTTATTTTCAACAACGCTCTTGCAGAGGTCGCAGTCGATGCCTTCGAGGGCAGCTACGAGAGCCTCTGTTGCTGCTGTGTTCTTGTCGCCGTCATCAACGGTGTCAAGATATGCCTGGCAAGCAGCCTTGAGCTCGTCGGAAGCCTTGTCGGAAGCAGCAATCTCGTTGACCTTTGCGATAAGGCTGTTGCGGATTGCGTTCTGGCCGAGGTACATACCGAAGCCGTGCTCTGCGTTGTCTTCAAAGAGGGAGTTAGCCCATGCGGGACCGTGACCGTCTTTGTTTGTTGTGTAGGGTGATGTTGCAGCGGGGCCGCCCCAGATGGAGGAACAACCTGTTGCATTGGAGATGTACATTCTGTCGCCGAAGAGCTGTGTGATAAGACGTGCATAAGCAGTCTCGGCACAACCTGCGCAGGAACCGGAGAACTCAAGGAGAGGAGTTCTGTACTGGCTGCCGATAACGGTTGCATCAGCAAGATCGCTCTTGACTGTTACGTTTTCAACCATGTAATCAAATACAGCCTGCTGGTCATCCTGAGTTTCTCTTGCAACCATCTTGAGAGATGCTGTCGGGCAGACGCCTACGCAGACGCCGCAACCCATACAATCGAGGGGAGAAACTGCAAGTGAATACTTGTAAGCATCCTTGCCCTTACCCTTCTTGTCAACAATCTTTGCGTTTGCGGGAGCAGCGGCAGCCTCATCAGCAGTAAGAGCGTAGGGGCGGATTGTTGCGTGCGGGCAGACATATGAACACTGGTTACACTGTGCACACTTTGTGGGATCCCACTCGGGAACTGCAACGGCAACGCCGCGCTTTTCGTAAGCGGAAGCACCCTGCTCAAATGTACCGTCAGCGTGATCCATAAATACGGATACGGGGAGAGAATCGCCATCCATAAGGCCGACGGGCTTCATGATGGAGTCAACCATCTTGACAAGCTTTGCGGGGCCCTTTTCTGCGGACTCAACAGCAACGTCAGCTGCGTTTGCCCAGTCAGCGGGAACTTCAATCTTCTTGAATGCGCCGAAGCCTGCATCGATAGCCTTGTGGTTCATGTCAACAATATCCTGACCCTTCTTGAGGAAGGATTTTGTTGCGGCATCCTTCATGTAAGTGATAGCTTCATCTCTGGGAAGAACGTTTGCAAGAGCGAAGAATGCAGCCTGAAGGATTGTGTTTGTACGCTTACCCAGACCGATTTCAACGGCAAGGTCGATAGCGTTAACAGTGTAAAGCTGAATGTTGTTTTCAGCGATGTAGCGTTTTGTTTCGCCATTAAGCTTCTGGGCAAGTTCAGCCTCATCCCACTGGCAGTTGATGAGGAATACGCCGCCGGGCTTAACGTCATTGACCATCTTGTAGCCTTTTTCAACGTAAGAGGGGTTGTGGCAGGCTACGAAGTCAGCCTTGTTGATGTAGTATGAGCTCTTGATGGGATTGTCGCCGAAACGAAGGTGAGAAACGGTGATACCGCCGGTCTTCTTGGAGTCATACTGGAAGTATGCCTGAACATATTTATCAGTGTGGTCACCGATGATCTTGATGGAGTTCTTGTTTGCACCGACTGTGCCGTCACCGCCGAGACCCCAGAACTTGCACTCGATTGTGCCGGGAGCTGCTGTGATGGGAGCGGGCTTTTCTTCAAGAGAAAGGTTTGTAACGTCATCGTGGATGCCGATTGTGAACTGTGCTTTGGGAGCATCCTTTGCAAGCTCATCATATACAGCGAAGATGCTTGAGGGAGGAGTATCCTTTGAGCCGAGACCGTAACGGCCGCCGAAAACCTGTGCAGATGTGCCGGTTGCATTGAGAGCGGCAACAACGTCAAGGTAAAGAGGCTCGCCGAGTGAGCCGGGTTCCTTTGTTCTGTCAAGAACAGCAATCTTCTTAACTGTTGAGGGAAGAGCTGCGACAAACTTCTCAGCTGAGAAGGGTCTGTAAAGACGGACTTTGACAAGACCGACTTTTTCGCCCTTTGCAAGAAGGTAGTCGATAACTTCTTCTGCTACATCACAGACAGAGCCCATTGCGACAATAACCTTGTCAGCATCGGGAGCGCCGTAGTAGTTGAAAAGTTTATAATCAGTGCCGAGTTTGGCATTGACTTTATCCATATATTCTTCAACAATTGCGGGAACTGCATCGTAATACTTGTTGCAGGCCTCGCGGTGCTGGAAGAAGATGTCGCCGTTTTCGTGTGAACCGCGCATTACGGGACGCTCGGGATTGAGAGCTCTCTTGCGGAAAGCTGCAACTGCGTCCATGTCGCACATTTCTTTAAGGTCCTCATAATCCCAGATCTTAATCTTCTGGATTTCGTGAGATGTGCGGAAACCGTCGAAGAAGTTGATGAAGGGAACGCGGCTCTTGATTGTTGCAAGGTGAGCAACTGCACCGAGGTCCATAACTTCCTGTGTGTTTGTCTCGGCAAGCATTGCGAAACCTGTCTGGCGGCAGGCATAAACGTCTGAATGGTCGCCGAAAATGTTAAGGGCGTGTGAAGCCACGCAACGTGCAGAAACGTGGAAAACTGAGGGAAGAAGTTCGCCTGCAATTTTATACATGTTGGGGATCATAAGAAGAAGACCCTGGGAAGCCGTGTAGGTTGTGGTAAGAGCACCTGCTGCAAGTGAGCCGTGAACTGTGCCTGCTGCGCCTGCTTCAGACTGCATTTCGGAAACCTTTACGGTTGTGCCGAAGATATTCTTCTGTCCTGCTGCTGACCACTGATCAACATAGTCAGCCATGGGGCTGGACGGTGTGATGGGATAGATGCCTGCAACTTCTGTGAACGCATAAGAGACATATGCGGCCGCATTGTTGCCGTCCATGGTTTTCATTTTTCTTGCCATAGTTACCTCCTGAAAATATAAAAAGAATTAAATAATTAGCACCACGAAGTATATTAACACTTTTATCTGCATTTGTAAACTGCAAAATAGTGCAAATATAAACATATTTTTTCTTACTTTTTGTTAAAAGTTGTTATTTGTCCGAAAAACAGCCATATTATTTTTTGTGTTTTGAAAAAAACGCAATCAGATACACTTTCCCGACAGTCGCCCGACCCTCCCCTGCCTGACGTTGACGCACATCCGCATTTATCCCGATTTCGGCTGATTTCGGTTGATTCGGGCGGTTTTCGGCGGTCTTTCTTCACTTTTTAGCTGACAAATTTATATTGCTTTTTCTGAGCAGGTCGCATCACACCGCACCGCGATTGACTTTTTTGTGCGGTTTTGGTAAAATTAATTAACTTTAATTTCGGAAGGAGTAATCCCCACAATGGAAACAGCTGACCCTGACGGCGCTGACACTGTTATTTTCAAAATTGTTTTACTTTTTGTCCTCATTCTTGTCAATGCGTTTTTTGCAATGAGCGAAATTGCAATCATCTCGCTCAATGACAACAAAATTGCAAAAATGGCGGAAGATGGCAACAAAAAAGCCAAACAGATTGTTAAACTGACCGAAAACTCAAGCCGTTTTCTTTCAACAATTCAGATTGGCGTCACTCTCGCCGGCTTTCTGACATCCGCCTCGGCATCACAGTCTTTTGCCGACCCGCTTGTTGCAAAGCTCACTTCAATCCAGCAGCTTGCCTTCATCCCCACGGGTGTCATCAACGCTGTGGTGGTTGTCATCATCACAATTCTCACCTCTTACTTTTCGCTTGTTCTCGGTGAGCTTGCACCCAAAAGAATCGGTATGCAGATTCCCGAAAAAATCTCTTTTAAGATTGTCGGAATACTGCTTTTTGTCGCGACCGTGACAAAGCCTTTTGTCAAATTTCTTGCCATGTCAACAAACGGCGTTGTGCGCCTTTTCGGATTTGACCCCAACGCCGATGAAGAAAATGTGACGGAAGAAGAAATCCGTCTGTTGGTTGACGTAGGCGGCGAAAAGGGTGTTATCGAAGACACACAGAAAGAAATGATTGACAACATCTTTGAGTTTGACGACATTGACGTAAGCGATATCATGACACACCGCACCGACATGTGCGCGGTTGAAATCACGAAATCACCGCAGGAAGTCATTGACCTTTCAATTGAAAACGGTTATTCGAGAATTCCCGTTTTTGAGGATGATCAGGATAACATCGTCGGCATCATTTATGTAAAGGATCTGCTCAAATATATCGGCAAAAAGCTGCCCTCTGACCTTAAAATCGCAACAATCATGCGCAAGGTTATCTACGTGCCCGAAACAAAACCCTGCGGCGACCTTTTCAAGCAGATGACCGAAAGCCGCACGCAGTTTGCCATTGTCGTTGACGAATATGGCGGCACGGCGGGCATTGTCACACTTGAAGATTTGCTTGAAGCGATTGTCGGCAACATTCAGGATGAATACGACAACGAGGAAGAGGAAATTTCAAAAATCGACGAAACAACCTTCACCGTTGAAGGTATCACAAATATCGACGAGGTTGATGAAATCATCGGTGCCGACCTGCCCGAGGGCGACTATGACACCGTTGCAGGTTTTGTCATCAGTCTGCTCGGCTATCTGCCCGAAAGCGGTGGCGAAGATGTGACGGTTGAATATGAAAACTACCGTTTCACCGTTCTCGGCGTTGAAGACAGACGCATCGACCGCATCAAAATCGAAATCCTGCCCAAAGAGGAGAACGAGGAAGATGACGAGTCCGAAGAGCGTGGCCGCATAAGACTGCGCGACAAAAACGAAAAAGATAAAAACGACTAATTGAATAACACGGAGAACTGACTATGAAAAAGACGGATATTGTACCTTATCCCAACAAAACCACATATCTCGGTTCGACGGTTGACATCGACAAGCTTTCCCTTACCGACGGTTGCACCGTAATTGACGGCACGCTCGGCGAGGAAGAATACAAGCTCAGAGTCACAGCTGACGGTATTGAAATCACCGCCGGCTCCGACAGAGGCGTATTCTATGCAAAGCAGACATTAAAACAGCTTCACGGTAAGGTCGGGTGCGTTCTCATTGAGGATGCACCTGCCTTTTCTTACAGAGGCTTTATGATTGACACCGTCAGACATATTGTTTCGCTTGAAGACACCAAGAAGCTCATTGATGCCGCCGCCGCTTCAAAAATGAACGTAATGCACTGGCACCTGTCAGACGACCAGGGCTGGCGTATTTACATTGACGGCAGACCCGAGCTTTGCGAAAAAGGCTCGGTAAGAAAGAGTTCCGATTTCGGCGAAGTGCACGTAAACGAGCCCTACGGCGGATATTTCACTGTCGCCGAGCTTAAAGAAATTGTCGCT
This sequence comes from Acutalibacteraceae bacterium, assembly GCA_045595825.1. Lineage (GTDB taxonomy): Bacteria > Bacillota > Clostridia > Oscillospirales > Acutalibacteraceae > CAG-177. The sequence continues at coordinate 10,739 of JAZOBD010000009.1, forward strand.
TACTGCGCTGAGCGTTACATCACGGTCATCCCCGAAATTGACCTGCCCGGTCACACCTCCGCCCTGCTCCACGTTTATCCGCAGATTTCCTGCACGGGCGAACAGATTGACATTAAAACAAAACAGGGGATTTTCCCCGACATCCTCTGTGCTGGTAAGGACGAAACATTTGAAATCGTCTTTGACATCCTTGAAAAACTGCTTGACATATTCCCGTCGGAATATATCCACATCGGCGGCGACGAAGCACCGAAAAAACGTTGGAAAGCCTGCCCCGACTGCCAGAAGAGAATACGCAACGAAGGCCTTAAAAATGAAGAAGAATTGCAGGGCTGGTTTGTCAACAGAATTGTTGATTTTCTTGCCGAACACGGCAGAAAAGCGGTTGTGTGGAACGAAAGCCTCAAAAGCAGAACCGTGCACAACACCGTGACCGTTCAGCAGTGGATGGATTACAAAAAACACAGCGTGCGTTACGCAAACCGCGGCGGAAAAATCATTATTTCAGATTTTTATCATTATTATGTTGATTATCCCTACGGAATGACTCCCCTCAAAAAAACCTATAAATTCAGTCCGTTCATCAGAGGTCTGACCAAAGCGGGTAAAAGCAACGTCATCGGCGTTGAAACACCGCTGTGGACAGAATATGTTGACAGCTTTGACCGGCTTTGCTATCAGGGATTCCCCCGCTTCACCGCCGTTGCGGAAACCGGCTGGACAAAACCCGAAAACAAAGACTATGAGGATTTCAAACGGCGCTTTGAAATTTTTGCAGATACCCTGCGCAGTATGGGAATTTATCCCGCACCGAAGGTTGACTGGGATCTTGACCCGCTTGTCAGAATCGGAAAGACCATCGGTTTTTTCAAAGGAATAATATAATTTGACGTTAATTATCAACGGCATTTCACGGGCAACACCGTGAGGTGCCGTTTTTTGTCGTTTAAAAATGAAACGGGTCGGATTTTCTGGCAAAATTTGTAAATTTTCATATTGACAAATTTGTCAATATATGGTATATTTTCACCGTCGGATGTAAGTTTGTGTCAAAAATATTGTATGGAGGTTGTCTTATGTCGGAAAAAGGTTTTATCCGTGAAATTGACAAGGTCGGCAGAATTGTTCTGCCAATGCAAATCCGCAAAACACTGGGAATTGACGGCGACGGTGTCAAGGTTTCGGTCACAACCGACGGCCACTCAATAATCGTCAAAAAGCTCAGCGATTACTGCGCACTGTGCGGCAGTTCAAGAAGCCTTACCGAGTTTAATTCAAAACACATCTGCAAACGTTGCATTGCAAAAATCAGGGAAGAAGAAAAATAATAAAACTGCTTAAAAACCGTGATGTTTATTCATTGCGGTTTTATTTTTTTGCCAGGATGAATATATTTGAGTGACAAAACCCTGAAAGGAACAAACAAAAATGGATTGGCACTCAATTTCCGCAGACCTTACCGCCGAAAGAACGGGGTGCGACACGGCAAAAGGTCTTTCCGAGGCAACGGCACGCACAAGGCTTGAAAAAGATGGCAAAAACACACTTGTGCGCGAAAAAAAGCACTCACTTGTACGGCGATTCATCGCACAGTTTTCCGACGTTTCGGTGCTGACGCTTCTTGCCGCCTGCGCTGTTTCATTCATCACGGGAATAATCGAAGAAAACGGCGATCTTGTTGACCCGATTATCATTCTTGTAATTGTCATTCTGAATGCCGTAATCGGCGTTTATCAGGAAAACCGTGCCGAAAAATCAATTGATGCGCTCAGAAAAATGTCCGCACCGTCGGCAGGTGTCATACGTGCCGGAAAGCTGCGCAGAATCCCCTGCGAAAAGATTGTGCGCGGAGATTTACTCAGACTGACAAGCGGTGACCTCGTGCCTGCCGATGCAAGATTGATTGAAGCAAACGGTCTGCGTGTTGAAGAAAGCGCACTGACGGGCGAATCGGCGGCAAGCGAAAAAAACGCCGACGTAATCCTTGCGCCCGACACTCCCCTTGCAGAAAGAGAAAATATGATTTTTGCTTCAACCACCGTCACCTCGGGCAACTGCACGGCAATTGTCACACAGACGGGCATGCAGACGCAGGTGGGCAAAATCGCAACTCTCATTACAAGCGAAAAAGCGCCGCCGACTCCCCTTCAGCAAAGACTTGCAAGGGTCGGTAAGGTGCTTGCTTTCGGTGCACTTATAATCTGTGCACTTGTCTTTTTGCTCAGCCTTGCAAGAAATCAGGGCGTACTCGGCTCGTTTATGCTTGCTGTCAGCCTTGCGGTTGCCGCAATCCCCGAGGGTTTGCCTGCAATTGTGACGGTTGTGCTTTCGGTCGGTGTGCAGAGAATGGCAAAAAGCAACGCCGTAATACGTCACCTGCCTGCGGTTGAAACTCTGGGCGCGGCAACAGTGATTTGCTCAGACAAAACGGGCACACTCACACAAAACAAAATGACGGTAACAAAGCTTTTTACCTGCTTTTCTCAGACGGACTTTCAATCACGGCAAGCGAAAAAATTGCTCACCTACGCTTCAGTATGTTGCAACTGCACGGTAAACGGCAAGGATATTTCGGGCGAGCCGACAGAAACGGCAATTGTTGCAGCGGCACAGAAATCCGGTATTGACGTTTCACAGTTTGAAAAGAAATATCCGAGGATTTCGGAAAATCCGTTTGACTCAAAACGAAAACGAATGTCAACACTCAACCGCACCGACAGCGGAAACATTATGATTGTGAAAGGTGCGCCCGATATTCTGCTGGGGCTGTGCGATTACTATCACCTCGACGGCACAAATCTGCCGCTCACCCGCATTGAACGTGAAAAGATTGCCGCTGCCAACGCAAAAATGGCTGGTGACGCCCTGCGTGTGATTGCTGTTGCATTCAGAAATGTAAACTCATTGACCGACACAAATGAAAAAGGGCTGACTTTTCTGGGGCTTATCGGAATGTATGACCCTCCCCGTAAAGAAGTTTTATCCGCAGTACGCTGCTGCCGTCAGGCAGGAATAACGCCTGTTGTCATCACGGGTGACCACGCCGCAACCGCCGCCGCAGTTGCAAAACAGCTTGAAATCGCCGACGAATCATCATCGGTAATTACGGGCGAGAAACTTGACGCAATGAGGCAGGAAGAGCTTATCCACGCGTGCGAAAACTGCCGTGTTTTCGCGCGTGTCACACCCGAGCACAAAGTAAGAATCGTCAAGGCTTTCCGTGCACGCGGCGAAACGGTCGCAATGACGGGGGACGGCGTTAACGACGCCCCTGCACTCAAAGCCGCCGACATCGGCTGTGCAATGGGAAAAGGCGGCACGGAGGTGGCAAAAAGCGCCGCGGATATGGTGCTCGCCGACGACAACTTTGCGACAATCGTCAAAGCCGTTGAGCAGGGGCGCGGAATTTATGACAACATCAGAAAAGCGGTACATTTTCTTTTAAGTTCCAACATCGGCGAAATTCTTGCAATTTTTGTTTCAACGCTGATGGGTTTTCCCCCTCCGCTTTTGCCCATTCAGCTTTTGTGGGTCAATCTTGTCACCGATTCGCTGCCTGCGATGTCGCTCGGAATGGAAACAATCGAAAAAGACGTTATGAAACGAAAGCCGACACCTGCTTCAAAGGGATTTTTTGCCGACGGTCTGTGGCTCGACATTATGCTTGAAGGATTTTTTGTCGGTGCGCTCACACTTTTTGCCTTTTGTGCAGGCTGCTTTATGTTTGCGGATTCCTGCGTTGAGGTCGGCCGCACAATGGCATTCTGCACACTGAGCCTTTGTGAAATTTCGCACGCAGTCAGTATGCGCTCGCATCAGCCGATTTTCAAAGTCGGATTCTTTTCAAACAAAAGAATGGCTTTTTCCGCCATCATCTGCACCGCACTTCAACTTGCCGTTATGCTCATCCCCGCCTTTGCACAAAGCTTTAAAGCCGTGCCGCTCGGTCGGATTGAATGGCTGACTGTGGCAGTGCTTTCAATTGCGCCTCTCGCCGTAGGAGAAACGGCAAAAATGTTCAGAAATAAATAAAAAAACGCACCCTGCACAGGGTGCGTTTTTGCATTTGCGTTTGATTTATACTTATTCTTCCGTATATTCTTCCGTTGTGTCGTCGGTGTCAGAGGTTTCATCTTCCGTTTCTCCGGTTGATTCCTCTTCACCCTCAGCAGAGGTTTCGGGCTCAACCGTTTCGGGCTCGCCGTCTTCATTTGTCACGGTTTCACCGTTTTCGTCGGTAACATATTCAGGTGCCTGCGCAGCCGTGACGGTCTGTACTGCAATAAGATTGTCCGTCTGCGTCTCTCCGTCGGGGTTTCCGACCTCATCCTGACGGGTGGTCGCAACGGTTGCAACCTCCTGGGAATCAATTGCCTTTATTGCGGCAATGTAGTAATTGTCATCTCTTTCACGCAGGGTGATTTCCATATACTTATCAGGCTCGGGAACATAGCTGTCAGGTGAATCAATCTGCGCCCAGACCTCGTTGCCGATGTAACCGACGGTCAGAATAACCGTACTGCCCTGCTCTTTGATTTCAAAAACCTTGGGTGTGTATGCGGTTTCAACACCCGTAACGGGGATGATGTAGCATTGAAGCGTGGAATCGTAAGAAATGTCATAAACGCTCATATCAAGCAAAGTGTGCATTGATGCAATATCGATTTCGGTACCGAAAAGAGAAATGAACTTCGCTTCAATATCCGCCTGCGGCACTTTAAGACCACCTTCAAGATATTCGTATTTGTCGGAGTTTGTTTCGTCAGTGAGCAATGCCCACACAGCAGAGTTGAGCAACTGTGTGATGTCAGCCTGACCGAGGTCATCAAACGGGTCGGGGTCAAACATGACAACGGGTTTCAGGAATTTTTCATATTCAGCTTTTTCGGCAGTACGGTCGGTGAGTAACTGCACCTTGTCAACGGCAAAGTTGACGACGGTAACCGCACCGATTATTGCAAGCACAACTGCAAGCAGGCCAAGCGGAAACGCAAGGCGGCTTTTCTGCGGATTTTTCTTTTTCTTTGTTTTTACGGGTTTCTGTTCTTTTACTTTTTCTTTTGCCATATCCAAAACTCCTTATCTTACCTGACCGCAACCGCTGACGATATATTTTTCGGTAACAAGATTTGCAAGGCCGAGAGGTCCGCGTGCGTGAAGCTTCTGCGTTGAAATGCCGATTTCCGCACCAAAACCGAACTCACCGCCATCGGTAAACCTTGTCGAAGCGTTGACGTAAACCGCCGCGGCATCAACCTCATCCTGAAATTTCTTCGCGGCAAAGTAATCGTTTGTGACAATACATTCACTGTGGCCCGTGCCGTATTCCGAAATGTGCTCAATTGCGGCATCAATGCCGTCAACAACACCGACGGAAATCACATAGTCAAGATATTCCCTGCCCCAGTCATCCTCATTGGCGGCAACCGCCTCGGGAAGAATGGCGCAGACCGCCTCGTCACCGCGGATTTCAACATTCTTTTCTTTAAGTTTTTCCCACACCGCAAGCAGTGCCATTTCCGCAACATCTTTATGTACAAGCAGACTTTCGCAGGCATTGCAGACCGAGGGGCGTGAGGTTTTTGCATTATAAACAATGTCGGCTGCCATATTGAGGTCGGCGGCAGAATCAATATAAATGTGGCAGTTGCCCGTACCTGTTTCAATAACGGGCACGGTGGAATTATTGACAACGGCGCTGATTAACCCGGCACCGCCGCGCGGAATAAGTACGTCAACAAATTCGTTAAGGCGCATAAGCTGATTTGCCGCATCACGCGAAGTGTCTTCAACAAGAATAACACAGTCCTCAGGCAGGCCGCTTTGAGCAAGTGCTTTTCTCATCACGGCAGAAACTGCAAGGTTTGAATTGATTGCCTCTTTGCCGCCTTTTAAAATAACGGAATTGCCTGCTTTAAGACAGAGCGCCGCAGCATCCGACGTGACGTTGGGACGTGCCTCATATATAACAGCGATAACGCCGAGAGGTACACTGACTTTTTCTATTTTCAGACCGTTGGGACGGTTTTCGCCCCACAGCACCTTGCCGACGGGGTCATCGGCATCAGCAATCTGCAAAACGCCCTGAGCCATACCCTCAATTCTGTCGGCTGTGAGTCTTAACCTGTCAAGAAGCGACTCTGAAAGACCTGCGGCGGCACCGTTTTTAATGTCTTGTGCGTTTGCCGCAAGAATCGCCGACGTATTTTCACGCAAAGCCGCCGCAATTGCTCTGAGCGCCGCATTTTTTGCCGCACTGCCCACTTTTGCAAGCACCTTGCCTGCCGCTTTTGACCTTTCGCCGATCAAACGGATATCAGTCATATTTTACCGACCCTTTCTTGCTTTGAATAAAGTTCCGACCTGCCTGCCTTCAAGCAGACGGTACAAATCCTCGGCATTTGCACCGTTCATCACAACGGTATCAATGCCCGCCTCGCAGGCAATTTCGGCGGCGTGAAGCTTCGTGACCATTCCGCCAGTGCCTCTTTCACTGCCTTTGTCGCCTGCAATAGCATATATTTCGGGGGTTATTTCATTCACAACGGGGATAAGACTTGCATTTTCATCAATCATCGGATTTGCGCTGAAAAGTCCGTCAATATCCGAAAGAATTACAAGCAAATCCGCCTTGACAAGCGTTGCAATGTGTGCTGAAAGGCTGTCGTTGTCACCGAAAACAATTTCTTCAACCGCAACCGCATCGTTTTCATTGACAACGGGCAATGCATCATACTCAAAAAGCTTGTCAAAAGTATTTGAAAGATTGTGACAGCGCTCTTCATTTTCAAAGTCGCTTCTGGTTACAAGAAGCTGGCCGATTGTGTTGCCGTATTCACCGAAAAGCTTGTCATACATAAACATCAGTTCACACTGCCCGACGGTTGCCGCCGCCTGACGGCCGGGAGTGTCGTGCGGTCGCTCTTTAAGTCCGAGCTTACCGACGCCCACGCCGATTGCACCCGAGGTTACAAGCACAACCTCGAGCCCGGAATTTTTAAGGTCGCTGAGCACCTGCACAAGCTTGCCCATGCGCCTTAAATTTGTCTTACCGTTTGCATATGTAAGCGTCGATGTGCCGACCTTGACAACAAGACGCCTGACAGTATTTGCACCAATCATTACATTCACCTTATTTCAGAATTCTGCGATAATATTCTTCGTCGCCGACCTTGCCGACGGCACAGAAAGAAACATTGCTTATATCAAACATCGTCTGCGCCGCCTCAACAATTTCGCCGAGGGTGACGCCTCTTATTTTTTCAACAACCTTTTCAATGTCTCTCAGGCCGGAGAAAAGCAGTTGTTCCCTGCCGTTGCGCGAAGCACGCGATGAGCTTGATTCAAGGCTCATTATCATACCTGCAACCGCCTGCTCTTTTGCCCTTGAAAGCTCCCTTTCCGTCACCGTTTCAGGAAATTCGCGGACTATTTTCAGAATTTCCTTGATTGCCTTTTCCTCACTTTTTGCGCTGACGCCTGCACAGATGATAAATGCACCGATATTGAGGTGTGAAGCGTTTGCACAGTCAACGGAATAAACAAGACCGAGTTCTTCTCTTATGCGCTGGAAAAGCTTTGATGAAGACGATGCACCGAGAATGGAGCTAAGCAACTGCACGGCATAACGCTTTTCGTCGTTGAGCGCAACGCCCGGATAACCGAGCATTATCTGATTTTGCTCAAACGGCTTTTTCACCGTAACGATATTCTTTTTGTATCCGCACCCTCCGACGGAAATGGGGTTGTTTGTATTTTGTTTTTGTGAAAAATATTTTTCACACAGGGCAAGCATACCGTCCTCATCGAAATTGCCGCAAAAGCTGACAACCATACGCTCGGGCACGTAAAACTTTTCAAGGTGAGCCCTGAGTGCCGCCGCAGTCATTGCACCGACGGTTTCCCTTGTGCCGAGAATGTTCTGGCCAAGCGCATTGCCCGCCCAGATATTTTCATAAAAAACGTCTGAGCAAAGGTCCTCGGGGCTGTCTTCATACATTGCGATTTCCTCGGTGATGACGTTTTTTTCAAGTTCAATGTCACTTTCGTCAAGACGGGGATCAGTAAGCATATCGCAGATTATATCAAATGCCCTGTGTGCGTGCTCGGTGAGCGCACGTGCATAATAGCAAGTGTATTCCTTTGCCGTGTATGCGTTGAGCACGCCGCCGATTTCATCCATCTGCTCTGCTATATCAAGAGAAGAGCGGGTGTGAGTGCCGCGGAAAAGCATATGCTCAATAAAGTGCGACGTACCTGCCGTTTCAGGCGTTTCGTAGCGGGAGCCCGAGCCGACCCACACGCCGAGCGAACAGCTTTTTGCGCCCTTGTCAAACTCACTGACAATTTTCAGACCGTTTTCAAGCGTATAAACTTTTTTACCGTTTTTTTCAGTCATTTCAAAATTCATTTATTTATGCTCGAAGACCAGTGCCACGCCACCGACCGTTATTCTGTCGCCGTCGGCAATTACAGCACGACCCTCTACCTTCTTTCCGTTTACAATAATGTCTGCGCCGAGAAGCGCACCCGAAATGTGCCAGCCTTTTTTTGTGCATATTACAACAGCCTGCAAGGCCGAAACACTTTCATAATCAAGAACAATGTCGCACTTTTTACCTGAGCCGATTGAGGTTTCACGGTGATTAAGCTCAAACGCCTCACCCGTTGACACATCAACCAGACAGGCCTGACCCAGCGGAGGCTGACGCCGCCTGAGCAAAGGCGAAAAGCAAAGCAACAGAATTACCGCCGTCAGCGCAGGCAAGGCATAGGCTGCGACAGACTGTATCACATCATAAGCTGTGCCCATAAGAACCCCCTCGGTTATTAATTAATGCCCGAAAGCGCATATCACGGCATTATAATTTAATAATATAATTAGTTTTTCCAAAAGTCAACCGATATCAAAATAAATTCACAAAAAAGATTTATGTTAAACACAAATATTGTTGTAAGACAATTATTTAAAAATAAATTTAAATTTTTTATCAGTTTTTAATAAAAATATAGTGACTTTTTGGCGAATTTGTGCTACAATTCAAAAGATTATAAGTAAGGTTTGGGAGTATTTTATGTTTGAACAGTTGATTAACGTTGAAAGAATGGAAAATGCGGTAAGCCTTTTCGGCAGTTTTGATGAAAACATCAGGCTCATTGAAAAGGAATTCTGCGTAACCGTCATCAGCCGCGGCTCAGAACTCAAAGTCACGGGCGAGGCTGAAAACGTTCAGCTCGGCACAAGGGCAATTCAGGGCTTGCTCACCCTCATCAACAAGGGTGAATCCCTCAGCGAGCAAAACGTGCGCTACGTCCTTTCGCTTGTTAAAGAAGGTAACGAAGACAAGCTTGACCAGATGACCGCCGACTGCATCTGCATAACCTCCCGCGGTAAACCTATAAAGCCGAAAACCCTCGGTCAGAAAAAATATATCGAAACAATCCGCAACAACACAATCACAATCGGCGTCGGCCCCGCCGGCACGGGTAAAACCTACCTTGCCGTTGCAATGGCGGTAACCGCTTTCAGAGCAAAAGAAATCAATCGCATCATTCTCACCCGTCCCGCCGTTGAGGCAGGCGAAAAGCTCGGCTTTCTGCCCGGCGACCTTCAACAGAAGGTTGACCCCTACCTGCGCCCGCTTTACGATGCTCTTTTCGATATGCTCGGTGCAGAAAACTTTCAGCGCCATCAGGAACGCGGCGATATTGAGGTTGCCCCCCTTGCCTACATGCGAGGCAGAACGCTTGATGACAGTTTCATCATTCTTGATGAGGCACAGAACACCACCGCCGAACAGATGAAAATGTTCCTGACACGTCTGGGTTTCAACTCAAAAATGGTAATCAACGGTGACATCACGCAGATTGATCTGCCCGACGGCAAGCGTTCAGGCATCAAAGACGCCGTTAAAATTCTGAAAAACATTGAAGGTATCGGCACGGTCCGTTTCACCGAAAGGGACGTTGTGCGCCACCGCCTTGTTCAGGATATCATCAAAGCTTACGAAAAGCACGAGGAGGACAGAGGAAAAAATGCCCGATAAAATCAAAGTTATAATTTCCAACGACCAGAAATCCGTAAAAATCCCCACTGGAATCAGAATGCTTATACGCCGCAGCTGCACCGCCGTGCTTTCGCTTGAACAGTTTGAAGGCTCGGCTGAGGTCAGTGTTACCTTTGTTGACGATGACACAATCCGTGTGCTCAACTGCAAACACCGCAACATCGACTCATCAACAGACGTGCTGTCTTTCCCTCTGGGTGAAAACGGCGAATATGACATCAACCCCGAAAGTGGCGCAAAACTGCTCGGCGACATTGTCATTTCCGTTGAGCACGCCGTAAAACAGGCGGATACATACGGCCATTCGTTACAGCGTGAAATCGCTTTTCTCACTGTCCATTCAATGCTTCACCTTCTCGGCTACGACCACGTAAACGGCGGCCTTGAAAGTGTCAGAATGAGAGAAAAGGAAGAAACCGTTCTTACGCAGATGGGTCTTACACGCAATTTCAGCTATTTTGTGGATGAATAAAGGGCAAAGAGAATTATGAAATCACTTGCATTGAGTTTTGTTTATGCGTGGCGCGGCATTGTTTACTGCGTCAGGCACGAGCGTAATTTCCGTATTCACCTTTGCTGCATGGCATATATGTACTCATATCTGCTCATCTATGACTTTTTTGACCTTTCGCGCCGTGATTTCGCCGTACTCTTTCTGGCAAACGCCGCAGTGCTTGCCGCAGAGCTTATCAACACTGCCGTTGAAAGAGTGGTTGATATGACGACAAAGGATTTCAACAAGTATGCAAAGGCCGCAAAAGACTGTGCCGCAGGCGCAGTGCTCATTTTTGCAATTTTCGCCGTGGCTGTGGGCATTGCTCTGCTGTGGCAACCCGAAGCTTTCAGACAGCTTTTTGATTATTACGTTACACATCCGCTGATGATTGTTGCACTGATTATCAGCTTAATTCTGTGCGGATTTTTCATTTTCGCACCTTGTAAAAAGAAATAAGGAGAAAAACATGCCTCAGACCAAAACCGCATTTATTGCAATTGTCGGCTGTCCCAACGTCGGCAAATCCTCACTGTTAAACCGTATGCTCGGTCAGAAGGTTGCAATTGTCACACAAAAGCCGCAAACCACAAGAACACGCATTGTCGGCGTGCTCACACGCGGCGACACTCAGCTTGTTTTCACCGACACTCCCGGCTTTCACCGCCCCAAAACAAAGCTCGGTGAAAAGATGGTAAAAGCAGTCAGCGACAGCATTTCCGACGTTGATGCCTGTCTTTTTGTTGTTGAGCCGGAAAGTGAAATCCGTGAGGCAGAACAGGAATTGCTCGGTAAAATCAAGGCTTCAAGAATGCCTGCCGTGCTTGCAATCAACAAAACCGACATCGTCAAGGAAAAGGAAAAACTGATGGAGCAGATTCTTGTTTTCTCAAAGCTTCACGACTTTGAGGCGGTTGTTCCCGTTGCCGCAATCAACGGCACAAACGTTGACGAATTGCTTGATGAGCTTGAAAAGCTTGCAGAGCCTTCCATTCACTTTTTCCCTGCCGACACTCTCACCGACCAACCCGAAAGAGTGCTTGCCGCAGAAATGATAAGAGAAAAAATGCTGCTTCTGCTTGACAAGGAAATACCTCACGGCATTGCCGTCTGCATTGAAAAAATGCACGAGCGCCCCACGGGCGACATTATGGACGTTGAGGCAACGATTTTCTGTGAACGCGACAGCCACAAGGGCATTATCATCGGCAAAAACGGCGCAATGCTCAAAAATATTTCGACCAAAGCAAGAATAGATATGGAAAGATTCTTCGACTGCAAAATCAACCTCAACTGTTGGGTCAAGGTCAAGGAAAGCTGGCGCAACCGTGAGGGCATTATCCACAATTTCGGTCTTGACTGATTTTATTCATTGAAAAGCCGCAAAATAATTACCTGTAATAACTGTCCGAAAGCAGGCAAAGTTATTATTGTGATTGGAGGCTTTTGGATGAACAACGGTACAGACGCCTGGAACAGATTTGCAAAAAGCGGAAAAATCAGCGACTACCTGATTTACCGCGGTTACAATAAAAATTCTTCTCACACGGAGGCTGTCGAGAATGAGGATGAACACCGACGGCATTGTGCTGAGGGTGACGGACACGGGCGAAAGTGACCGTGCCGTCACGGTGCTGACACGGGATTTCGGCGTTGTGCGCGCATTTGCAAACGGCGCAAAAAAGGTCAAAAGCCGTTTTCTCGGCGCAACTCAGCCACTGTGCTTTTCCCGCTTTTCCATTTACAAAAGCAGGAACAGCTACATAATTGACGAAGCGCAGAGCATTGAAGTCTTTTTCGGTCTGCGTGACGATATTGAAACACTTGCTCTTGCACAGTATTTTTGCGAACTTGCGGGCGAGCTTGCCCCCGAGCTTGATGAGGCAGACGAATTTCTGCGTCTTTTGCTCAATTCGCTGCACATGCTTGTCAGCGGCAAACGCTCACAGGGGCAAATCAAAGCGGTTTTAGAACTGCGTATTCTCACTCTGGCAGGCTATATGCCCGAGCTTTCCGCCTGTCCCCACTGCGGTCAAGAGCCTGAAAGCGGCATTTATTTCAGCGTTGATGACGGTTGCGTTCACTGCCGAGACTCCTCACACGGCGGTTTTGAAATAACCGCAGGCGTACTGTCGGCAATGCGCCACATCTGCACCTGCTCCGACAAAAGGATTTTTGCCTTTGAAATGCCGAGCGCATCCCTCTCTCTTTTAACGGAAATAAGCGAAAAATATCTTGTTGCCCAGACACAGCGCAAGTATAAATCGCTTGATTTTTATAAGTCACTATTTTAAACACGAAAGGAAACACCAAAATGAAACTTGACGGATTTCTCCACAAGCTGTTCGGAACAACTCCGGGCAAGGGCGTTCAACCGAAAGAGGCTATCGCTTACAGCATAGCGGGCTTCGGCCAGAACTTCATCTGCACCATCATCGGTTCTTACATAACCGTATTTATGACCGATGCTCTTCTTTTCGGTGCAGACGGCGTTATGATCGGCAGCGTAAAGGGCGCAACCGCCGTTGCAATTCTTATGCTCGGTGCACGTATTTTCGACGCACTCAATGACCCCATCATGGGCTCCGTTGTTGACAAAACCCGCACAAAGTGGGGCAAATGCCGTCCTTATCTCAAATGGATGGCAATCCCCATCGGCATTATGACAATTCTCTGCTTCCTTCCCGTATTCAGCGCAGAAAACGTCTATAACGGTACGCAGACTTCCGTTGCCTTTGCCGTAATCGGTGTCATCTACGTCATATGGAGTGTTTTCTATACAGTCGCTGACGTTCCTTACTGGGGCCTTTCAACCTGCCTTACAAACAATACCGAAACAAGAGGCAACATCCTCACCGTTGCCCGTATGTTCTGCACAGTCGGCGCAGGTATCGTCACCGTTTTCATCCCCATGATCACAGGTGCACTCACATCAAAGTTCAAATATACCCAGGAAGACATTGCCCTTATCCTTACCGATAAGGCCGAAGCGGTCAAAAACATGGTTGCAAACCAGGGCATCACAGCCGAAGAAGCCGCTCAGACTTTTGTCGGCACGGTAAGAAACGGCATGGAAATCGCAAACGCCGACACGCTCAAATGGGTTTATTTCATCGCCGCCGTTGTGCTTGTTGTTGCCGCAATGCCCATGTTCTTCTACGGATTCAAGAACACAAAAGAACGTTTCACATCTGACGAAAATCCCCCCTCATTCGGCCACAACCTCAAGCTCCTCTTCAAGAACAAAGAACTTCTCCTCATCGTTCTTTCCGGTGTTCTCGGCGGTGCAAGAATGGTTTATTCTTACACGGGCGGTCTTTATTTTGCAAAATACATCCTTCAGAACGAAGGTCTTTACGGCATCATCACCCTTCTCGTTGTTCCCGGCGGTCTTGTTGCATCAATCCTCGTTCCCTGGATGTCAAAGAAATTCACAAAGAAATGGTCATATATCGCTGTTCACCTTTTCGGCGGTGTCGTAATGGCAGTTATGTATTTTGTCGGCTATGACGCACCCTGGAAAATGGCAATCTGCGCAATCGGTCTTGTTCTTCTCGGTATTCCTCAGGGCGTAAACAATATCATCACCTACGCTATGATCGGTGACACCGTTGACTACCTTGAATGGAAAACAGGCGAAAGAGGCGAAGGCATCTGCTTTGCAATGCAGACCCTCATCAACAAAATCGGTATGGCTGTCGGCGCATTCATCGGCGTTCTTTCAATGAGCATTGCAGGTATCAACGCAAGAACATACGAGGTTGCAAATCCCGATGCACTCTGGAACGTGCTTATCATTTCGGGCGTAGTAAGTATGTTTGCCTGCGCAGTTCCGATTTTCTTCTACACAATCACCGAAAAGAAACAGGCCCAGATGGTTGCTGAAATCGCAAAAAGAAAAGGCTCTGCAAAATAATCAAAAAGCAGGAGGTCACCATGGCAAAACGCTTACCTAACCCCGACAGAGGGGTAAAAACCTACACGGCAAAAGAACGCAATATGTACCTTGCAGGTCTTGCCGGGCAGAACATCATTTACAATGTCATCGGCTCGGGTTTGCAGTATTACTTTGAATCGGTAATTTTCCTGCCCGCACTGGCTGTCGGCACAATCATGACCGCCGCCCGTGTATGGGACGCTTTCAATGACCCGATGATGGGTACAATCACCGACCGCACCAACACAAAAATCGGTAAATTCCGTCCTTATCTTCTTTTCGTTCCCCTGCCCATTCTTTTGATTACCGTTCTTTGTTTTTCAAGCTTCGGTTTCTACACCGACCCCGAGGCTAACAAGGCTCTTATTGTTGCCTGGGCGGCAATCACCTATGTTCTCTGGGGCATGACCTACACTGTCGGCGACATTCCCCTGTGGGGTATTACCGCGGTTATGACAGAGGATGACAACGACCGCAACAAGTTGCTTTCGTTTGCACGAATTTTTGCAGGCATCGGCGGCGGTGTTTCTTTGCTTGCCATTCAGCCCGTCGGCATTGCAATCGGCGATTTTCTTGCATCGTCAACCTTTGCCGACCTTGACTCGGCGCTGGCAATCAAGCAGGGTCAGCGTTACGGTTTCCTGATTGCGGCACTTATCTTCTCTGTTCTCGGTTGCGGTCTTTTCCAGCTTGTCGGTATTTTCACACGTGAACGCATCCGTCCGAACGTTCAGAAAAACTCAATCAGGGACAATTTCAAGCTTATGTGGGCAAACAAGCCCTTCCGTCAGATTCTTGTTTCGGGCGTACTCAGCAGTCCCAAGCAGATTATCATGCTTGTTGCCTTCACCCTTGTTAACTTCTACTACGCAAACGGTGACAGCGCACAGATGATTTTCTGGTACGTAAAGCTCGGCGCAGGTCTTTTCATCGGTCAGTTTATCGCAATGGCGTTCATGCCTTCACTTGTAAAGAAATTTGAGAAAAAAGCTCTTTACAACTGGTCAAACATCATCAGCGCCGTTCCTTTCCTGATGATTTTCGTTTGCTACTACCTTGCCCCCAATCACGACGTCACGTCAACGGGCTTTGTTGTACTTTACGCAATTATGTTCACCTTTGCAGGTCTTTCAATCGGTGCTTCAACCGTTTTGCAGTCACTTATGATTGCAGACTGCATCGACTATGAGGAATACCACAGCGGTCTTCGCCCCGACGGCGTATTTTTCTCGGGTCAGTCCTTCATCACAAAGCTTTCAACGGGCATTGCAACAATTATGTGCTCAGTCGGCTACTTTGCCGTCGGCTTTGAAAAAGAACGCAGAGAGGCTGTTGTTCTCTTTATGCGTGAAGGTCTTGCAAGAGCTAACCCCGAATTTGAGCCGTTTATGGCCGTTATGTTCTTCCTCATCTCCGTGCCTCCCGCAATCGGCTGTATCCTTTCGGCAATTCCTACCTGGAAATATGCCCTGCCCAATGCCGAGCACAAGAGAATCCTCAAAGCACTCAACGAAAAAAGACACAGCGAAGAAGAATAATTCACCGTTTATCAAAGCGCTGTCAGCGAAGGTTGGCGGCGCTTTTTTCAAAACAATTCTCTTGGAGTTTTAAAATGGATTTTTCAATTCAAAAACATTACAATGCGTTGGAATTTTCAAAGGTACTGCAAATGCTCAGCGAGCACGCAACCTGCGAGGATGCAAAGCAGATGGCTCTTGATTTAAAGCCGGAGTCAAATCTTGACCTTGCCAACGCACTTATGAATCAGACAAAAGATGCACACATGCTTCTTGCACGCTTCGGCGGGCCGTCTTTCGGCGGTCTGAAAAACGTAAACAACGCACTCAGCCGTGCAAATGCAGGCAGTGTGCTGTCAATGCGTGAATTGCTTGACGTTGCAGGTGTGCTGCGTGCAGTGCGCTCACTTTCACAGTGGCGTGCCGCTAATGCAGGCGTTGAATCCTGCCTTGACTCGCTTTTCGGCGCACTGATGCCCAACAAATTCCTCGAATCCGCAATTTATGACGCAATCGTTTCGGAAGAAGAAATTGCCGACAACGCTTCCCCCACCCTTTATGATATCCGCCGCAGAATCCGCGTGCAGGAATCACGGGTCAGGGAGCAGCTTGAAAAAATCACACGCTCATCAAAATTTGCAAAAAGTCTGCAGGATAACATCATCACACAGAGAAACGGCAGATATGTAATCCCCGTCAAGGCCGAGTGCCGCGGAGAAGTGCCCGGCCTTGTGCACGACACCTCGTCAAGCGGTGCAACAGTTTTTGTCGAGCCGATGGCAGTTGTTGAAGCAAACAACGAAATACGTGTGCTTCAAACAAAAGAGCGTGAAGAAATTGAAAGAATTCTTGCCGAGCTTTCCGCTTCGGCAGGCGATTTTGCCGAGGGCATCAAGAGCAGCTATGCCTGCGCAGTTGAGCTGTGCCTCATTTTCGCAAAGGCACAGTTTGCATACAGACTAAAAGCCTGCCCGCCTATACTTAATAATAAAGGTATAATAAATCTGCGCGGTGCAAGGCATCCGCTCATTGACCCGAAAAAGGTTGTTGCCGTCGATATCCGTCTTGGTAACGATTTTGACACCCTTGTCATCACGGGTCCCAACACGGGCGGTAAGACCGTTTCAATCAAAACCGTCGGTTTGCTTTCACTTATGGCAATGTGCGGTCTCATGATTCCCGCACTTGACAGAAGTGAGATTTCCGTTTTTGACAAGGTGCTTGCCGATATCGGCGACGAGCAGTCAATCGAGCAGTCACTTTCCACATTCTCGGCACACATGACAAACATTATAGGAATTATGGATGTTGCCGACGACAGTTCGCTTGTGCTTATCGACGAACTTGGCGCAGGCACCGACCCCGTTGAGGGTGCGGCGCTTGCAATGGCAATTCTCGAATCGCTTCATTTTAAGGGTGCAAAAATTGCCGCAACAACACACTACTCGGAGCTTAAAGCTTATGCTCTTGATACTCCCCGTGTTGAAAACGGTTGTTGTGAGTTTGACATTGCCACCCTGCGGCCGACTTACCGCCTTTTAATCGGCGTACCCGGCAAATCAAATGCGCTTGCCATCTGTGAGCGTCTTGGTCTTGATGGTGAGGTTGTCGGCAGAGCGAAAGAGCTTGTTTCAAGCGAAAATAAACAGTTTGAAGATGTTGTTGACAGACTTGACGAAAGCCGCAAGAGAATGGAGCTTGAATATGAGCGTGCAAATGAGCTCAAACGTCAGGCTGAGGCCGAAAAGGCAAAAGCGGAAGAAATGCGGGCAGGTATGCAGAAAATCCGTGAAGACGAGCTCGAAAAAGCAAAATCTCAGGCGGCAAAGCTCATTGAACAGGCAAAGAGAGAATCCTATACCCTGCTGGCAGAACTTGATAAATTAAAGAAAGAAAAAGACAAGGCCAAGGATACCGCAGAGCTTGCACGCCGTGCAAGAAGCCTTGTCAAACGCGGTGTCGAATCCATTGATGCCGCCGCAGACCCCGTGATGGGTATCGGCGATGACGATGAAGATTACGTGCTGCCGCGTGACCTTGTCAAAGGTGACAGAGTCATTGTGCGTGACATTGCCAAGGAGGCAACGGTGCTGAATACGCCCGACAAAAACGGTAACGTTGAGGTGCAAATCGGCACAATCAAAACGCGCACAAAGCTTTCAAACCTGCGTCTGAGTGAAAACACAGCAAATAAACAGAAAACAAAATCAACCGCACGTGCCACAACGGAAAGCCGTCTGAATATGGCGGCAACAACCCGTCTTGATTTAAGAGGTATGACCGTTGACGATGCACTTATTGAGGTTGACCGCTTCATCGATTCTTCACTGCGCACGGGACTTACGGAATTCACCATAGTTCACGGTAAAGGCACGGGCGCACTCAGAAACGCTGTCACACGCTACCTCAAAGCTTCGCCTTATGTAAAAACCTCACGGTTGGGTCTTTACGGTGAGGGTGAAGACGGTGTTACGATTGTTACCCTGAAATGATTTCTTGTAAAGTTTTGCCACTTTACAAAAATATTAACAAACTTTTTCAAAAAAGTTTTCCACAGGCAAAAGTTTCCCGCAACCGCATATATTGAGTTTTTGGCCTGTTTTTTGCACTATAAATGGGAATCATCAGGTAAACCACACATTTTCCACAGTCCGACTGTTGATAAAAGGCGATTTTTTGGGACAATTTTTGCTTGACAATCGCGGTTTCTTTTAGTATAATACCGACTTGTAAAGTCTTGGTGCTTTACAAGTCGGCTTTTTTGACGTTTCAATTTTTATCAGATAAATATCATTTTTTCGGAAAGGAGGCGTCAGGTTGGCTAAAAATCTTGAAATAGCAGTTTTGCTCGACTACTACGGTGAAATGCTCACAGACAAACAGCGTGACTTTTTGGATTATTATTATAACGATGACCTCTCCCTCTCCGAAATTGCAGAAAATGAGGGAATCACCCGTCAGGGTGTGCGTGATGCAATCAAGCGTGCGGAAACTCAGCTTTTCGACATGGAAAGCCGCCTTGGCTTTGCAAACAAGTTTGATGAGCTCCGCAGCGGCTTAAACGAAATCATTGAGGTTTCAAACCAGATTTCCGACCACAACCTGCGCCACGGTCTTTCACGCGAAATCAACGATTACTGCGTGCGCATCAAGGCCGCCGCAATGACAATGCTTGACACTTAATACATTACATTATATTTTATATAAATCGAGGTGATATCTTTGGCATTTGAGGGACTTTCCGACAGACTTGAATCCGCATTCCGGAATTTGCGCAGTAAAGGCAGTCTTACCGAGGCTGACGTGCGCAGTGCAATGCGTGAGGTACGTATGGCTCTGCTTGAAGCCGACGTCAACTACAAGGTTGCCAAGGATTTCACAAACACCGTAACTGAAAAAGCAATCGGCGAAAAGGTTATGGAAAGCCTCACCCCTTCGCAGATGGTTATCAAAATCGTCAAGGAAGAGCTTGTTGCCCTTATGGGCGGAACAAAAAGCCGTCTTGCCATTGCAAACCATCCGCCCACGGTCGTTCTTATGTGCGGTCTTCAGGGCTCAGGTAAAACGACCCACTGTGCAAAGCTTGCACTTATGCTTAAAAATCAGGGCAACCGTCCTCTTCTTGTTGCCTGTGATATATACAGACCTGCCGCTATCAAACAGCTTCAGGTTGTCGGCGAACAGGTCGGCGTTCCCGTTTTCGAAATGGGTCAGATAAATCCCGTTGAAATTGCAAAAAGCGCACTCGCATTTGCAAAAGACCACGGTTACGACTATGTTCTGCTCGACACTGCGGGCCGTCTGCACATTGATGAAGAGCTTATGGATGAGCTCAAAAACATCAAGAGCAACGTAAAGCCCCACGAAATTCTGCTTGTTGTTGACGCAATGACAGGTCAGGATGCCGTTAACGTTGCAACGTCTTTCGATGCTGCACTCGGCATTGACGGTCTTATTCTTACAAAGCTTGACGGTGATACCCGCGGCGGCGCCGCTCTTTCGGCACGCGCGGTTACGGGCAAACCGATTAAGTTTGTCGGTGTCGGCGAAAAGCTCGGCGACCTCGACGTTTTTCACCCCGACAGAATGGCTTCCCGAATTCTCGGCATGGGCGACGTGCTTTCACTTATCGAAAAAGCCGAAATGGCAATCGACGAAAAGAAAGCGGCTGAGCTTGAACAGAAGCTTCTGAAAAATAAATTCGACCTCAATGACCTGCTTGACCAGTTCCAGCAGCTTCGCAAAATGGGTTCCCTTCAGGATACACTTGCAATGCTGCCCGGTATCGGTAACAAGGCAAAGGACATTGACATTGACGAGAAGAAATTTGACCGCATGCAGGCAATCATTCTCTCGATGACAGAAAAAGAACGCAGAAATCCCGACATCATCAACCCCTCACGCAAAAGACGCATCGCCGCCGGTTGCGGTCAGCAGGTTGAAGACGTCAACAGACTGCTCAATCAGTTCCGCCAGATGCAGAAAATGTTCAAGCAGATCGGCGGCAAAAAGGGTTCAAAGCGCTTCAAGCGCCGCATGGGTAAAATGCCCAATATGAACGGCTTCGACCCAAGTCAGTTCGGAATGTAATACAGCTTTAAGCTGATACATTATATATTTATTTTCACATATTTTTTTGGAGGAATTCAAACATGGCTGTTAAAATCAGACTGCGCCGCATGGGCGCAAAGAAAGCACCTTTCTACCGTATCGTTGTTGCTGACTCAAGATATCCCCGTGACGGCAGATTTATCGAAGAAATCGGCACATACAATCCCCTTACCGATCCCTCAGAGGTCAAGATTGACGCTGAAAAAGCTAAGCAGTGGATTGCTAACGGCGCTCAGCCCACAGATACAGTTAAGGTTCTTCTTAAGAAGGAAGGCATCCTTTAATCCTTACATCTTAATCTGTAAAACAGCGAGAACACCTTGACGGGGTTTATCCCCGGCGAGGATTTTTCGCTTTGCAGAAAAAGTTTTTCCGCCATTCTTGAAAGGAGAATTTAAAATGAAAGATTTACTTGTCAGCATCGCTCAGGGTCTTGTCGAAAATCCCGACGAGGTTACTGTCACAGTTGATGAACCCGCCGAGGACGGCACCGTTGTTTATCACCTTCACGTAAGCGAAGACGATATGGGCCGCGTTATCGGCAAGCAGGGCAGAATTGCCAAGGCTATCCGCACGGTTATGCGCGCCGCCGCTACACGCCGTGATTCAAGGGTTGTTGTAGAAATTGATTAAGGAATTTCTTGAAATCGGTCAGATTGTCGGCACACACGGGGTACGCGGAGAAATCCGTGTCAATCCCATGTGCGACTCCCCCGATTTTTTCAAAGGATTTAAAACTTTATACTTTGCAGACAACGAAAGCTGTGCGGTCCGCGTCAAAAGCGCAAGACCTCACGGCAATGTTGCTTTACTGTGCCTTGAAGGTATTGACTCCGTTGAGGCGGCTCAGGCTCTGCGCGGCAAAATTCTTTTTATGAAGCGTGCCGATGCAAAGCTTAAAAAGGGCAGTTATTTTATTGCCGAACTTGTCGGCTGTGAGGTTTTCGATGCCGACTGTGCCAAAAAACGCTACGGTGTTATCAGTGATGTCAGCCGCACGGGCGCAAACGACGTGTGGCACATTACAACCGATGAAGGCAAAGAGTATCTTTTGCCGTCCATCCCCGACGTTGTAATCAACGTTGACGTTGAGGCAAACACGGTAATCATCAGACCCCTGAAAGGTATTTTTGACGATGAGAATTGACATACTCACGCTTTTCCCCGATATGTGCGGTGCGGTGCTCAAAGAAAGTATTATCGGACGTGCACGCGAGCGCGGTTGCATTGAAATCAATTGCCGCGACATCAGGGATTATACGCTTGACAAACATAACCGTGTTGACGACGCACCCTACGGTGGCGGCACGGGTATGATTATGCAGGTGCAACCCGTTTACGACTGTTACAAGTCGCTGTGCGAGGACATCGGCATAAAGCCGCACCTGATTTATATGTCACCGCAGGGCAAGACTCTCACGCAGGAAAGGGTTAAAGAGCTTTCAAAGCTTGATAATATTGCTCTTTTGTGCGGTCACTACGAGGGTATTGACGAAAGAGTCATTGAAGAAATCGTTGACGAAGAAATTTCCATTGGCGACTATGTACTCACGGGCGGTGAATTGCCGGCCCTCGTGCTTGCCGACAGCATTGCAAGAATGTTACCCGGTGTGCTGACAAATGAAGACGCCTATCAGTTTGAAAGTCACTATTCGGGTCTGCTTGAATATCCGCAATATACACGCCCCTTTGAGTGGCACGGCAAGCAAGTGCCCGATGTGCTCATTTCAGGTCACCACGCAAACATTGCAAAATGGCAACGGCAGCAGAGCCTTTTACGCACAAAAGAAAGACGCCCCGACCTTTTTGAAAAGGCGGAGCTCGACAAAAACGATATCAAGTGGCTGAAAAGCCTTGAAAAAGAAAATGCAGACGGATAAACGCCGTCTGCATTTTTTCTTTATTTAAGAAGTTTTATCAAATCAATTGCACCGACAGGGCATACCTCGTGACATTCGCCGCAGCCGTTGCACTTTTCATAATCTACCGTCGCGCAGAATCGGTCAATCGTAACGGCCTCCTCAGGGCATACCTTGACGCATTTCATACAGCCGATACAGCCTGTTTTGCACTCTTTGCGTGTGAGTGCGCCCTTGTCATGATTTTTGCAAAGCACCGCCGTCTTGGCCTCGTGAAGGGGCATCAGTGTGATAAGGCCCTTGGGGCAGGTGTTTATACACATTTTGCAGGCGCGGCACATGATGGGATTGATTCTTGCAACGCCGTTGCAAATCATAATTGCATCATAGGGACAGACCTCAACGCAGTCGCCGTAACCGATACAGCCGTAAATACAGTCCTTGGGACCGCCAAAAAGCTGTGCTGCCATTTTACAGCTCTGAACACCTGAATATTCAAGTTTTGTGCTTGCATTGATGTTGTGACCCTGACAAAGCACAACCGCCGCAGAGGGCTTGATTTCGCCCGCAGAAAGGCCTGCAATTTCAGCAATTTCCTTTGAAACCTCATTGCCGCCGGGGGCACAGAGGGTTGTGTCTTTCGTTTCACCTTTTGACAGTGCTGCCGCATAACCGTCACAGCCTGAAAAACCACAGGCGCCGCAGTTTGCACCGGGCAGACATTCTCTGATTTGTTCCGCCTTTTCGTCAACGGCAACCGCCATGACTTTTGACGCAATTGCAAGGCCGAGACCTGCAATCAGACCGATTGCGGAAACAATAATTATCGCAAATAAAATCGGATTCATTATTCAGTCCCCTCCTTTAAGCAAAAATATTGTCAACCAGACCCGCAAAGCCGAGGAAGGAAACGGAAACGAGCGAGGCGGCGATAAGAACGATGGGCAGACCCTGAAGGAATTTCGGGATGTCACAACCTTCAAGCTTGCTGCGCACGCCTGCAAACATTACCATTGCAAGCATAAAGCCCAGACCTGCGCCGACGCTGTTGACCATTGACTGTGCAAAGCCGTACTCTTTGGTGATGTTAAGAAGAACAACGCCGAGAACCGCACAGTTTGTTGTAATAAGCGGCAGGTAAATGCCAAGTGCATTGTAAAGCGGAGGCATAAACTTTTTGAGTACGATTTCAACAAGCTGAACAAGTGCCGCAATTACAAGAATAAAGACGATTGTCTGAAGATAATCAAGTCCGTTGGGAACAAGCAGGTATGCATTGATGGGATATGTAACGGCTGTTGAAAGAGCCATAACAAAGATAACCGCCGCAGACATACCGACTGCCGTATTGACCTTTTTGGAAACACCGAGGAAGGGGCAGATGCCGAGGAATTTACTCAGAACAAAGTTTTCTGTGAGAATTGCCGTAAGGAGAATTGAGAGGAAAATTTTCATACCGTTGCCTCCTCCTTATCTTTATTTTCACATTTGCTTTCAGCATCGCCGCCCTTTGCAAGAATTGCGCAGTTTGCCGCCATGGGACAAGCATCACAACCGCCGAGTGTTGCACGGGGTTTGCCTTTCTTGTCAGCAATCTTGTTGGCGCAGGCCATAAGAATACCGAAGGTGAAGAAACCGCCGGGGGCGAGAATGAAGATAAGCATGGGGCTTATTGACGTGCCCTCGGGCAGAAGTGCCATAAGGTCAAAGCCCTTGAAGCTTGTGATTCCGAAAAGGCCGAGAAGGCTGTCGGCACCGCCGAGGAAAGTACCTGCACCGAGAATTTCTCTGACTGTTGCCATACAGCAAAGCGCAAAGGTGAAACCGATGCCCATACCCAGACCGTCAACGGCAGAAGCGAGAACCGAGTTTTTGCCTGCGAAAGCTTCGGCACGGCCGAGGATGATGCAGTTGACGACGATAAGCGGCAGGAAAACGCCCAGCGCACTGTCAAGTGCAGGAACAAATGCCTTTACTATCATCTGAACGATTGTAACAAACGAAGCGATAACGATAACGTAAGCAGGAATTCTGACCTTTGAGGGGATAACCTTTCTCAACAGAGAAATAACAATGTTTGAACAAATCAGAACAATTGAGGCGGAAATACCCATACCGATTGCGTTGACAACCGAGGTTGAAACCGCAAGCGTGGGACAGGTGCCCAATACAAGGCGGAAAACGGGGTTTTCATCAAGAAAACCTTTTGTCAGGGTTTTACCCAGACTCTGTTTCTTTGCAGCCATTATTTCTCACCTCCTGCAAGTTCAAGTGCCATATTTACCGCATCGGTAACTGCCCTTGACGTAATGGTTGCGCCCGTGAGCGCATCAATTGAATTTTCACCGGGTTTATCCTTTGAAACAAAAATTTCGCCTGAAAGACCGAGATACTGATTCAAGTAACTTTCGTTCTTGGCATTCATACCAAGTCCTGCGGTTTCGCTGATTTCAAGAATATTGACACCCGTCACTTTGCCTTCGGCGTCAACACCGGTCATAACAACAATGTCTCCGCCGTAGCCTTTTTCGACCGTTACGGCAACATATCCGATAACATTTCCGTCTGCGTCATAAGCCTCACAGACGGTGTTGCCCTCTGCACAGCCTTCGGGTGTAACTGCCTCGCCGTAGGATACCGCCGCAGGGAAAACAATTTTTCTTGACTCAATTTCATTCTCGATTGCAAGCTGTTCGATTTTGGGTGCGGTAACGTCGTTTGTCACGGCAAGCAGAGCAGTTGCAACAAGACAGATAACGAAAAGGACGATTGCGGGCACGATTAATTCTTTGAAGTTTTTCATGCTTTTGCCGCCTCCTTTTCTTTCTTGCTCTTCTTTTCCTTTACCTCACCGAAAGGTCTTGTATAAATAAGTCTTTCAATGTGAGGCACAAAGATATTCATGAGAATAATCGCAAAGGAAACACCCTCGGGCAGATTGCCGAAAAGTCTGATTAATGCCGTAAGCAAGCCACAGCCGATGCCGAAAAGGATTCTGCCGCGGATATTAACGGGGCTTGTTGCATAGTCAGTTGCCATAAAGATTGCACCGATAAGCAGTCCGCCGCTCATAAGCTGATAAGCAACAAAGGTGAAATCGCCCTTGCCTGCAATAAGCATAATAATTGCCACGGTGCCGATGTAAGTAAGCGGAATAATGGGAGAAATGACTTTTCTTATCATCAGGTAAATGCCGCCGAGGATAAGTGTCAGTGCACACGTTTCACCAAGGCAGCCGCCGCGAAGACCGAGGAACATTTCGAGCAATGTGGGAAGCTCGCTTTCGGCCATTGCAAGCGGAGTTGCGGTTGTAACAGCCTCTGTGCGCCAGGAAAGGGGCTTTGTCCAGGTTGTCATTGCGTTTGCAAATGAAACAAGCAGAACAATTCTGCCGATGAGTGCAGGGTTTACGAAATTCTGACCGATGCCGCCGAAGAATTGCTTTACGACAACAATCGCAACAACGCTTGCAATTGCCGCCATCCACAGCGGAATTGTAACGGGCAGATTAAAGGCGAGCAATATACCCGTGACGACGGCACTGAAATCGCCGATTGTGTTGTGGCGTTTCATTACCTTTCGGGATACAAACTCGGAAAGAACACAGGTGATGACGGTTGTTGCCGTAACGGCAAGCGACCTGAATCCGAAGAGGATTACGCTGGCAATCAGCGTGGGAACAAGAGCGATAACGACATCAAGCATTATTCTCTGTGATGTGTCGGGTGCGCGGAAATGGGGTGATGCGCTGACAATTAATTTTTTGCCGTCAACCATTATTTCTTTCCCTCCTCTCTGAGAATTGCCTTGGCAAGGCGCATGTGCTGAACAAGGGGTTTGCCCGACGGGCAGGCATAGGCGCAGCTGCCGCATTCCATGCAGACGTTTACGCCGATTTTTTTAAGCTCGCTGACATCCTTTGCCTTGGCGTATTTTTCAATAAGTGTGGGTCTTAAATCCATCGGGCAGGCACGTGCGCAGCGGCCGCAACGGATACAGTCATACTCTTTTTTGATTGCAGTGTCATTTTTTGCAAAAGCAAGAATTGCATTGTTCTGCTTGCAGACGGGCAGGTCGGTTGAAATGATTGCCTGACCCATCATCGGGCCGCCTGCGATAATCTTGCACGGAGGCTCTTTGAAGCCGCCGCAGAATTCAATGATTTCACCGATATTCGTACCTATGGGCACACGCACGTTCTTGGGCTCTGCAATAGCCGAGCCGTCAACGGTGAGTGAACGGCTGACAAGAGGCATACCGGTTTTGATGTACCTGCCGATGAAGGCGATTGTCGCAACGTTCATAACGACACAGCCGACATCCGAGGGCAGCTTTCCGGGCGGAATTTTTCTGCCGGTGGTGGACTGCACCATCATTTTTTCCGCACCCTGAGGATATTTTGATTCAAGCACCATCAGGCGCACCTTGTTACCCTCGTGCAGATCCTTGTCGGCAATTTCTTTGAGCACCTTGAACGCCTTGGGCTTGTTATCCTCTGCGGCAATAATGACGTTTTCAAAGCCGAAGAAATCCTTGACAGAATAAATACCCGTAAGAATATCGTCGGAATGTTCGATACATTCACGGTAGTCAACGGTGATGTAAGGCTCACACTCTGCGGCGTTGATTGCAAGAGTATCAATCTTTGCATCGGCAGGGAAATTGAGCTTTACGTGTGTGGGGAAGCCTGCGCCGCCAAGACCGACAAGACCCGATGCCCTGACAGCCTTTATGAAATCTTCACGTGTTTCGATTTTCGGAGGTTCAAGACCTTCCCAGTGACGCATTTCACCGTCAGACTCGATTGTAACGGCGGTTGAAACAGATCCGTTGGGCAGACGCACTTCACCGATTGCGGTGACCTTACCCGAAACGGATGCGTGAATCGGGGTGCTTATGTACTTGTCGCTGTCACCTATCACCTGACCGACGCCGACAATGTCGCCGACCTTCACAGTAGGTGTGCAGGGCACGCCGATGTGTTGCTGCATCGGCAGGATGACTTTTGAAGGGATTGGAATTCTGATAAGCGGTGTTTCAGCCGTGTTTTTGCGGTGGTCAACCTTGACTCCGCCTTTGACTTTTTTGACAGCTTTCAGAACTCCGTCAACTTTTACGGAAGCCATATTAAACAACTCCTTTTCATTCAAAGTGAGATTTTTCAATGAAATATTTACTCTGTTTGTTCAAAACAGGTATTATCGCTTTAAAAATTATGCCCGTTACGCAACCGGTTGCAACGCCGAAAATAAGAAGCACGGGGGCATACATCACAATACTGCCTGTGCCCGTGAGCACCGCCGCCACGCACAGCTGAGCCGCATTGTGACAAAGTGCGCAGATTACCGAAATGCCGACAAAGCCGAATTTACCTCGGAGCTTTCCGAGCAGAAGGTACATCATCAGCGTGCTGACAACGCCGCCCGCAAGGCTCATAAAGCCTGCCGTAACTCCGCGTATGATGAACGCAAAAGCCGCCTTGACAACGGCAATCATAAGTGCATAAGAAATGCCGACACTGCCTGCGGCAAACATTGTTACGATGTTTGAAAAACCGGGCTTGGCCCCCGGCGGCATCCAGGGAAATGCAGGCAGCAGACTTTCGAGCCACGACATCACAAGCGCCTGCGCACACAAAATTCCGACAAGGGAAATCTTTTTTGCTGTTTTATTCATAATTAATACGTCACGGCATCGACCGAGCCGACTCCTTTAACCGCAATAACCGTTTTTTTCGGCAGGCACGCCGCCGACATGCCCGCACGTGTGAGCTTGCCGCAATTTACGCACAAGCCGTCTTTGCAGGTTGAGCTGTAAAAGCTTATTGCACCGCGCTCAACAAGAATAACGACTCCCTGCGCATTTTCGGGCTCAATAAAGTAGCTTTTTTCAACATCGGCAAGACTGACCCTTTCGTAAACCTCACCGTCAACGGTTATAACCGCAACCGGTTTGTCTGCGTTGAAATAAGAAAACGCCAGCACCGCAAGACAAGCGGCAACAACGGAAATTATAAGAACAATGTCACTTTTTTTAACAGTTTTTATTTTCATATATCACTCACAAATGGTGTAGCCTGCGGCGTTGACGGAAATTTTTCCGCTTAATCCGTCGGTTATGTATATTTCTGAGTTATCCGTAACAAAAACCGCCTGACAGCCGTATTCTTCGGCAATCTTCATTCCGGCCTCAACACCAAGCACAAAGCACGCCGTTGAAAGAGCATCACTGAGCAGACCGCTGTCGCTGACAACGGTAACGCTGACAAGGTTATTGCTGACGGGATAGCCCGTTTTTCTGTCAAGGATATGGTGGTAATCAACGCCGTCAACTGTCACAAGCCGCTCATAGCTGCCCGAGGTTGAAACGCAACTTTCAGGAAGAGTCAACACTGCAATGTAATCGCCCGTTGTTCCCTTGGGGTCACGCACACCGACGGTAAACTCTTTGTCACCGTAAAGCAGAACACTGCCGCCGACACTGACAACGGCTTTTCTGATTTTTGTTTTTGCAAGATAGTCACGCACACTGTCGCAGGCAATACCCTTGCCGACAGCACCGAGGTCAACCTTGACACCCGAAGGCACGGTAAGCACATTGCCGTCAAGCACAATCTTTTCAAAGCCGCATAGAGCAAGCTTCTGAGAAAGGATTTCGGAGTCAGGCAGAGCTTTTACTTTTTCCGCACCGTCTGAAAAGCCCCACAAATCGGTTATTTCTCCGAGGGTTATGTCAAACGCACCGCCGCTTTTTTTGCACACGTCAAGCGATTTTTCAATGCACTCCGCCGTTTCGGGTGACAGAGTAAAAGGTGCGTTTGCGGCATTTGCTTTGAAGATTTCCGCACTTTCCGCCATTCGTGAAATTGAATTGTTTTCAAGGTCGCAAATCAGCGAATAAATCCCTTCTGCATCTTCACCGTCACCGCCGTAAAGAGTAACACCCACAACGGTATTCATTGCATAAGACGCATCCGTAAAACTGCGGTTGACACTGTCGTAAGCCACAAGACCCGCCAGTGCCGCCACGGCAAGGAAAACCGCAATGAAAAACATAAGCTTCTTATTTTTCAACCGATTCTCCTCCATTTTAAAATATGTTATTATATATTATATTATAAAAGCAACTGTTTTTCAACACGCCGACGGCAATTGCCAGTGAAAAAATAGTGGCTTTTTTTTGGTTATTTTGCTATAATATGTAAGAGCAAACATAATTAAGGATGTGAAATATCATGAGTTTTAATATCTATATGCCCACACGCGTTATCTGGGGCAGAAACTGCGTTACCGACAATGCTGACGTTTTTTCTTCACTCGGCAGGCGCTGTCTTATCCTCACGGGAGGCTCGTCCGCCGAAAAAAGCGGCGCACTTGACGACGTGACGGGCACACTCGCAAAAAGCGGAATTGCTTACACCGTCTTCAATAAAATCAGCGCAAACCCTCTTATTTCCGTCTGCTGCGAGGCAGGTGCGGCGGCAAGAGCTTGCGGCGCAGATTTCATTGTCGGCATCGGCGGAGGCTCGGTGCTGGATGCGGCAAAGGCAGTTGCCATATATGCCGTTGACGAAACTCTCAGCCCCATTGACATTTATAAAAGGACGTATAACGGAAATCCGTTAAAGGTGGCTCTTGTCGGCACAACGGCAGGCACGGGCAGTGAGGTTACGGCTGTCAGCGTGCTGACCAATGATGAAACGGGATTCAAAAAAAGCATTTCGGGTCCCGACTGCTATGCCGCAGTATCTTTCTGTGACCCGAAATACACTTATTCAATGCCCTATGACACTGCGATTTCAACCGCATTTGATGCCCTTGCTCACGCAACAGAGGGATTTTTCACACCGAAAATGTGCACACCTCTTGAACCTTTTGCACGCACGGCGATTTCAGATATTGTTGAGTTTTTCTGCCGTCTGGGCGCAGGCGAAGAAATCAGTCAGACTATGCGTGACAAGGTTTATTATGCCTCGCTTTGCGCAGGCCTTGTTATCAACACCTGCGGCACTGCCTTCCCTCACCCTCTCGGCTACGTTCTGACAGAGAATTACGGCATCCCTCACGGTATGGCGTGTGCCGCTTTTTACCCTGCGCTTATCAAGCGTGCTTCGGAATTTGCCTCTGTTGAAAAGTTTGACCTTTTTTCAAGCTTTGTTAATTGGAGTGTCAAAGAGGTTGTGGATGCTCTTGTGCCTTTCATCGACATAAAGGGCGTTAAAATCACAAAAACTCAGGCAGAGCTTTACGCCGCACGCTGGGACAGCGGCGTGCCCAAAAATTTTACCGCCTCCCCCGGCGGACTCACCAAAGAGGAAGCGGTTAATTTGCTTTGCAGTATTTAATTTAATCTGTCACCGCCACGGGCGGCACTTGTCACGGTGCCGTCCGTGGCTTTTTTGTCAGCAACCGCAGCCGCAACCGCAATCGTTGTTTCTTACAGAGCCGCCGCAACCGCAGCTGTTACCGCAGTCATTACCGCAACCGCCGCAGCAGAAGAGGATGAGAATGAGGAAAATGAACCAGGAATTATTGCATCCGCACATAATCTTACCTCCCGTCAGTTAGTGGAAGGGGCTTTTTGACCGCCTTCATTCACAGAATATGGCAAATAAACAATTGTGTTACATTTTTTGAATAACAACCCGAAAAAAAGAATAAACTAAATGAAAAGATTTTTGTTACGGGGCGATTTTTTGACTTATGAACAGCGCAGACCGCACTTTGCCGACACCGTGCAGGATGATTTTCTGCCCTTTGAGCGACACTCAGCAGAGCATCCGTTGGGCGAAAGGTCAAAGTTTTTATCTGATCTTTCTGCAAAAAACGTAAATTTAAAAAACGAAGAAAACAGCAGTAAAAACGAGAAAATCGGATATAATCCGTGATTTTGGCGCGCTAAAAGTCGTTTTTGACCTTTTTTGACTTTTGACAAAGGTCAGACTTTTTTCTATAATTTAGTCAAAGTCAAAGAAAGTCAAAGACAAATTGTGTTCATCCCGAAAGGAGTTGTTGATATGAGCCTGAGTAACGACATTGCACGAATGATTCTGCAAATGCTTGAAACGGGCGATTCGGCGGAAATTCAGCGCAACGAGTTTGCACAGTCAATCGGCTGTGTGCCAAGCCAGATAAACTACGTCATATCCTCACGCTTTACGCCCGAGCAGGGCTACATTGTTGAAAGCAGGCGCGGCGGCGGCGGATACATCAAAATCACAAGAATGGCACTCAGCTCCGACTCAATGCTGATGCACGCCGTGAACTCGGTTGGTGAAAGCATTGATTTTCTCACCTGCCGTGCTTTTATTATTAATTTAAACCATCAGAATCTGTTGTCTGCCGAAGCCGCACGGCTTATGCTTGCTGCACTCAGCGACAACGCACTCAAACCCATTCCGCCCGAAACGCGTGACTGCGCAAGGGCATCAATATTCAAACAGATGCTGTTAATCAGCAGAAAGGATGATTGATTATGTTATGTCAGAATTGCGGTAAAAATGAAGCAACAACACACATCAAGCAGATTATCAACGGTGATATGGCAGAAAGCCACATCTGTTCAGAGTGTGCCGCTCACCTGGGCTACGGCGATATGTTTTCGGGCTTCGGCCTTAATTTTTCCGACCTTCTCGGCAGCTTTTTCGGCGACATGATCCCCGCCCTGTCCGCAGGTAACGTTACACGCTGTAAAAAATGCGGCAGTTCATTTGACGACATTGTGCGTGACGGCCGTGTAGGCTGTGCCGACTGTTACAGAACATTTTTCGACAAGCTGCTGCCCTCACTTCAAAGGATTCACGGCAAGGTTCAGCACTCGGGCAAAGTCAGCACCTTCAGCAACAGCCCCGTTGCAGAGCAAAATCCTGCCGAACAGACGAAAGAAGAAAAAATCGGCGAGCTGAAAGAAAAGATGAACGAAGCGGTTGCCTGCCAGAATTTTGAGCTTGCCGCAAAAATCAGAGATGAAATCAAAGAACTTGAAGGAGGCGAAAACAAATGAGCAAATGGTACATTGAAAAGGGCGACGAAGGCGATGTTGTATTAAGCACACGAATCCGCCTTGCAAGAAACCTTGACGATTTTCCCTTTCCTGCCAAGCTTGACAACACCGCAAAAAGCAAAATCAATGAAATGATACGAGATGCAATTTTTGAAATTGACAGCGAAACTTTCAGATATCTTGAAATGCGCTCACTCACCCAGATTCAGGCGTTTTCGCTGGCGGAAAGACACCTCATCAGCCCCGAATTCGCATCCTCACGCGAGGGCAGGGCACTCATCATCACCCCCGATGAATCCGTAAGTATCATGTTGTGCGAAGAGGACCACATCCGCTTGCAGGTTATGAAAGCCGGACTCGCACTTGAACAGACTTATGACATTGCCGACAAAATCGACTCAATGCTTGACGGCAGGCTCAGATATGCTTATGACGAGCGCATCGGCTACCTCACACAGTGCCCGACAAACCTTGGCACGGCAATGAGAGCTTCCGTTATGCTGCACCTGCCCGCACTCACCCGCTGCGGTCAGATTTCAAAGCTTGCCTCAACCGTTTCAAAGCTTGGCCTTACCCTGCGCGGTGCTTACGGAGAAGGCTCGGCACCCAAGGGCGACATTTATCAGCTGAGCAACCAGATCACCCTCGGAATCACCGAAGAAGCGGCAATTGCAAACCTGAAAGCAATTGTTTTACAGCTTGTCAATCAGGAGCGTGCCGCAGCGGCAGAGCTTGCACGCAACCCTGTTGAAGAGGATAAAATTTTCCGCTCACTCGGCGTTTTGCAAAGCGCCAGATTACTGAGCACAGATGAATTCATGGAACTTATTTCAGCCGTAAGAATGGGCGCGGCTAGGGGAATTATTGATATTGAGCTTGAAACGACAAACGAGCTTATCGTTAAAATGCAGCCTGCCACAATCAGTGCCGAATCAGACACGGTGACTGACGCCGCACAAAGAGATGCGGCAAGGGCAGCAGCGGTACGCGAGGCATTGTGCAGATAACCCCGCACACACCGCAATAAAGAGAAGGGAGAATAGAAATGTACAAATTCACGGGCTTTACGCAGAAAGCAAATGAAGCACTCAACGCCGCAGTAACGGCGGCGGAAAATCTCGGCCACACCTACATCGGCACAGAACATCTTCTGCTCGGTCTTCTGACAGAAAACGGTGGAATGGCTTACACCGTGCTGGCGGCAAAAAAAGTCACCCTGCGTGCAGTTGAAGATATTATCAGACAAAGCATCGGTGTGGGTGCACCCACCGTGCTTTCGCCCGACGATTTCACCCCCAGGGCAAAGCACATCATCGACAACGCAATTGTGCAAAGTAAAAATCTCAGTCACACCTACACAGGCACCGAGCATATTCTTATGGCGATAATCCGTGAGGTCAACTGCGCCGCAAACGAAATTCTTGCCCGCCTTTCAATAAGTCCGAAGGAGCTTCTGATTGACCTTTCGAAAATTCTCGGAAATTCAGGCGCAAAAAACGCAAATCAGGGCGAAAAAAGCGACAAGAAGAGCTCAACACCGACGCTTGAACAGTACGGCCGTGACCTGACCGCCTATGCAATGCAGGGCAAAATTGATCCCGTTATCGGCAGACAAAAAGAGATTGAAAGAGTTATTCAGATTCTTTCGCGCCGTACAAAAAACAATCCCTGCTTGATCGGTGAGCCGGGTGTCGGCAAAACCGCAATCGCAGAGGGTCTTGCCCTTAAAATTTCGACCGCCGACGTGCCTGAGCCGTTGCGTGACAAGCGCATCATTTCGCTTGACCTGACGGGAATGGTGGCAGGCACAAAATACAGAGGTGACTTCGAAGAAAGAATCAAAACCGCAATTGAAGAGGTACAGAAAGCAGGCGACGTGATTCTTTTCATTGACGAAATGCACACTCTCATCGGTGCAGGCTCAGCAGAGGGTGCCGTTGATGCGGCAAACATTTTAAAGCCTGCCCTTGCGAGGGGCGAAATGCAGGTAATAGGCGCAACAACGCTGGAAGAATACAGAAAACACATTGAAAAAGATGCCGCACTTGAAAGACGCTTTCAGCCGATAACAGTCGGTGAGCCAAGCGAAGAAGAGGCGGTTGAAATCCTCAAAGGTCTGCGTGATAAATACGAGGCACACCACAAGGTAAAAATCACCGATGATGCCCTTATTGCGGCGGTTAAAATGTCGGCACGCTACATCGGTGACAGATACCTGCCCGACAAAGCAATCGACCTGATTGACGAAGCCGCCTCAAAGGTAAGGCTTCAGGCATACACCGCTCCGCCTGACCTTAAAGAGGTTGAGGATAAGCTCAAGGCTCTCTCGGAAGAAAAGGCAAGTGCCGTCAATGCACAGGAATTCGAGCGTGCGGCAAAACTGCGTGACGAAGAAAAAGAGTTGGCAAAAGAGCTTGAAGATATACGCCGCAGCTGGAGCGAAAAGAATGCACGGATCACGGGAGAGGTCGGCGAGCAGGAAATTGCCGCAATCGTTTCCTCGTGGACGGGTATTCCCATTGTAAAAATCACGCAGGAAGAAAGCGAAAGACTTCTCAATATGGAAGATGAGCTTCACCGCAGGATTGTCGGTCAGCACGAAGCCGTCAGCGCCGTTGCAAAAGCAATCCGCCGCGGCAGGGTCGGCCTCAAAGACCCCAAAAGGCCGACAGGTTCGTTTATTTTCCTCGGCCCGACGGGCGTAGGTAAAACAGAGCTTTGCAAAACCCTTGCGGCATCAATGTTCGGCGACGAAAACGCAATGATAAGACTCGATATGTCAGAATATATGGAAAAGCACACCGTATCGCGCCTTGTCGGCTCACCTCCCGGCTACGTCGGCTACGAGGAGGGCGGTCAGCTCACCGAAAAAGTGCGCCGCAGACCTTATTCCGTAATTCTTTTTGACGAAATCGAAAAAGCACATCCCGATGTTTTCAATATGCTGTTGCAGATTCTTGAAGACGGTGTACTCACTGACTCGCAGGGCAGACGAGTTGATTTCAAAAACTGCGTCATCATCATGACGTCAAACGTAGGCGCAAAGATGATTACAAACAAAAGCGGCTCACTCGGCTTTTCTGCCGATGAAAACGGCGGCACTCTCAGCCAGACCAGAATTCACGACGCCGTTATGAAAGAGCTTCGCAACACCTTCCGTCCCGAGTTTCTTAACAGAGTTGACGACATCATCGTTTTCCATCAGCTTACAAAAGCAGACATCAACGAAATCGCACTGAGAATGCTTGACACACTTTCAAAGCGTGTCAAAGAGCTTGAAATCGGTCTTTCATTCACCGGGGCTGCGGTTGAAAGCATTGCAGGCGCAGGCTTCGACCCCGTTTACGGTGCACGCCCCCTGCGCAGGGCAATCCAGCAGAAAATTGAGGATAAGCTTTCCGAAGAAATGCTGGAAGGTAAGCTGACGGCAGGCAACGCTTACGAGTGCGACTTTATCGACGGCGACTTCATTTTCACACAAGAACAGATATAACGGCAAAAACGGCAGAAATCTTTCGGGATTGATGCCGTTTTTTTCCTTTGTTTATTTATTTTTCATAATTTGCTATTGTTTTTTTAACAAGTATCTGTCATAATATGAGCAATATAATATATAAGCACGGAGGAATAAAAAATGAAAAAAAGCACCATTGTTATCATAGTTCTCGCCGTTGCGGTCATTGCCGCAGGCGTTGCAGGCTTCTTCTTTGGCAAAAACGGTCCCGATGCAGGCGACAAGTCCACCGAAACACCCGTGGCTATTGTTTCCGATTTTTACAGAAGCGACATTTATCTCAACTATGCGAAAAATCCCGAAAGATTTGACCTGAGCGAAATGTACGGCATGCCCGAAGATGCCGAGACCGCTTTTTATGCCGATTCCGCTTCATGGCTGAGCTTCCTCATCGACGTAAACGTTGAAAACACAACAGATAACGACATTGCTGTTTACGGCATTACAAGTGAAGAAAACGGTAATGACGGCATTTACATCTGCAAAAACGCAACCGCCGAAATCGGCATTCCCGCAGGTGCAAGCGCAACAGTCAGCGTTTATGTAATGTGCTCTGACGACACAATGTCTGACGAAGAAATCAAGAGCCGTGTAAGAAACATGGATATGCTGCTTTCTTACTCAAACGCCGTCACCGTTGACGAAAACGGCCAGGAAATCCCCGAAGAAACAAAATTTGCAGAGATTGAAGAATAATAATGAATTGGTTTAAATCACGCCGCCAGGAGCCTGTCGGCGCCCCCGAGTATCTGATTGTGGGGCTTGGAAATCCGGGCAGAAAGTACGAAACAACCCGCCACAACGCGGGCTTTCTGTGCCTTGACCTGCTTGCACAAAAACACAGCGTAAAAATTGACCGCCTCAGGTTCAAAGCCCTCACGGGCGATGTCACCCTTGGCGGGCATCGCTGTATTCTGATGAAACCGCAGACAATGATGAATTTAAGCGGCGAAGCCGTGCGTCAGGCGGCGCAGTTTTATAAAATTCCGGCCGAAAAAATCATTGTCATTTTCGATGACATTTCACTCGACTGCGGCCGTATGCGAATCCGACGCAAGGGCAGTGACGGCGGCCACAACGGAATAAAAAGCATTATCTGTCAGCTTTCATCCGACCTTTTTCCGCGCATCAAGCTCGGCGTCGGTGCAAAGCCCCACCCCGACTACGATTTGGCTGACTGGGTGCTGTCGGAATTCACGCAGGCAGATCTGAAAAATCTTCGCGAGGTCTGCGAAAAAGCCTGCGATGCACTCGAACTGATGGTTGACGGCAACATTGACGCCGCAATGAGCAAATTCACCTCTTAAAGCATTGTCTGAATGGTGTCAATCATTTCGTTCATGTTTTTCATCATTTTGTCGGCACGTTTTTTCATGCATTTGCGCGTATCCTTGTCTGTCATTTTACAGCTGAGAACAGCGGCAGCTGTGCCGATCACCATACCTGCGCCCATTCCTTTAAGCAGGGCGTTTGTCTGATTTGTCATTTTTTCCCCTCCCCCGTTTTGTTTTATGTGACCTCGCCGTTATTTTTTCACGCGGGTCCTGTTTTAACAGCGTTAAACTTTTCACCGATTGGAAGTATTTTAAATGCCCGTTCTGAACATTGTTCTTGTTGAACCTCAGATTCCGCAAAACACCGGCAACATTGCACGCACCTGCGCCGCAACGGGCGCAAGGCTGCACCTTGTTGAGCCGATGGGTTTTCGCGTTGACGATGCAAAATTAAAACGTGCCGGGCTTGACTACTGGCATTTGCTTGACATTACTTATTACGACAGCCTCGACGACTTTTTTCAAAAGAACAAAGACGGCAATTTTTTCTATTTTTCAACAAAATCAAAAAAGATTCATTCCGACGTGAGTTATCCCGACAACTGCTATCTTGTTTTCGGCAAAGAAACGGCAGGTCTGCCCGAAGAATTGCTTTGCGAAAACTATGACAAATGCGTAAGACTGCCGATGATTGACAACTCTGCGGCAAGAAGTCTTAACCTTTCAAATACCGTTGCCATCGGCGTTTACGAAGTGTTGCGCCAATGGAATTACCCCGACCTGCTCACACAAGGCAGATTGACAAAGTTTGATATTTAATCAATTGAGGAAAGGAAGTATATAAATGGACATTCTGACTCCTGCATTAAAAGGTATCCGCTCTGTTTTTAAGATGACCGGCAAATTCACCAACGCCAAAAACGAAGTTATTGAAATCCCCAAGGCGGATTTCAGCTTTGTCCCCCGTGCAAAAAGTGAATATTTTTCACTCGGTTTCAGCAAAGAAAGTATTCTGCCGCCCGATGTCGGCACAAAAAAATATTACGTTGCAGGTTACGGCGACAATAATCCCGCACAGGGTGTTCTTGACGCACCGCACACTCACGCCGTGTGGATTGATGACCACTCGGGCAAAGGCGGAATTGTTATTATTTCAATCGACTGCGTCGGCATGCTCAACTCTGACGTAAACATTCTGCGCGAAAGATTAAAGCCCTTTGCCATGCGCACGGGTTGCCGCAGTATCAACGTTTTTGCAACGCACAACCACGCAGGCATTGACACAATGGGCATCTGGGGTCAGCTGCCCCTCAGCGGAAGAAATCCCAGATACATGGAACTTGTTTTTTCAAAATCGGTAAAGGCTGTCAAAGATGCTTACGAAAACCGCAAGCAGGGTTTGCTTTACCACGGAAAAACCGAAGTGCCCGACATGCAGGAAGATATCCGTCTGCCCATCGTTTACTCAAAAACCCTCACCCGTCTTCGCTTTGTGCCCAACGACGGTTCAAAAGAAACTTACATAATCAACTTTGCTTCTCATTCCGAGTCGTTGCAGGGTTGCAACTCCCGCATCAGTGCGGATTTCCCTTGCTATATGCGTGAAAGAATTGCCGAAAAGACGGGCGCAAACACCCTTTACTGTGTCGGTGCAATCGGCGGTATGATAAGCATGGAAATCGAAAACGAGGCTGAAATCAAAGAAAACGGCAGCGACTTTGCCGAATCAACAAGAAACATCGGCCGCAAGCTTGCCGACTATGCACTTTCAATCATCGACGAAAAACAGCTTGCTCCCAAAATCAGCTGTCTGCGCCAGGAATTTTATTTTGAAATTGACAACACCGTGCTTATGCTTGCCGCAAAAGCAGGCATACTTAAAGCGAAGGATTATCATATGCCCGGTGTCGGTCTTAACCACATGATGAAATCTGAGCTCAGCTACATTGAAATTGACTCGCTCAAATTCGTGCTCATCCCCGGTGAAATTTTCCCCGAGCTTGTTTTCGGCGGTTATCTTAGTGCCGAGGAATCCGCTCAGGGTTATTCACCCGAAATCAACTCAAAGCCCCTTGTTGAAATTGCTGACGACAAAGACATTGTGGTTGTCGGTCTTGCAAACGACGAGGTCGGCTACATTATCCCACTCAACGACTACCTGCTTGACGAAAAGCAGCCCTATGCCGAATCCCCCAGAGACCGCCTGGGCAGAAGACATTACGAGGAAACAAACTCCCTCGGCCCTGCAACATCGCAAAAAATCGCCGATGTGTTTGCAGACGTCATCCGCACAGTCAACAAGGCTAAAAATGAATTTAATGGGAGCGTAACCGTATGAAGAACATAAAAACAGCAGTCATCTTTTTACTTTGCATTGCCGTAATTGCAGTGTCTTTTGCCGCCTGTGCAGGTAACGGTGACAAGCAGAACACAACAACCACGCTCAACACCGCCGTTGCGGGCGAGGTGACACAGACAACAGAGGTTGAAAAAGTCATCAAGGTTGAGGTTGAAGAAAACCCCAATATGAAAGTCAGCGTTGCTTATGCCGAAAAATTTTCTTTCGGTGGCTCTTCCGTCACAATAACGGGAGTACGCCTTACCGACATGGGCGCCGGCAACGTTTACGGATTCCTTGATTTCACTCTTGATTCACTCGATAAAAAGCCCGAGAATCTTGTAATCCCCTATAAAACTTTCGATGCCGACGGCAACCTCATTACCGAGCGCACAATGCGTCTTCGTCTTACCGAAAACGACTCACTCGCAGACGGCACAGGCGTCTGCCGCTTTGCAATTTCACGCGACACCGCATCGGTTGAAATCGGATAAAATCCGCTTTACAAACACCTCACGTTGTTGTATAATCTAAGTATCACCTTGAAAGGACCTTTTGACTTATGAAAAAAATCTTTTGCATCGTTCTCGCATTAATGCTCTGCGCCGTCTGCTTCTACGGCTGTGACGGCTCGGGAAATGAAGAATTCACAATAGAAGAAGCTGTTACCGCTGAGGCAAACTCAGTCACCGAAAACAAGCAATACACATTTGAAACACTCGGCGACGTTATCAACGAGTCTTCAACCTCAGCAACCTCAACGGCACCCTCCGCAGAAAATACTGACGGCACAGGCACCGCAACCACTGCCCCCGTTGCTTCCGCCGCACCTGAAACATCCGCAAAATCTTACGGTTCAATTGACTTTGACATTGCCGAAAGCTTCACCGCAGGCGGCAACGTTGTCAGCGTGACCGACATCAACATCACCGACAGAGGTATCGGTGACTATGTCGGCAAGGCAACCGTAACATTCAGCGAATTCAACAAAGATGCAGGCATCATACACATCAAGTACAAGGCTTTTGACGCCGAGGGCAACGTCACAAACAACACCTACATCAGAATCGACCTCACGAAGGAAGGTCTCGGTGTCGGCTCATCGGTTGACTGCCGTTTCAACATCAACCGCAACGCCGTTAAGGTTGTTTTTGCCGCTGTATAAATTCAATATTCACAGCACAGGCGACAGTTTGACTGTCGCCTGTTTTTTGCGCTTTCAGCGATGCCGGGCACTTTTTATGATGTTATGTTAATTTTTAACAAAATATTGGTTAAAACATTATGGATATTATTTCAATTAATGTATAGTTTTTTTTATGTTTATTTGTTATAATGTTTGACGGTGCAGTGTGACCGTTTTTTCGGCACACGTCCTAAAAGTTTGTTTATTATTTTTATGGAGGTATATCAATGGCACACAAGTATGTCTACCTGTTCTCCGAAGGCAACGCTTCCATGCGTGAGCTTCTCGGCGGTAAGGGCGCTAACCTTGCTGAAATGACCAACATCGGTCTCCCCGTTCCTCAGGGCTTCACAATCTCAACCGAGGCCTGCACACAGTATTACGAAGACGGCAGAAAAATTAACGACGAAATCCAGGCTCAGATCATGGAATACATCGTTAAGATGGAAGCTATCACTGGCAAAAAGTTCGGCGATAAGGAAAATCCCCTTCTCGTTTCTGTCCGTTCCGGTGCCCGTGCTTCAATGCCCGGCATGATGGACACAATCCTCAACCTTGGTCTTAACGAAGAGGTTGTTGAGGTTATGTCAAATAAATCAGGCAATCCCCGTTGGGCTTGGGACTGCTACAGAAGATTTATCCAGATGTACTCCGACGTTGTTATGGAAGTCGGCAAAAAGTACTTTGAGCAGCTCATCGACGAAATGAAAGAAGCAAAGGGTGTTCAGCAGGATATCGAACTTACCGCTGACGACCTTAAAGAGCTTGCAGGCCAGTTCAAGGCTGAATACAAAGCAAAGATCGGTTCCGATTTCCCCACCGATCCCAAAGAGCAGCTCATGGGTGCTATCGAAGCTGTTTTCCGTTCATGGGACAACCCCCGTGCAAACGTTTATCGCCGTGACAACGACATTCCCTATTCCTGGGGCACCGCTGTTAACGTACAGATGATGGCATTCGGTAACATGGGCGACAACTGCGGCACAGGCGTTGCTTTCACACGTGACCCCGCAACAGGCGAAAAAGGCCTTATGGGTGAGTTCCTCACCAACGCTCAGGGTGAAGACGTTGTTGCAGGCGTTCGTACTCCCATGCCCATCGCTGAGATGGCTGAAAAATTCCCCGCAGCATTTGAAGAATTCAACAAGGTCTGCGCAATCCTTGAAGACCATTACAGAGATATGCAGGATATGGAATTCACCGTTGAAGACGGTAAGCTCTATATGCTCCAGACAAGAAACGGTAAGAGAACAGCTAAGGCTGCTCTTAAGATCGCTTGTGACCTCGTTGACGAAGGCATGATCGACAAGAAGCAGGCTGTTGCCATGATCGATCCCAGAAACCTTGACACCCTCCTTCATCCTCAGTTCGACGCAAAGGCACTCAAGGCTGCTACTCCCGCAGGCAAGGGCCTCGGCGCTTCTCCCGGTGCTGCATGCGGCAAGGTTGTTTTCACAGCTGAAGACGCAGTTGCATGGAACGAAAGAGGCGAAAAGGTTGTTCTTGTCCGTCTTGAAACATCTCC
>JAZOBD010000010.1:0-8785 GCA_045595825.1 Acutalibacteraceae bacterium
TTGACAAATCCGCCTGTGTCAGCGGCAATGCAGTAACCGTAAATGTAACTGCCGTCAAGCGAAACGACATAAAGCTCTGTGCCGTAGGGGAACTGTTTGGGATTGACCGCAACATATCCGACACCGGAGGGTACACCCGAAGCGGTTGTGCCGATATCGCAGTAGGCGGTTGCCTTGCCTTCGATTACATCCGCATAGTCAACGGGCAGGTTGTTTTCGTCAAGCTGATATTTTTCGGGAAGTGTGAGGGTAGAAATCGGTCTCACACCGTCTTTGAAATTAATAAGTGAAAGCTTTTCCTTTGCACCGATTTCAACAATCTGATTTACGGGCTCTTTTGTGATTGTCTGACTGACAACTTCACTTTCGGCAAGCTTGCCGTCAACATATTTGTCATTGTAAACAACCGTCTTCTCGCCATTGACGCCCTCACGGATTACACGTGTTTCATCGGTGAAAAGTTCAAGCGAAAGTCTGCTTTCAACCTCAAAAGCGGCAACCTCATCTGCGGTGCGTGTTTTATAGGTGATTCTGTAAACGGTGATTTCGTCATCAGACGAAAGCTGCGTATCAGGTGCAGGGGTTACGGTGTCGTTTTCGCCAAGGACGATGCCTGCCTTTTCAAGCGCATCTTCAACCGTGGCATTGAGCACGTAAATCTCATTTGTTTTTCCGTCAGCGCAAACCGTAACGGGAAATGCTTTTTTTAGATATGCACCGTTTGCATCAGCATATCCGAAAACATCAGCTGAGCTGACATTTTTTTCAGCGGAAAAC
Source organism: Acutalibacteraceae bacterium (assembly GCA_045595825.1). Classification (GTDB taxonomy): domain Bacteria; phylum Bacillota; class Clostridia; order Oscillospirales; family Acutalibacteraceae; genus CAG-177. Next base: position 778 of record JAZOBD010000010.1, read on the forward strand.
AGATTTGCACTTACCGACTCACCAAGGTCCGTGCTTGCAAAAGCGGTGAGTGTGACAGAAACAATCAAAAGAATTGCCGCTGAAATGGCAAGGGTTTTGAGTCTGTTACCGTTGCCGATTATCATAGCTTTGATTTTATTCATATTAAACTCCTTATTGATTGGCGCGGCGGGAAACCGCCCGTTTTGTAACCAACGCTGCCAATTATAGTGATTTGAAACAAGGGTGTCAAATTTTTTGAAAAAAATTTTTTGTTCATTTTGTACAATACAAGGCATTAAAAATCAACAATAAAACTGTTGTCACAAGAAAAAACGCCCGTTTTTGTGCAAAAGGCACAATGAATTTTCTCTCGCTTTTGTGTAAGTCTCCAAAAGTTACAAAAGGTTACAAAACGGTTAAATTTTGTAACTTTTTTACCTTATTTTTAATATTTCGCCTTATTTTTCATTCTCACAAATTGTTTTCAAAAAGAAAAAATCCTCTGACAAAGTGTCAGAGGATTTGATTATTCTGTGCCGCTATCTGTACGAAATGTAATAGGCGGGGTTCTGGGTTGCACCGTTATAAATAACCTCGTAGTGAAGGTGCGGACCCGTTGAGTTACCTGTTGAACCGACCTTGCCGATAACCTGACCTGCATATACATATTCACCCGTAGATACGGTTATTGAACCTGAAAGCAGGTGGGCATAACGCGTTTTGTAACCGTCGCCATGGTTGATAAGTATCATATTTCCGTAACCGGAGTTGCTGTACTGAACAACCTCAACCCTGCCGGCCTTTGAGGCAATGACAGCCGTGCCGTTTGCACCGCCGCCCGATCTGATAAGGTCAATGCCGCTGTGCCAGCCTCTGCTTCGCCAGCCGTAAGCCGAGCTTACATAGTTACAACTGGGTGCAGGCCAGAGGAAGCCCTTGGAGGACATATTGACACTGCCGGAATGTATGCCGTAAGTCTTTGAACCGACGGTGACAATTTTATCAACGGGTTCTCTGATGGTTTCATAATCTCTTTCAACGTCAACAACAACGCCGCCGACAATTGTTTCTGTTTTTGTTACACGGCGCAGGCCTTCAACGCCCTGCTGAACGACACTGCTGTAACCGACATATTTCGTTGAGTCCTTACGTTTGATTGTATTAAATGCAACATCTTCCTCATAAGTGGTGGTGCGCACAACCTTAACGTTTATGTAAGGAACAGATGATGATACAACAATAACGTCGCCCGGTTGAATTTTATTCCAGTCGTAACCGGGATTTGCGTTTCTGAGATAGCTTTCGGTTACGTCGTGGCGGTTTGCAATAAGACCGATGGAGTCATTTTTCTGCACAGTGTAGACTTTCTGGCCGACACGCTCGCCGTTTGCAAGCTGATCCTGCAATTTTGAAGCATCCCACACAATGGATTCAACGTCGGAATAAAGGCCCTCAACATAGTCGATTGTTTCAACAAAACCGACGTAATCGTTGTCATACCTGTTATCGGTTGTGTAGGGTAAAAGAACGCTTTCAAAAGCAGTTTTTGCATCTGCCTCATTTTTAACAGCACACACAAAATCGCCGTCAATGTAAACACCGCAGGCATTTGTGAGGTTGTCAACGGAATGTGTAAGAATTTCGTCGCAGATTGTCTGCGCATCGTTAAGCTCATCAAGCGAAACAAGCGTAAGCTTGTAGTCGGCATTGTAATTACCCTTGACGACAGAGCTGTCGGTTGTTGAGCCGTAGGCACCCGTGTCAAGCCTTTGTCTGACAAGCTCCTGCGCTTCAATATAAACAGACTCGTTGCTGATGTAGCCGACACTGTTACCGTCATAGGTTACTTCAAGAGCAAAAGTGACGGAGTTCCAGTAGTTTGACATTGCCGAAAAAACGACCAGTGAAACAATCGGCAGAATTATGTTGAGCGCAGTTATAAAAATACGCTTGTGGCGCTTTGCCGCATTGATTGATGAACGGTTGAAAGCAGACATTTTTGCAAAAAAGCCGCTTTCTCTGCGTGTGTGGCGGCTCGCATCGCCGATTTCACGCCTGAACGAAACAAGGTCCGCAACAAACCTGACGATTGAGTGGCCAAAACGTTTTTTTGCAACGTTGGAGGCCTTTTCAAGTGAGCTGACAATTGCGGTATAAGGCTTTGCGGCAAGGGAAACAAGGGCGAAACAGAATTTCTGAACGCTTCTGATGATTCCCAGACCCAAAGCATAAATCAAAAGATAAAACGCAGAGGTCTCTTCAACCCAGCTTTCATCCTTTTCGGGCTCATTTTTCACCGGCTCGGACTCTTCGGCCGCAATTTCTTCAATCACGGTTTCTTTTTCGGGCTGCGCAACATCGGCATTAGCCTGTGCCTGCTCAACCTGCTGAGAATAGCGCCGTTCAATGTCTTCCCTGATTGACTGCATCTCTTTTTCGCGCGTTGAATCGTCACGCTGTTTGAGTGATTCAAGGTCATCCGGCAAAAAACCTGCACGGGCACGTCCGGGGTCGGTCTGGTTGACGATTTCATCAAACATACGGTCCAGACCGTAAAAATCGTCAAAGCTGTCACGGGAGCCGCTGTTTAAATCAAATATTGAGTTTTTCTCTTTATTCTCCATAAACGCTCCTAAAAGTTACAAAAGGGTTACAAAGTATTTTGATTATAATATAAAAAATCATTTTTTTCAACCGAAACAAGAAAATATAATGCTTTTTTAAATCATAATTAACAAAAAGTTCACCGTCAGTCCTGTTTGACAGCGGCCATATAGCGCTCAAGCGCATCCTGCCAAGTAGGCAAACGGGTGAATCCTGCCGCATCGAGCGACACCTTTGAAAGACGGGAATTCTTTTGTCTTTTCGCAACGGTGGGATAGCCCTCAGTAGGCACGGGGATAATTTCTGTGTCAATACCTGAAAGTCTGACAATGAGCTTTGCAAAATCCGCCCATGAGCAGAAGCCTTCGTTTGTAGTGTGATAAACTCCGTATTTTTCCGTCTGAATCATATCACAAAGCAAAACGGCAAGGTCACGGGTGTAGGTCGGAGTGCCGATCTGGTCATCAACAACGGACAAAGACTTTTTCTTTTTGCCCACCCACATTATCGTGCGCACAAAATTGCCGCCGTAAAGACCGAAAACCCACGATGTGCGTGCAACAAAGCAACGTGAACAAAGTTTCAGGGCAAGCTCTTCACCCTCCAGTTTTGTTTTGCCGTAAACGTTCATCGGTTTTTTCGGGGCATCGGTTTCAAGCGGCTGAGTACCGCCGTCACCAAACACGTAATCCGTGCTGACGTAAACAAGCTTTGCACCGACCTTTTCTGCCGCCGCGGCAACGTTTGCAGTGCCCTCAGCGTTAACCTTGCGACACAAATCCTCATCATTTTCAGCTTTTTCAACAGATGTATATGCCGCACAGTGTATTATGGCGTCGGGCTTTTCATCGGCGACAAAAGCTTCAACTGCCGCTTTGTCGGTGATGTCAAACGACGGCAAAGCCGCGCCGACAGCCTCAAATCCGAGTTCACCAAGTCTGAGCACAACATCTGTGCCGAGCTGACCTCTTGAACCCGTAACAATTACTTTCATAAGAAGACCTCACTTAGTTTTTAAGGCTCTGCAACGGGGCGGGAATACGTCCGCCGCGGTGAATGAATTTATCGGGTGCCGCATAGTTGATTTTCATGACGGGACCCGAGCCGAGCAGACCGCCGAAATTGAGTTCATCGCCGATTTTCTTGCCGATTGCAGGTATAAGTCTGACGGCGGTTGTCTTTGAATTGACCATACCGATTGCCGCCTCATCCGCAATGATGGCAGAAATAATTTCGGGCGTTACATCGCCGGGGACAACAATCATATCAAGGCCGACGGAGCAAACTGCGGTCATAGCCTCAAGTTTTTCAATCGTCAGCACACCGCTTCTTGCAGCATCAATCATACCTGCATCCTCGGTAACGGGGATAAATGCACCCGAAAGACCGCCGACGTGAGACGAAGCCATTGTGCCGCCCTTTTTGACAGCGTCGTTAAGTAAAGCAAGAGCCGCCGTTGTGCCGTGAGCACCGCAGCTTTCAAGACCCATTTCTTCAAGAATGTGGGCAACAGAGTCGCCGACGGCAGGTGTGGGTGCAAGCGAAAGGTCAACAATGCCGAAAGAAACACCGAGTCTCTGAGAAGCCTGATTTGCAACAAGCTGACCCATTCTGGTAATCTTGAATGCCGTCTTTTTTACAACATCGGCAACGTCGGTTATGTTTCCGTCGGGGATTTTTTCAAGGGCGCTTCTTACAACACCGGGACCCGAAACGCCGACATTAATAACACATTCAGGCTCACCGACGCCGTGAAAAGCACCTGCCATAAACGGATTATCCTCGGGCGCATTGCAGAAAACAACAAGCTTTGCCGCACCTATACAGTTATTGTCGGCGGTGCGCTCAGCCGCATCTTTGACGATTTTGCCCATAAGAGCAACAGCATCCATATTGATGCCGGTCTTTGTTGAGCCGATATTGACGCTTGAACAGATGTTTTCGGTAACCGAAAGAGCTTCGGGGATACTGTCAATAAGTGCCTTGTCACCTGCTGAAAAGCCCTTTTGCACAAGGGCAGAGTATCCGCCGATGAAGTTTACACCCAGCGTGTCTGCGGCACGCTGAAGCGTTTTTGCGTATTTTACGGGGTCGCCGTCCGAAACACCGCAAAGCATTGAAATTGGTGTAACGGCAATTCTTTTATTGATAATGGGCACACCGTACTCGTGGCTTATATCCTCACATACACTGACGTGATTTTCAGCAAGGCGTGTGATTTTATCATAAACTTTCTGACAGGAACGGTCGATGTCTTCGCAGCAACAGTCAATGAGTGAAATACCCATCGTGACCGTGCGGATATCGAGATTTTCATCCTGTATCATTCTTATGGTTTCAAGAATATCGCCTGTGTTTATCATTTAAGAACAGTCCTTTCACCTTATACGTGGTGCATTGTGTTGAAAATATCTTCGTGCATTGCGTGAATCTGCAAGCCACGCTCTTTACCGAGATTTGTCAACTCATCAGCAAAATCAGCAAACTTGGCTGACGCCTTTTCAAGGTCAACAAGCATAATCATACAAAACATTTCCTGCAAAATGGACTGGGACACCTCAAGAATGTTGATATTGTTTTTTGAACACACATCGGAAACGGCGGCAAGAATACCAACCATATCTTTACCGACAACGGTTACAACTGCTTTCATCGTGAATGCTCCTTTCAGGGCAATAATTTTTCAGTTTATTCTAACACATTTTTATAAATAACTCAACTTTTTTTTGATTTTATCTGTTGCAACACTAAAAAATATGTTATATTATTTATAATAATATGTAAATTCAATGTAACCATAGGTGATTTTTATGAAATACCGCAACATCGTTGACCTTCACACGCATACCGACAACTCCTTTGACGGCAACCATTCCGCAATGTTTCTTTGCGAAACCGCTGTCAAAAAAGGTCTGCGGGCAATAGCTTTTACCGACCATATTGAAATTGACTTTTATCTGCAAGACCACTTCGACCGCACCGCCGCACAGTCATATTTTGAGGTTGCAAAGGCCCGCTCGGCTTTCACGGGCAAACTCACTGTCTGCAAAGGCATTGAACTGGGTCAGCCGACCTATGACATTCCGACGGCGGAAGAGCTGATTTCATCAAGGGGTTACGATATTGTCATCGGCTCAATCCACAATCTGCGTGACAAAAAAGACTTCTGCTATCTTGACTATATCAAAGATAACCTCGACTGCAACGAGCTTCTTAACACCTATTTTGATGAACTGCTCACCCTTTCCCAGTGGGGCAAGTTCGACACAATGGCTCACCTCACCTATCCCCTGCGCTACATTGTCGGCAACTACGGCATTAAAATTGACATTAACGATTACAGCGAAAAAATTGATGCAATTCTTGAAAACCTCGTCAAGAAAGACAGAGCTCTTGAAATCAACACCTCGGGTCTTCGCCAGAAGCTTTCAAGAACAATGCCCGACATTGATATTGTAAGGCGTTTCCGTGAGCTTGGCGGCAAGCTCATCACCGTTGGCTCGGATGCACACTTTGCCGAGCACCTCGGAGCAAACATCGAGGACGGTCTTGACATTGCAAAAGCGTGCGGTTTCAAGAGCGTTGCGCTGTTCATGAAGAGAATCCCCACCGAAATACCCATTGAATAATGAGGTGATTGTATGAAAACGACTGTCAGGGCGGCAGCAAAAATCAACCTTTTCCTGGATGTCACAGGCAGACTTGACAACGGCTATCATACGCTGTTTTCGGTAATGCAGTCAGTCGGAATCTATGACGAAATTTCGGTTGAAATTACCGACAGCAAAAAAATTGAGCTTTCCTGCACGGAAAAATCCATTCCCTGCAACAAAAAAAACCCCGCCTACAAGGCGGCAGCCAGCTTTTTTGAAACCGTGGGAATCGAAAACCCCGGCGTTAAAATTAAAATCAGTAAAAATATTCCGTTTTGCGCAGGCCTTGCGGGCGGCAGTGCCGATGCAGCGGGCGTAATCCGTGCGCTTGACAAGATTTTTGAAACAAACGCCGACGACTTTTTGCTCATTGACATTGCGAAAAAGGTCGGCAGTGACGTTATGTTCTGCCTTTTTGGCGGCACAAAACTTATCCAGAACATGGGTGATGTCATCACTCCCCTGCCTGCACTTGCCGATTGTGTGATTCTTCTTGCAAAGCCCGCAAGCGGCGTTTCAACAAAAGGTGCTTATGAAAGCTATGACAAGGCACCTTATATTTACCGACCCGACAGCGTTAAATTTCTCGATGCCGCCGCAAGAAGCGACTTTGAGGGAATCTGCCACAATGCAGGCAACGTATTCGAACAGGTTGTTGAAGTGTTTGAGCGTGTGGACATAAGGTCGGCAATGCTAAGACACGGAGCGTTGCTTTCACAGATGAGCGGAAGCGGACCTACTGTTTTCGGAATTTTTAAAGATGAAAAAGCCGCTAAAGAGTGTGCCGCGGACCTTGAAAAACTTTGCAAAGACGTGTTTGTCACCCGTCCTGTGAACAGTGGCGTTGAATTCTGAAAAGCATAACAAAAAGCCGTATCGGTGAGATAACCGATACGGCTTGATTTTTTACATCTGATTAAGCTTCAGCCTTTGCTTCCTCAGCCTTTTTTTCTTCTTCTTTCTTGGTGATTGCTTCTGCCATCATCTTTCTGATGGTTTCTTTGTCTGTGCCTTTTTCGACAAGTTCCATATACTCTTCATAAGGAATTCCGCCGACGTAGCACTGCTTGTATTTTACTTCAACGCCCTTGACAGCAATGACAATGTTGATTGCAAGAAGGGCTGCAATCATTGCAACGTAAACAAATGCGCCAAAGCCGATTTTGCCGCTGACAAGTGTCGGGAAAACGGTGTTGATGCCTTTGCTGAAAACAAAGAAGCCGGCAATTGAAGCAATTGCAAGAAGCATTGTCACAACGTTCATTGTGATGTTTCTTGACTTACCTCTGGGACCGCAAGCACAGGTAAGAAGAACAAGGCTTACGATAATCATAACAAGTGAAAGCAGTAACGCAACAAGCGAAACGGCGTAGCCGATGAAGCTTGTGGCAAGGACGGGCGAGCCGAGCATAGCAAACAATCCGTCAAAATCAAGCGAGGAGACAAGATTGTAAATCGTAATTGCATTGATTGAAGTTGTTGTCTGCTCAATGAACGGACCGCTGTAAGTCACGGAGCAGAGAGGAAGCATCAGCGCAGCTATAGGCAAAACAGAAAGAATGATTCTGATTATTGTGAGCTTTGAACCGACAAATGATGCCTTAAGTCTGTCTATTCTCTTCTGAAGTCTGGCATGCTCAGCCTCTGCTGCATCTGCCTCCTTAAGAAGTCTTTCTTCCATTCCGTAATAAACAAGGTTTACACCACAAGCGGGGCAGTTGGGTTTCCAATCCAATATAGTAAGCTTCCTTCCGCACTTGGGACAATTA
>JAZOBD010000011.1:0-33598 GCA_045595825.1 Acutalibacteraceae bacterium
CACAGCTTAAAGAAGATATTCAGAATCTTATCGACAGCGACAATACCACCGAAAACGAAAAGACCGCCCTCGAAGATATGATTGCCGACATCGAAGGTCTTGAAGAAAAGATTGCCGAAACAGAACAGCAGCTTGAAGAAATCAAGGGTATCGAAAACGACTTCAATCCCGAAAATGTTTCAAGTGACGACAAGGCAGCTATCGAAGATAAGATTGCTGAAATTGAAGCAGTAAATCCTGATAATCTCACCGACGAGCAAAAGGCTGAATATGAAGAAATCAAAGCAGGCTTTGAAGCTCTCCTTGAAGAAATCGCAGCAGCAGAAAAGAATGTTGCAGATATCGGTGTTGAACTTGAAATGTTTGACGAAAAGAGAGTAACAATCTTCTGGGAAGATGATATTGAAGCTCTCAAAGCAAAGATTGATGAACTCCTTGCAGATGAGAATATGGGCGAAGCGGAAAAAGCAAAGCTCAACGAGTACAAGGCCCAGGCTGAAAAGCTCATTGAAATCATCAACACTCCAAAGGAGTATATCTCCTGCAGATTCTTCTACCTCATCTGGGATTGTCTCACTTGGAAATACAACGGCATTCTCTGGCTCTTTAAGCAGATTTTCGCTTGCTGAACTTAACAAAGTAACAACCACATAACACCAAAGCCGACGGATTAAAAAAAACCGTCGGCTTTTTGCTATATTATCTTAAATCTGATAAAGGTGTGTAGTCAGTGCTGTTTCTCAAGTATTCTTCCATTTTACCGTTTAAAAGCAATTCAACATAGCTCATCGGATCATTGTATATAAGATAATCAAGTTCTGATACCTCATACATATTATTTGCGTATTCGTTTTCAACGGTGATGCAGTCGATTGACCCCATTGAGCCGTCAATAAGTTTTACCTCAACACAAGCGGTATCGATGTTAAATTCACAAGATTTAATGTAGTTCATTAGGATACCTCCAAAATTATAATGTTTTGAAAGTGTTTCAAGCGTGGGTTTTAGGGTGGTATCTTTAACTATGTGAAACTCCTCGCTCCCATTTACTTACTGCACCTTCGGTAACAAACAGCATTTCCGCCAAATCTTTTTGTGAATAGTTCTTCTCGGTTCGTTTGATTTTTATGAATGAACCGAATGTTTTTTTATCAGTCATATTTGACCACCTCCGCCTAACAATATATAAAAATCAACATCGGTTGTAAATGGACAGTTAAGCCACCCTCTGTTTTCACTCATAAATTAATCATATACCGTTAAGCCACCGCACCCTTTATATCCATTTCGGTGAATTTTTATTTATCAAGCACAAACTAAGCTATACCATTACCTCAGCAACGGATAAAAAAAACTCCAAGTCCTGAGACTTGGAGTTTTTTGGCTGGGGAATAGGGATTTGAACCCCAACAAACAGAGTCAGAGTCTGTCGTGCTACCGTTACACTATTCCCCAATATGTTGGCTACGGATACTTATTATACACATTGTTTTAAAAATGTCAACTGTTTTTTCAAAATTTTTAATTTTTTTTATTTTTTGCTTGATTCAAGTCAAAAACGCACCGTTTATACTAAAATTCATCAGTGATGTTTTTTGATGTCTGCCGATGCATCGGAATATTTTGTTGTGATTTCAATCATTTGCAATAATATTTTTTGCGTTTGTGCAATAACTCCTGATTTATATCAGCTCAATTTAGCAAAAGCAAGGTGTTGCATCACCGCATTATTGAATTTTGTTTAAAATAATTACATTATTTTTAAGTTAAAATCACGTTGACGAACAAAGCAGAATTATGATATATTAGCAAGCGGTGATTATTTATGAGATTTTTTGAAAAGTCAAACAAACTTGATAACGTGTGTTATGACATCCGCGGTCCCGTTATGGATGAAGCCAACAGAATGGAAGCAAACGGCTTTGATATTTTAAAGCTCAACATCGGCAACCCTGCCCCCTTCGGTCTGATGGCGCCCGACGAAATTGTTGTGGACATGATTTACAATCTGCGCTCATCACAGGGATATTCAGACTCAAAGGGTCTTTTCTCGGCAAGAAAGGCAATTATGCAGTATTGCCAGTTAAAGAAAATTCCCCACGTCGGCATTGATGACATTTACACGGGCAACGGTGTCAGTGAGCTTATCACGCTTTCAATGCAGGCACTGCTCAACAACGGCGACGAAATTCTTGTACCGATGCCCGACTATCCGCTGTGGACGGCTTCCGTAAACCTCGCAGGCGGCAAGGCCGTGCACTACATCTGTGACGAAAAAGCTGAATGGAACCCTGACATTGACGACATAAAAAAGAAAATCACGCCCAACACAAAGGGCATTGTCGTAATCAACCCCAACAATCCCACAGGCGCACTTTATTCAAAAGAGATTCTTGAACAGATTGTTCAGGTTGCACGTGAAAACAGCCTTATTTTATTTGCCGATGAAATTTATGATCGCCTTGTTTTTGATGGTGAGGAGCACATTGCGCTTGCATCCCTTGCCCCCGACCTTCTGACAGTCAGCTTCAACGGACTTTCAAAGTCGCACAAGGTTGCAGGTTTCCGTTGCGGCTGGATGTGCCTTGCAGGCGACAAAAGCCACGCACAGGGTTACATTGACGGCATCAAATTGCTTGCATCAATGCGCCTTTGCTCAAACGTACCCGGTCAGAGCATTATTCAGACGGCACTCGGCGGAATTCAGACAGGTGAAGCCTTACTGCAACCCGGCGGCAGGCTTTACGAGCAGCGCGCCTTTGTTTACGAAGCACTCAATGACATTCCCGGCATCAGCGTAACAAAGCCGAAAGCGGCATTTTATATTTTCCCGAAAATCGACACGAAGAAATTCAACATTCACAACGACGAACAGTTTGCGCTCGACCTGCTCAGGGAAAAGAAGATTCTGCTCACCTGCGGCACAAGCTTCAACTGGCAGAAGCCCGACCATTTCAGGGTTGTTTACCTGCCAGACATCAGAACGCTTGACCGTGCAATGACAAACCTGAAAGATTTCTTAAGTACATACAGACAGGATTAAAAAATAAAGCTCGGAGTTTTAGCTCCGAGCTTGTTTTATTTTATATGGCGGTATGAATCAACGTCAAACCATTTCACCTCGAATCCGCCTCCGTGTGAACAGAAAACAGAAGATGAGGGGTTATCAAGGTCACGTTCTTTTTTGTAGCCGATTTGTGCCGTCACCTCGTCCGCATTATGACACGGCAGATAGCCGTTGTCGGCAAAAGAAATGCTCCCCCTGCCCTTTGTGTAAGCCGCAACCTGCTCCGGGTAATCCATAAATTCAGACACGGGACCCGTGCCTCGCAAAACAGTGTCGCCAAAATCGGTTTCGGGCGGCTCAAATTCACCGTGCAGGCGCTGAATGTCGGCAATTGCCCTGCCTGCACACTCACTCGGCACACGCAGCACAAACGAATAATAAGGCTCCAGAAGAACGTTTTCTGCCTTTTCTAGACCTTGCCTTATCGCTCTGTACGTCGCTTCACGAAAATCGCCGCCCTCGGTATGTTTGAGATGCGAGCGACCTGCGACAAGCACAATATCAACGTCGGTAAGCGGTGATCCGGTAAGAATTCCCCGGTGCTCTTTTTCAAGCACGTGATTAAGAACAAGGTGTTGAAACTGTGCATCAAGCACTTCAAGCGAACACTCACTGCGGGTTGTTATTCCGCTGTTGCGTGCAGAAGGCTCAATGCGAAGGTGCACCTCGGCGTAGTGCCTCAGCGGCTCATAATGACCGTAGCCGACAATAGGTGCGGCAACAGTTTCTTTATAAATAATGCGGCAAGCGCCGAAATCAATGCTCATTCCGAAACGCTCCGCAACAAGCTCTTTTAAAACGTCAAGCTGAATTCTGCCCATAACACGAATCTGAATCTGCTCTTCGTCGCCGAATTTTTCCGTGTGAACCCGAAGCTCGGGCAACTCTTCACCGAGAAGTTGCAGATTTCTGAAAGCGGTATGAATATCTGTTTTGTCACAAATCAGCACCTGCGCTGACAGCATCGGATTAAAATGGGGCGCAACGGATTTATCAGCAACTCCGCACGCTATACACTGACCTGCAAAGGTGGATGTAAGCCCCGTCACGGCACAGACTCCGCCCGCAGAAACGCTTTGTACACTTTCACTTTTTTCGCCTGAAAAAATGCGTATTTCGTCAATCTTTTCATCACAAAACGGCATTTTTACATTGAGTTTACCGCCCGTAACCTTCATAAAGGTCAGGCGGTTGCCTTTGGAATCGTGCAAAATTTTATAAACCCTGGCACTCATTTCCTCAGGATATATTTTATAACGGCAGTGACGTGACAAAAGGTCAAGCAAACGCTCAACGCCGTCACCGTTGAGGGCAGAGCCGAAAACGCACGGAAAAACGGTGCGGTTGCCGACAGCCTGCGTAATCACTGAATTCCAGTATTCTTCGTCGGTGTTGCCTTCAAGAAAGGCTTCAAGCCAATCATCGTCAAGCACGGCAAGCTCTTCAACAATGGATGAATAATCAGTATTTGTAAAATCAATGCAACCGTCGCCGAAGCATTTACGGATATCCGCAAACACTTTTTTGCGGTCGGCAGTTTCACGGTCTGTTTTATTAATGAAAATAAAAACGGGAATGTTGTTTTCATCAAGAAGCCGCCAGAGAGTCTGAGTGTGCCCTTGCACACCGCTGACCCCGTCAACAACAATAACGGCGCAGTCAAGCACAGACAGCGCTCGCTCGGTTTCAGCGGAAAAATCGACGTGACCGGGAGTATCGATAAGAGTGAATTTTTTACCGTTCCATTCAAACGGACTTTGTTTTGAAAAAACAGTGATTCCTCGGCGGCGCTCAATGTCGTGAAAATCAAACCACGCCCCCTGCTTGCCTCCCTGAGGGGCACTGCGGCGCACAGCACCCGATACCCCGAGCAAAGCCTGCGTCAGCGTTGTTTTTCCCGCATCAACATGTGCAAGAATTCCTATGCAGTTGTTGCACGATTCAATCATATAATAAGCACCCCGTCAGATTGACAAAAGAAGACCCTGCTCTGCCGAGCAGGGTCGCGCTGTGATTAAAGTGTTGCAAAGAAGCCCTCGATAATGTCGAGAACACCGGCTGCCTCAAACTCGCCGAAGTAAGCAAGAAGTGTTTCAACGAGACCGAGAATCTGTGATACGAAATCCATTTTTATTTTCTCCTTTCAAATTGGTAATATAATTTTACCATAAAAAGCATTTGTTGTCAACAGATTAAGCCTGCGACTGAGCGTAAAGCTGTTCGAGTTTATCAAAATTCTGATAATTCTCACGGCGGGCAACGGTCTTTCTTGCATCCTCACAAGGCTTTGTAGCACGGTAGTAAATTGAATTCTGCGCAGTTGCCTTTTTAATTTCACGCTGAATTTCACCTCGCACCCTGCGAAGGTCTTTTATCTGAGCTTTGACCTCTGCACTGCCCTCTTTGAAAACCGATTCTTTGAGCGATTTCAGCTTTGCAAGCTGTTGACTGATTTCAACGTCGTTTTCATATTCAGCTTTGAAAAGCTTGTCAAAAACGCTCTTGTCAAACTCTTCAACACCGTCGGGGTAATACTTTTTAATTGCACGCTCGGCAATGCGGATTGTCCTGACCTGCGCAAGCAAAGCTTTTCTTTCTTTGCCGCTGAGCGTTGATGCCTCTTGCTTCAAAACCTCAGCAACACCTGAAATATTTTCCATGCCTGCCGCAACAATACGGCACGCATTTTCATATTCCGCCGCACCTTTTTCACTGTCAAAATAATTAAGCTCGGCAAGCACGGTTTTACCGATTTCAATTTTTTCGTTTATAAGTCTGTTTTCAGCCCAGGCTTTCTTTGCAGCTTTAATCTGCTCTTTATCTTTGGTCTTTCTCGCCGCTTTGATTCCGTCACGGGAAACGCTTACGGGTGTTTTATCCGCAAATTCACGGGCTTCATTGATGATTTCAAATGCCTCTTTAATATCGGTATCAGTAAGCACGCCGTTGCCGTAATCTTCAAACATTGCCCTGATTTTCAGCACCCTTACCATTGCCTTCTGTCCCGTTTCGGTAAGGTCATAGAAGAAAAACGGAATAACGTTGAGTGCGGCACCGAGCACGGATGCCATGACAAGCACACTGCTGATGCTGACGAAATAATCCGTCTGATAAAGCACGTCGTAAACATTGGTGTAGCCGAAAGATGCGGCGACCTGCTCATTAAGACCCGCACGGGTGTAAAGCGTTGGCAAAACGGAGCTTGTGACAAGGGAAATCGCACTGCCGATAAGACCCACGGCGGCAAACATTCCGTCGATTCTTTCACCTGAAACATATTGCTGATAGTCCCTGATATCCGCCTGAATACTGGGGTTGAGCAGATGACCGAGGGCGGAAATGAACTGGTTGACAAAGTGACAGAGAAGCAGAAGCCAAATAATATTGGGTGAGCCCGTCATTCTGACAACGGGATACATCAGCGCAATACAGCCGATATTGAGAACGTTTGTATAAACAAGAATTTTCTTTTTGCCGTATCTTCTGATAAAGTAAGGTGCGATAAGATTCGGCCAGAAAGAAGCGTTGCCCGCAAGTGCGGTGATAATCGCATACTGACCCGCCGAGCACGCCTGCTGGTAATGATACATCCAGCCGAGAATACTGTTGAATGACGTTTCAAGAAATCCAATCCAACCTGCAAGTGAAATTATCCAGAAATATTTATTCTTTGCAATTGCACGGAAAGCATCAATGAATTTAAGCTGGATGATATGCGTTTTTGCCTGAACGATTTTTTCCTCCGTGTTGACGTAAACAAGCATTGACAGCAAGAAGCCGACCAACAACAGCGGCGGAAACATAACGCGGTAAACCTGCGCATTGTAAAGCTCGTTCTGTCCCGTGACAAGTCTTGCAAAAAGAGGCAGAAAAATGCTTGCGATTGAGGGAGAAAAGTTTTCAACAACACTGCGGATTGAAAGCACGTCGGAGCGCTCAATACTGTTGGGCGAAAGAACATTGATAAGGCTTTCGTATGCATCCACATAAAAGTTGTAGAAAAACTGAAAACCGATGTTAAAGAAAAGCACGGTTGCGCACTTTGCAAAAAGGCTCATCTGCTCATAAGGCATAAGCATAAACAAAGCGCCGAGAATGAAGGTGGGAATACCCATTGTCAGAATATAAGGTCTGTATTTGCCCTTCATACTGCGTGTGTTGTCAATCATCCGTGCCCTGAGCGCAGTCAGCGGAAAACCCGACAGCACGCTGATTATGTAAATCACATAAATCGCATCGGGATTGATGCCGATAGTGTTGCCGATAAGACTGTTGTTGATTGAAAGAATCATCTGACCGATGCAGTAAACAACCAGCCTCACACCGATGCCGCCGACAGACAGCGACGTGATTTCTTTATAGGGCATATACCTGCCCTCGGGCGGATTTTTCCAATAAAGCTTTGCGTTGTTTTTAAGGCTTACCGCCTTATTTTTCGCAAGCTTCACAAAACCTCTTTTCGCCAAAATAATACCCCCCAAAACAATACTGAGTTAATTATATACGCTATATTACTTTTTGTAAAGAATTATAATTATTGCACCTGCGGCAAATGTGTGTTAAAATGTGATTATCAAACCGAAAGGGGTGTTTTTTTGAAAAGCACAACCGCTCAGAAAACACAACGAATTATTGAAAAAGAAGGCAAAGAGCTTAAAAGGCTCAACAAAAAAATTGCAAAAGGCTCTTATGCCGGATATTTTGCCGTTATTCTTTTTCTGATTGGTTTTGTCAATGTCATTGATGAAATTACAAGCAGTCTGCCGACCTACATGCAATCCTCTTTTGTCACAGACTTTCTTGTAAACACGCCGTTTATGGGCGTTACAAGAACCTTTGAAGAGGCACTTTCGCTCCACTCAATAATCAGTGCGGTAAGCTACGTTTTCGGCATTGTCACTCCGTTTTACAAAGCGCTTGCCGACCGTTTCGGCAGAAAGCCGCTGTTTGTTGTGTCAACACTCGGAATGAGCCTCGGCATGCTGCTTGTTTTTGTTTCGACAAATTATGCAACGTTCCTTCTCGGCTCAGCGATTATGGGTTTCTTTATCGGTCACGACATCCAGATAATATATATTCTTGAAGAAGCACCGTCAAAGCACCGTGCAAAAATTTACAGTGTGCTCAAAGCTCTCGGAATTCTCGGCTCGGTTGCAATCCCTGCCCTGCGTTCTTCAATTATGGGCAATGACCCTGAAAAATGGCGTCTTGTTTTCCTTGCCCCCGGTATTGTCGGCCTTTTTGCAACGGTTATGGTTATTCTGTTTGCAAGGGAAACGAAGATATTTTTAAAAGAGCGCTCCGAATATCTTGCCATCCCCTTTGAGGAAAGACAGGCAGAAAAAGAGCGCAAGGCACAGGCGAAAAAAGCGGACTCCAAAAACACAGGCGTTTTCAGCGGCATTAAATACATTTTCCGCAACGCCGACACACGCGCGCTTATCATTGTGCACATTGTTTTTGACATTGCAATTGCCGCTGTCGGTCTTTACCACGAGTCGGCAATGCACATTTCGGGAATGAGCACTGCGCAGATTACAAAGGCACTTTACGTCATCCCCTTCGTTTATGCAACGTGCGTGTTTTTATCAGGCATTATCGCAGACGCACTCGGCAGAAAGAAAACAATTCTGTTTTTCTCAATGTGCAACGTCGTTTTCCTCATTCTTTTTGTTATCGGTCTTGCAAAACATCTCAACCCTTACTTCATCGGCTTCTGTGCAGGCGTTTATCAGGCCGGCTACTGGATAGGCAGAGATTACATGGACATTATGATGACGGAAAAAGTACCCACGGAAATCCGTGCTTCCGTTGTCGGCGCCGAGGGTCTGCTGGTTTGTGCAGGCATGGCAATAGGCTACGTCGTTATGACAGCGGGAATTCTTGTTATACCGGTGAGCACAATGCTGGTTATTATTACCGTCCCCTGCGTTAGTGTTTCGGCAATTGCGCTGATGTTCAGAGTTAAAGAAACAAAGGGTGTAAACCTTGCAGAGATTCCGAAAGAATAAAAAATCAAGCGGTCACCCTCGGGTGACCGCTTTTTGCTCAGCTGAGAAGATTGGATATTTCTTTTTTAATCAAAGTAAAAATGTTTCTGACAGCGGCGAAAGCTTCTTCAAAAACGTTGTCATACTCTTTGTAAGGCTCGTCAACCTGAAGCTCAAGTTTTGCATTGTTTGTGCGCACACTGCCCTCATAGGTATAAAGATCGTTGTCAAAGTTTTCAACATCATCTTCATCAAAGGTGAAAACTCTCACGCCGTAGGGACCCTGCTTTGCAAACTCACAGCCGTAGGTAAAGCCGAGTTCGATTCCGTCCCAGGTACCCGTGTATCCCTCGGAATGCCAGTGACCGAAATATGCACCCATAACGTCGCCGCACTCTTTCCACGCAGTAAACTGTTCGCTTGTCTGACCGGGCACAACAAAGCCTGCGCTGTAACCGCTCGCAAGACTCTGATTGAGTCGGTAACATTCGGTACCGTCAATGCTTGCACCCTCATCCCAGAAATTGCACTTTTCAAAAAGATTGCCGATGTCGGATGTGTTGATGTGCTGGAAAAGAATTGCAGGCACGGGTTTGCCGCCGTTTGCGGCTTTGAGAACGGCACTTTCAGACTTGTACCAATCAATCTGCTCATTTGTGACTGCGCTTGTTTTTGTATCCATAATCCAGATATTAAGCGCTGTTTTTCCGTCACTGCCTTTGATTTCAATATTGAAATCTATTCTACCCTCTTCATCGGGACTTTCGTCTTTTACAATGCAGTTTTTATAGCCGCCGTAAATTTTCAGCCAATCTTCATTTGTGATGCCGCTTTTGTAATCGTTGTTGCCCTGAGCTACGGCAAAGGGAATGTTTTTCTCCTCGGCAACGGCAAAAACCGTGGCGCACGCACTTTCTACATTTGCAAGTGTTGCCGCATAATCGATATTGCCAGACGCATCCTCAATCGTAACGCCCTCACGCCAACCCTGACCGTCAACACCGGGGTCACCTACACGGTTGTCTTCAACAATATCGCCCGTAAAAACAATCAGGTCGGGCTGTGTCTGCTCAATTGACGTTTTAATGAGATTAACCATATCGTAAGCGGGATAATGGTCATCCTGCGGGTCGCTTATCTGCAAAACCGTAAATTTTCCGTCTGCACCGAAAGAAAGACTTTCGTCAGCACCTGCACTTGCAATCACGCAAAAGGATGTGCAAAACAGAAGTGCAAGAAATAAGCAAAGTAATTTTTTCATCTTTTTGTCCTCCGTTCAAGAATAATTTTATTTTATCACTGCGGAAAGAAAAAGTAAATAAAATGTTGACTTATATTTCACTTTTGTTTATTTTTAAAATGAAGGAGTGTTCATATGTTCAAGTCAATCATTGCATTTTTTACAGCTGTAATATTGTTTTTTGCAGGACTTTTCATCCCCGAAGTGCCTGACGCCAAAAAGGAAAATCAGCTTCGGAATCTTGCGGGAATCTGCGAGGTCAGAGAATTGCCCGAAAAGCTTTACGTCATTGAAAGCAGAAATCTTAAATCACAGGAAGAAAGACACCTGCTGGCGGGACTTCAGGGCATCGTGGCAAAAACGAGCCCATGCATTTATTTAAGACACAGCGCAATGTGCAACAGCTATCTTGCGCAAGCTGCGGCACAGGAAATTGAAATTGTTTACAACGACGAAAACGGCAACGCATGGACTCTTGAAACGCTGCTGAAAAAATTCAAATCACACATCGGTGATTCGGGTTACGTGCTTTACCGTGAAAGTGAAAAGGCGGAGGGACTTAACGCCGCAACAAACCTCGCCGCACTTTACGGCTGGCTTCCCGTAGAAGAAAGCCTTGAACAGCTTGCAAAAGATGCAGGGCTTGTGCTGAAGGAGGATTACTCGGACACAGCTTACAACATTCTTTTCCAATGGAACTTTTTTGAAAAGCACAAAAGTGAGTTCGATTACGGTGCGGTGGTGAGTCTCAGATACGCAGTTTCAGGTGTGCGCGACCTTGCAATCGCTCAGGGCTTTTACACTTTCTATATCGACGATGACGAGGATACCAATCTGCTGCGCGGCAGAGTTATGGAATATGCGGGTGACAACACGCCCGTGCTCGGCTGGGTTAAATATGAGGTTGCTTTTGTTGAGCAGGCTTCGGGGTGCGGCAACATTGCAATCCCATCCGATCACAGCCACAATCTAAGCTTTCTTTCATCGCTCAAATGTGAAATTCCCGAGCAAAAGCATGTTGCAAAAGAATACACCGACACTGCCAAACATTACTGTGCGCTTGTTTTCAGCGACGGTGACAACGTTCAGTGGATTCAGAACGGATACGGCGAATTCTATCAGAAGCTTGCCCTCGAAGAACAGTTTCCCGTGACGTGGTCTTTTCCGCCGTTTATGCAGGAACTCTCATCCGCAACGGTAAACAAAATTTATAACGATGCAACAACCCTTGATTATTTCATTGCAGGTGTTTCGGGTGCAGGCTACATTCACCCGACGGAATATCCGATTGATGCACTCGAAGCCTTCACTGACCTTACCGCCGCAACAATGCTCAGGAGCAAGTTGAGCTACGTTCAGATTCTTGACGGAACACCGGACAATGAGATTGAGGAATTCAGGCTTAAAAATGCTCTTGAATATTACGCACGCTACGACAACATAAAGGGCGGCGTACTCAGCCTTGACCCCACTCGCTACGAGGGCGGCAAGGGCAGAATTTTCTTTGTAAACGACAAACCTTTTATCAGCTACCGTCTTTCACTGTGGCATCCCGACGGTGAAAATGCCGACGTCACAACCGCTTGGCTTAATGCGCAGGCGGCAACCGTAAACGCCTACCCTGCCGACATAAATTCAATCAACGGCTACTCGGTTATCAACATTCACCCGTGGAGCGTTTCCGTCGAAAATCTTGCTTATTTTGTAAGCCGTCTTGACGACGATGTCGTTCTTGTCAATCTTGATGAGCTGATGACGATGATTGAAGCCAACATTCCTCACGAAGACGCAATGCCCGACAGATAACAAAAATCCCGTAATACACGCGTATTACGGGATTTCTCTATGTTCTGTTTTATCTTTCGATATCGACGCTCCTGCCCGTTTTTGCGGAAAGGTAGATTGCGTCAAGAATTCTCATAAGCTCAATGCCGTCATCGGCGGTTGCAATGCACTGCGCCTTACCTTCAACAGCATCGACAAAGTTTTTGATTTCACGCTTGAAATCTCGGCTGAAATCAAAGTCATTGTCGCCGTGAATTGAAATATCGGCAAGGCGATTATTGCACTCAGTGTGAAGCTCAAACGGAGTGAGAGTCAAACCTGCCTTGTTGCCGAAAAACTCAATGTCGCCGGTGCCCTGTTTGATATTGAGATTAAAGCTTGCCTCAACCTGCAAAACGGTACCGTTATCAAAACGGATCATTGCGGTTGCAAGGTCCTCAACGGTGAAAATCGGCTCTTCAACAACCGTTTCGGACGTCCACTCGGTTGTTTTGATGTGGTTTCTTGCACCGATTTTATCAAAAGTTGCACCGAAAACGGTGACGGGCTTCGGGTTGCCGATAATGTATCTTGAAAGGTCAATCACGTGAACGCCGAGGTCGATGAGAGGACCGCCGCCCGAGCGTGATTTGTCACCGAACCAGCCGCCGGGGAAACCGCAACGGCGCAGGTAAGATGCCTTTGCATAATAAACCTCACCGAGGTAATCTTTTTCAATGAAATCGATTGCCGCTTTCGCATCGTTACCGTGACGGCGGACAAAACCTATCATAAGCAGCTTACCGTTTTTCTCGGCGGCCGCTTTCATAGCAAGCGCTTCCTCAGTATTCATTGCCATCGGTTTTTCGCAGATTACGTTGCAGCCTGCGTTGAGGGCAGTGATTGTGCACTCGGCGTGTGCGCTGTTCCAGGTGCAGACACTGACAAGGTCAAGGTCCTCTGCGGCAAGCATTTCTTCACAGCTTGCATAATAACCTTTGAGATTGTATTTTGCGGCATACTGCTTTGCTTTTTCAAAATCTATGTCGCAGCAGGCAACAACCTCTACTCTGTCGCCAAGGGCAAGGTAGCCGTCCATATGACTGTTGCTGATTCCGCCGCTTCCGATAATTCCGACTTTAAGTGACATTATTATTCCTCTTTCTGCTTTTTCTTTAATGTTTGTTTAAAGATAGCACAAAAGCGGCACGGTTGCAAGGTTTTTTATAAAAGAATTATCAAGTTGCATTATGTAATGAAAAAAAGTATAATTTAAGTGAGAATCCAAGTAAAAAACGCAGTGAATTTGTCAAAAACACGCATTGCAACACATTGTTGCGTGACTTTTTGAGAATAAAATGCTTAAATTAAGTCGGAGGTGGTCACATGGCCAAGGTTTCAAAAAACATTAAAAAGTTCCGCACCGACATCGGTCTGACACAGGATATGCTTGCAGAAAAAATCCACGTCACACGGCAGACCGTTTCAAGCTGGGAAAACGGACGCACACAGCCCGACATTGAAATGCTCGAACAGCTTGCGCTGACCCTCAACATCGGAATTGAGGAACTCATTTACGGCGAAAAGAACAACGTCGGTCTTGAACCGCCCAAATCCGACAGACGTAAAATAATGAACATTGTTTTTGCAACGCTCGGCTCTTTACTGACGGCAACGGGTTTAATCATTATTGCCGTTTACTACTGGTCGATGATTCCCGATGTTTTGTTGCAGATTCTCAGCTTTGTGCCGCTTCTTCTCGGCGGAGGTGTTGCCGCATGGACGTACACCAAAAAGCGCACAAGCATTGCGTGGAGCGAAGGCGCATCCGTTGCGTGGGTTGTGGGCTTTATCGCAACTTATTTCTTTGTCATTTCAACCTTTGACGTAAGATTCAGCTTTGAAGATTACATCTATATTATAATTGCCGTTCTGATTATGCCGATAAGCCCCATAATGAAATCTGTTTTCCCCCTGACGGTTTACTACGGTTTTGTAACGTTCATATTTTATGAAGCCATGTTCCCAAATCTCAATTTTGCAGAGTTTGCAGTATGCTTCATTTTACTGCTTCTCGGTCTGCCTTACGTTATCAGAATACCAAAATCCGACCCTCGCAGACATTTTGCGGTGTGGATTACGCTTGTTTCATCAGGCATTTTCGCCGTTATTTTAAACAGCGCCGCAACCGATTCTGCCGAGGTACCCGCCATTCTCTGCACACTTATTGCAATTGCAACTGCACTTTATTCGGCTGACAAAGACATTGCCGCCTACCCGTTCAAATATATTGCCGTGCCTGCAATTTCGGTTATTCTCTGTATGCTCAATTTCAGCATCCCCCTGATTTATGAACGCTCGGGAATGTATGACACGCAGCTGTTTCCCGTTAGCATTGCGCCATTTACCTGTGCGGCTATTATTGCCGTAGGAATTCTTGTCGGCAGAAAAACCTTCAAAAAGAACATTGCAAAAACCGTTTTTGTCGCAATTTCCTGCATTACGGCGGCGCTGACGGCAATCTGCCCGATTTTTGCGTACTATTTTTACAAAGACCGCGACTTAAAAACCGCACTTTACGTTTTCACTCTGCTTCTCGGCATTGCCGCAAGCGTCACACTGATTGTAAGCGGCATTAAAAAGCTGAAGCTGCTGACGGTAAACCTTGGACTTATAATGTTGTGCGTGATTATCTATTTCACTCTGCTTCTCGGCAGGCTTGACGTCATTTACGGCGCAATCGCCTGCACTGTTATGGGCATTGTGTTGCTCGTCATCAACGCAAAGCTTTCAAAATCATTCAGAAAGGGTGAGAAAAATGCGTAAACGTCTGCCCGTGATTATAATGGTTTTCATTCACCTGTTGCTTGTCATCGGTCTGGCAATACTTAATCCCGTAGAAGACTATATTATTAAAAAGAACGGAACTCTGCACACTTTCAAGGTTGAAGAATGTTGGCTCTACGGCGATTTCACCGACTTTGCAGGCTTCAACTGTCTTATAGACAGAGCAACCGATTACGAAAACGGCACATACGCAACACTCGCAACGGATGAAAACGGCATTTCCTACATTTCCGAAATCGGTTTCACCCACCAAGGCAACGATTACATAAAAACCGATATGAACACCGATTATTCCCCCGAATTTTATTTCTGCTCTCTTCATTATAAAACCGATGCGGAATATTACCGCAAAGGCGTAAATCTTAGCCCTCCGTTGATTGATGACAATAAAATTGCACTGACCGACAGTTATGATGTCACCGTCAAAGCATGGGTTTACAAAGGCAAGGTACGCACCGAAAAACTTTACGTAAACGGTGTACCGCTTGAAGAATTTCTTGTCTACCGCCAATAAAAAAAAGCCGCCCTCGGGCGGCTTTTAATTTTTGCAAAAGATTAAAGAATTATTGAAACAAGCAATGCGCCAAAGGCAAACAAACCGACAAACGGAGTAATAACGGGCCAGAAGGGCATCAGCATAATTGCGGAAAGGAAGCCTGTGCTGACTTTAATAAACATTGTACTTTCCGCCTCGGAGATATTCTGCCAGATAAGGTAAATATCATTGCCGTCAACGCAGAAACTATCCAATCCGACAGCATCTTTTGAGTTCTTCTGTCTGAATCCGCACTCAACCAGACCTTTTGCGATGATGTTGGTCATTTCCTCATCTTTCAGGGTAATTCTTGCCTCAACACAAAGCTCGTCGGCAGGCTCTTCCTGTCTGAGATGGCCGTTTTTGAAGCCTGTGCACCACCAGTATTTATCATAGTTTCTGGTGAATTCGCGCACATATTCGCCGTTAAGCTGCTTGTGGTAAAGCGTCATTTCCATATTGAGCCAGTCGCTTTCGCCGGGACAGTTAAAGAAAGTCCACTCATTCACACCGTCATCAACGTGGTCACGGTTGTAAATGCCGATTTCGCTGCCGTAGAAAATCATACCGTACTGACCCTTCCACATCTGAAGCATCCAGTCTTTGCCCTCATAGGTAAAGAAAATGCGGATATAGTCATATTCGAGCAGAACAAACGGTGCGGCGATATCATAAACTTTACCGAAACCGAAATCACGCTGCCACGCCTCACGGTCGTTGGTGTAATAAAAATCGTCAACGTAGCTGTACTGGTAGCTTAAAACCTGATTGTTCATGAGATAGTCTTTGATAAAATCGCTTCTTTTGGTTACGTTTATCGCAAACTCACCGCGCAACTGCTGACCGTTGACATTGGCAACGGCAAAAATCGTTGCCTTGCCGACGCTTTTGCCCTTGACAAGACCGTTTTTGTCAACCTCGGCAATGCCTGTGTCAGAAGATTTCCAGGTAATTGCGGGCTGTGTTTCAACGTTTGTGACCCTTGCTGTCATCTGCACGGTTTTGCCGATTGCCACGCTGAGCGCATCACTTTCAAGAATCATCACGCTGACAGGTGCAGACTCGCCGTCGGACACGGGCGGATTTTCAAGCTCGTCTTCCGCATGAATAAGCCACGCCGAAGCGGTTGAGCAAAGAATCATCAGCACAAAAAACAAGGCGGTTGCCTTGCGCAGAACTCGTTTCATGGTAAAAATCCCCTTTAAAATAATCGCTTTATTTTAACAAATATTATGTAAAAAATCAAGTGAAATATTCTAATGACATAAAATAAAAATCGGCGGAAGAAATCCCCCGCCGCACGGCATTAATATTTATTGATTATCTTTCGGAGGATATTCCCACACAATCTGATGACCCGAAGATGATATCTCGTATTCAAAGAAATTTTGATAACCCGCACTGTTACCGTAATCAAGCGGAAGCCTTGTCACAAAATTCACGGGGAAGCACTTCATATAATTCTGCACGTTATAATTCATCCTGTTGTCATCCTGACGTGTCACATTATAATTTGTTGCGTGAATTACCGTAACGTCATTTTTCATCTGGAATCGTACACCCGTCATTGAATCAGTCAGTGCATCTTCATCAGTGTAAACGGCAAGAGGTTTATTTTTCATTGTTCTGCCGTTTTCTTCGCTTAAAATCAGCAGAAAATCGTCGTTGTACTCGCCGCCGTAATTGAGCGGAAAGCACTGCATTTCGTTGTAATCCCAGAACACGGAACTGCAAAAAAAGCCGCCTTCGCTATTGCACTGTGTCCAGGTGAGCACACGCACAAATCGGTTTCCGTCTTCGTCACGCAGACCCACGCCGCAGACACCCGTGCTGTAATCGGTGCCGGCATAGCCCACACGTGTATCGGTTGTGAAATCCCACGTTTCATCGGCAAATTCAGCCGCATTAAGACAGCCACGGTACATTTCAAGCTCACTGTCAGGCAAATTCGAAACAACGTAACCGGGAATACCGTAAGACAAAAGGTTGTTGCAGATTTCTTCACGCTCGGCGCTTTCAAGAATGCTTCTCTCTGCAACATAAATCTCAGTTTTCGCTTTCTGCGTGGAAAAAACGCAGTCAGAAACGGCAACGGGCACAACGATTGCAAGAAGAGCCGCCAACGCAAATGCCGTTTTCTTTTTTACGGAGTCTTCAATTTTGTACTCGTGGTCACTGTTCCACAGCAGACGTGACACACGAACAAAAGTAAAAACGGTAATGACGATATTAACAAGCAACACAGAAAACAGAATCACATTCAAAAAGAGATCATCAATTGCCCCGTTAAATAAAATTACAAAGTAAGTTGTTACGGTAAAGGAAATTACATTTGAAATTACGCAAGCGGCAAAAGGAACTTTTTTTGCCGACGTTTCTCTGAACGGATTCACAAGTTCAGCAAGTCCTTTGAGCAACAGCATAAGAGACGCAAAAGTCAGCAGCATATCAACAACCGTAAAAATCAGATTGAAAGAAAAACCCCACTGCTGCACAGCCGTTATCACTATTACCGTAAAGTAATCGGCGCACTTAAAAGCGAAGGCTTTTTTCAGATTTCGGTTTGCCTTGCTCAGGCAAAACACACTGACAAGCATACACAAAACGCCGATGAAAGTGGTGATTTCTTTCATCCCGTTGAAAAATTCAATGTGAACACTCGAAAGAATGTATCCAAAAATAAGCAGATTCATCGCTTTTTTAAGCGACGGTCTCGGTGCATAGGCGTGAACGGCACCTAGCTGATGGCGCACCGTCGCGGCATCGCCGAGATTTTTAATTGCCTCGTCCCTCGCCGTTTCTTCATCCATACCTACGGCAAGATTTGTTTCGTAACGGCACATCAGGTGGTCAAAAAGCTCGTTGCGCACATTTTCGCGCTCACTTTTGAGAATAATTCCGCCGCACAAAAAATCAAGAATTTCGTCAAAATTATGTTCCTGCACGCTCAACACCCCCCAGCACCCTTGTAACAGCGTTTGAAAAGGTATTCCACTCTTGCTTTCTGCTTTCAAGCTCACCGAGACCCTTGGCGGTTATGCGGTAATATTTGCGCTTTCTGCCCTCTGCCTCGCACCAATAAGCTTCAAGGCAACCCTCTTTTTCAAGTGAATGAAGAATGGGATAAAGAGTGCCCTCATTAAGCGAAAACACCTCTTCACTTGTCTGTTCAATTGTTTTGATAATCTGATAACCGTACATATCCGTTTTTGAAATTACGCTTAACACAAGCAGACCCGTGCTGCCCTTCGCAAGTTCTTTGCTGATTTTCATAAAACCCCTCTCCTTTCTGATACCTCAATCGCCAATGCATTGAGTATCTATGTATTGTATAACACACATTTTTGAATTTGTCAACAGTTTTATTTGACATAACACGACGGATGGGTTACAATTCTTTTATTAACAAGAAAGGAATTTTTTATGAAAGACATATTTTTCTCTAACCTCCCCGCAGGAATTGCCGTAATCGGTCTTGTTGCCTACTTTTTCGGCATGGCGATTGTTTTCATCACAAGTCCGATTAAAAACGCCGAAAAATTTGCCGTAAAGCCCGTTGACAACGCAGGCAAAACCGAAATCAGAGTTTATTACGGCGGCATTTCGTTTGCACTTGGCGCATTTCTGCTTTATCTGACAATTGCACTCAAAACCCCCGTTTATTCACTCGTCGGCGGTCTTTTCTTTGCAACAACAGTACTTACCGTCAGGACAATTTTCCTTTGTGTTGACAAAGGCTGGAAATGCCCTTACACAAAGCTTGCAATCCCCGCCGAAAGCCTTTTTGTAATTGCACTGTGGGTTTGCTTCATTCTTTCAAAAACACTTTATTAAAACGCAAAAAAGCTCCGCTGCAGCGGAGCTTTTTTATATCAAATATCAAATTAAACCTCAATAAGAGTGTAGTCCTTTGTGCCGTAGCCGAGCGAAGCGGCGGCGTCGATTGTGTGAACACCGTTGCGGCTTTCAATGCGCTCAATCAGGTGCGGCTTGCCTTCATCTGAGCAGGCATAAACAAGGTCAACACAAGCCTTATCAATGGCAATGGGGTCATCGCTGACAAGAATTCCTATATCCGCGATACACGGGTCTTCCGCAACGGCGCAGCAGTCACAGTCAACACTCATATTCTTCATAACGTTAACATAAACAATGTTGCCGTCAAAGAATCTGACAACGCTTGCCGCGGCGTCTGCCATTGATTCAAGGAAAGAATCGTGGTCAGCCGTCCACTTTTTGCTCGGGTCGCCCACACCGTGAATGTAAGCCTTGCCGCCTGCGGAGGCAACACCGATTGAAAGCTGTTTGATTGCGCCGCCGTAACCGCCCATCGGATGACCTTTGAAATGCGAAAGCACAAGCATTGAGTTATAATTGCTGAGGTTTTTGCCGACAAAATTTTTCCTGATCATTTTACCGTCGGAAATGGCAAGTTCAAGGTCGGGACCTTCGGCATCCAATAAGTCAACCTTGAAATAATCGGTCCAGCCGTGTTCCTTAAAAAGCGCAAGATGCTTTTCCGTTGTATTACGCTGTCCGCTGTAAGCGGTATTGGTTTCAACAATTGTGCCGTTAACATAATCAACGACGTCTTTCCAGAAATCCGGCCTTAAAAAGTTCTGGTTACCCTTTTCGCCTGAGTGCACCTTGACGGCAACGTTTCCACCGAGCTCTTTGCCCAGCATTTTATAAAGTTCAAGCACCTTTTCAGGCGTAATCTGGCGGGAAAAATATACCTTTGCGCTCATTTTTCTGCCTCCGAGTCACTATTTTTTTTTTACAAAAATGATTGTAACATACACCAATTATTTTTTCAATTACACAAATTTAGTTTTGTCATTTTTTATAAAAAATACTTTGATTTCTTATTAATTAACACCATTGACTTTAAATTTTTGCAGTGATAAAATTTTAATATTGTTAAAAGGAGGTTTGCTTATGTGCAAAAAAATCATTGCTGTTTTTCTTTGTCTGCTGATGGTTCTGCCCGTTTTCGGAATCGGCGCAACCGCTGACGAAAGCAATGACGGCAAAACCGTTTCACAGAAAAATTACATTATCACCAACCCTTACGCCGATGTTAACTGGGACACCTGGACAGCTTACAAGGCTCAGCTTCACGCCCACACAACCGCCAGTGACGGCTTCCTGACAATTGATGAGTTTGTGCAGGCACACTATGACCACAACTATGACATTGTGGCTCTTACCGACCACGGCACACTCAACCTCGGTTGGAATGTCGCACCGGAAGTTGTTCCGCTGATGCGATTCATAAAAAAAGACCGAACAAAAAATGCACCTATCATTCCGCTCACCGATGAGGAATATAAAAGCTACCTGACAGGCACTGCCGCTTCAGAAACAAGAACACACGAAAACGGTATGCTTGACGTGCCCCTTGGCATTGAGCTGAATATGGCAACTCCGTTTGCAGACTGCCACCTTACCGGCTATTTTGCAGAATACGGTCAGGGCCTTGCAGGTGTTTTCGGTGACTATGAAACTCCTACGGCAGGCGTTGCCGAAAAAGACGGTCTTTCAATGCTTTCCCATGTTGGTGAATATGTTTACATTGATAAAGACAGTGCAAACCACGTCGGCAAAAAGGTTGACGACTATTATGCAACAAAATTTGCACGCCTTTTCATGGACTATAACGGTTCAAGCCTCGGCATGGGCATCAACAGCGCAACCGATGCACACACACGCTGTGACAGAATTCTTTATGACCAGGTACTTCAGAAAACAATCCCCAACGGCGTTGTTCCGTGGTCATTCACCTTCTCTGACTCTCACGATGCAAAATCCGTAAACTTCGCTTACACCATGATGCTTATGCCCGAGCTCACAATGGGTGATTTCCGAGAATGTATGGAAGACGGCGAATTCTTCTCAATCACTCACTTTTCAAACGGCTATGAGCTCAACGGTATGGCTGAAATGCCGGGTTACAACGACGATGAGGAATCCGTCAGATATAACGATGACGACACACCTATGGTAACACGCGTTACTGTTGACCAGAAGGCCGACACAATCACAATTGAGGGCACAAACTTCAATATGATCACCTGGGTTTCTGACGGCAACGTAATTCTGCGTGAAGAAAACATCACATCCGGCAAGGCCACACTCAACCTTCACTCAAGCGACCTTCTTGATGACGCCAACCTTTTTGTAAGATTCTATCTTACCGGCGAAAACGGCCTCTGCTATTCTCAGCCCTTCATTCTTAACGTTGAAGGTGAAGAATTCGAAGAGGTTTACGTTGACGAGGTTGTCATTGACCTGCCCTGGTTCCTCAGAAAGCTTGTCAGTGTTATTGACCTTGCGTTTTTCAGATTCAATCCGATCATCTGGATATTCAAATATTTCGCACTCGGTTACAATCCCGTTGAACTCGAAAGACTTATCAATCCATTTTAATTGTTAAAGGAGAAAAAACAATATGAAAATTTTCAAAAAGCTTTTAAGCATTGTTTTGTGCGTTCTTTTCGTCACATCAATGTCAGTCCTTGCATTTGCCGGCACAGAAGCTGATTACAAAATTGTTTCACCCTATGAAGGCGTTATCTGGTCAGGCAAAGACGCCTGGGGCGCTTACAAAGGCACACTTCACTCTCACACCACTTACAGTGACGCAACCGTTGACCTTGCCACCATGGTTAAGGGCTACTATGAACAGGATTTCGATTTCCTTGCAAACGCCGACCATTCCGTAACGGGCGTTGAGTGGAACAAGACCCCTGCAATACAACCCATTTATCTTTATCAGCCGCTTCTCGGCTACAAGCTGGCTCACCTGACAGATGAGGAATTTGAAGCAATCACCAACGGCACATATAACAACCGCGGCAAAAAGATGGTGTGCGTAACAGGTGCAAATGAGCTTAACAACCTTTCACTTACCAAAAACCACGTTAACGGTTATTTCCTGCCCGCAAATGTCGGCAACGGCTTTGCAGGTATGGAAAACGAAATCGGCTATGAACAGGCCATCGAATTCATTGACAAAAACGACGGTCTTTCACACATCAACCACCCCGGCGACTGGATTCAGTCAAACTCAAACCCCGAGGCTGTAAACGATCCCTACAACATTAAGTTTTTCGGCGATCTCATTCTCAAATATGACTCCTGCCTCGGCACAGAGGTGCTTAACGAGGACAACGGCGCAACCGGTTATGACAGAGTTCTTTGGGATAACCTTCTTATGTACTGTCTGCCTTACGGCAAAAACGTTCTCGGTTTTGCAAACACCGATGCTCATGAACTTGAAAACATTGACAGCTCCTACATGGTCTTTATGATGAAAGAAAACGATGTTGAAAACATTACAAAGACAATGCAGAGCGGCGCTTTCTTCTCAATCACAAGATCACTTCGCGGCTGCAACTTTGAAATCGGCCCCGCAGAAGGCTTTGACGTAAGAAATACCGAAACAAAATATCCCCTGTTTACATCCGTTACCGTTGACGGTCACAAGATTACCGTAACCGCAAAGGATGCAACCGAAGTTCAGTTCATTGCAAACGGCAAAGTTATTCTCAAACAGGCTATCGGCAGTGAACCCGTAACACTTGACCTTGACACAGTCAAGAATGCAAAAGATCTGCTTTACGTTAGAGCAGAAGTCAAGGGCGAAGGCGGCATGTGCCTCACTCAGCCGCTTGTTATTGACAACGGCAGCGAGCCCCTTGTTTTCACCGAAGAAACAACGGTTGAATCTTTCTTCAACGAGCTTTCCCTTTATTTTAAAGCTACAAAAATCTGGACACTTATCTGCGAACTCATTGCACTGTTTTAATCTGTAAAAAAAGCTCCTGCGTTCTTTTGGCAGGAGCTTTCCTTTTTGTTCGGGTTGACTCAACCGACAGAAATCTGATATAATCTCAACAGTGAGAGAGGAGAGTGAAAATGCAAAAACTCAGAAATATAAAAGACCTGAAAATCAAAGCAGGTATAACCGTTGCTTATTTTCTGATTCTGGCAATTCTGTACCGTTTTCATGCTGCCTGCATTTTTCTGACTTTTCTGTCGTTCCCCTGCCCGGGATGCGGAATGATGAGGGCGTGGCTGTCCGTACTGAAACTTAACTTTGTCGCCGCCTTCAATTATCACTTTATGTTCTGGTCAATGCCCGTTCTTTACCTGTACTTTCTGTTTGACGGAAAACTTTTAAAAAACAAAAAGCTCAACAAGGCTGTTTTTATTCTTATTGCCGTCGGTTTTTTATTTGAATGGATTTTAAAAATTCTTGAAACTTTTCATATAATATAACACATTGGGTTGACTTTTATTTTTAACAATGATATATTAAAATTGTGAAAGAATTCACTGATATTTTATGTTTGGAGGAAGATTTATGTATTGCAAAAACTGTGGACAGCTTTTAAATGACAATCAGGCAATCTGCCTTAACTGCGGTGTTCAAAAAGGTAACGGAAACGCTTTCTGCGCTAACTGCGGTCAGCCCATGAATCCCAACCAGGCAATCTGCCTCAATTGCGGTGTTGCAGTTTCCAGCGCAGCTGCCGACAATCTTGCAGGCAAGGATAAAATGACCCTCATCATTATCTGCCTTTTCCTCGGCGGTCTCGGAATTCACAATTTCATGATGGGCGAAACCAAAAAAGGTATTATGAAGATTGTTCTTTCTCTCTGCTTCGGTCTCGGTGCAATCTTTGCTCTTATCGATCTTGTAAAAATTGCAACTGACAAATACGTTGTTGACCCCGAAAAACTCTTTTGATTTTTAAAAAACAGTTCACCCCGAAAACGTGTTTTCGGGGTGATTTTTTATTTATTCTTGAAAAATTCGGCATGAGTGCGGTGACCGAAATCAAAGGTACCGTCACTGTGAACATCGGTGAAGCTTACACCGAAAGGCCACTGGGCAGGGTCGGGACTGAGCTTGTCTTTCTCATACAGGTCATAACAGTTGTAACCGCCTGTCTGATTGTAAACAAGATAAATTCCGTCTTTTTCAATGCAGAAATCGTTACAATGGTCGTGACCGCAGAACATTGCCTGACCGCCGATTTTCTTCATCACGTCAAACTGACCGCTGTTGTAAGTTGAATTACCCGCCTCTTCACGCATTGTACCGTAAACAACGTCAACGCCCTCATTGAGCACATAACTTCCGTCAAGCTGTTTTTTGTAGAACTCTGCATATTCGGGCACGGGGATGTGCTGATAAACAAAAGATTCAACCTTGCCGTAAGTCTGAGAAAGAGCCTTTATATTATTCTGATACCATTCAAGCTGTGAGGGTTTTATGTAGTCATATCCCCTCATCTTGTCTGCAGGTACACCGTCACGCACGCCGTAAGCCTCAATTATATCGCGGCCCGAGTCAAAGAAAACAAGGCTTTTCCGAATTGAGTTTTCGCCATTCATTATGTTGATGAAGAAATTGCCGTAGCCGAAAAGGTCCTCTCTGCCGAATTTTGAAAGACACATGGGTGAATCGACAAGACTTTTGAAAAGCATATATTTGAACGAGCCTTTTTCCTCGCGTGCCTCGTGGTTGCCGAAGGTGTATGCCCAATAAACACCGACACGCTCCATCATGCGGGCAAACTGAACGGCGTCGGTCTGCTGCATTTTTGACAGAATAGAGTCACCCGTTATAACAACAAGGTCGGGTTTCAGATCCGCAATCTGATAAATCATATGCTGCAAAGTGCGGTTATTGAGTTCCAGATCTTCGTCAAGGTGCAGGTCGGTTGTGCACAGAATTCTGAAATCGCTGTTGTCATAGCTTCCGTCGGGGTTGAATTTTGCAATAAAAGTTGACTCGTCGGTTTCTTTGACAATTTTTACGTTTGTGCCGACGTGAGGAATGTCAAGCGCTGACAGAAATCTGTTTTTTGCAAGCTTGCCCTTTGACAAATCATAAATCGGTTTTTCAACCGCCAGCAAAGCATCAATTGCCGCTTTTTGTAAAACTGTTCTTCTCCAATACATAAAAACAACCTTCTTTCTGTTAAAAGTATAGCAGAAAGAAAACACGGTTGCAACATTTTCACATCATTTTGTGCGGCATGATTCTCCGATGATATTTTTTCAAATCATATGGTAATCAATAAAATCTTATGATAGAATAAATAAAAAACAATATTTTGTAATGAAAAGGAGAAAAGGGTATGAAAAAGATTTCGTTAAGGGCGCTTACAGCCCTCATTATTGCGTTATCAGTTTTATTTGCGGCAGGCTGTACGGGCTCAAACAGCGAAATCGTAACAACAACCGACACAACCCAAAGCCACAGCAGTGCGGAAGACTCCTCCGTCGTACCTGAATCAGCCCCTGCGCACACCGACACGGAAGCCTCTGTTACCGTGCCTGACAATACCCTGAACACTCATACACAGGAAGTCAGCACCGAGCAAACGAGTGAAAATCTCAGCCAAACCGCTGAAACATCCGCCACGTCAGCCTCCGCTCAGACAAAACCTCAGAAACAGGAAGCAACCTCAAACAACACCCCTGACACGGTTGAGGAAATTGTTCCCCTGTTCAACAGCAGCGCAAACAGAATAAAGCCTGAAGCGACAAAGGTTGTAAAGAACTATGAAAAGCGCATAGTTGATGAAGAAAATCTTGTAGTACCTGCCGCACTTGAATCAACGGCCAAAAGTCTCATCAGCACTTTTATGAAGGATGACACTGAGCCGATTGTGTACGAAACAAAGGAAGACATTAAAAATGAGTTCCTTGTGCCCAATCAAAGCTACGTAAGCAAGCTGAAAGCCGAGGACGTTGCCGAGGCAACCTGCGTTGATAACGGCACGCAATACATAATATATATCAAAGCCAAAGACGAAAAGAATCCGAAAACCGGGACGGGTGTAGGCTCTGTTTTCGATATTATTGAGGCCTCTGAGGTTTCTGAAAAAGTTTCTTTCGTGGAAAGCTTCTCAACCAACTATTACAACTGCGAAGTAAGAGCAACCGTTGACAAAGCAAGCGGCAGAGTTACCCACATCAATTACAACGTGCCGCTTGTGCTGGATATGACCGTAAACCTTTTTGGCACTCACAGCGGCTCAGTCGGCCTTACTTTTGAAAAAGATTACACAATTACATATTAATCACACAGGAGATATCGCCATGAAATTACCGTCATATCCGATTGCAACAATCGACCCGCATTTCAGCATCTGGTCAAAAACCGACAAAATCAACACAGAGGATACTTACCTCTGGTGCGGTATTAAAAAGCGCATTGAGGGCACCGTCACCGTTGACGGCGAAACTTTCTCTTTCCTTGGCAACGCACCCGCAAAAAAGCTTGAGCAAACCTCAACAAAAATAAGTGCGTTTGTCGCCGAATATTCCTTTGAGGGCAAGAACTTCGGCTTTGTTTTCACCACCTGGTCCCCTTTCCTTTTCGACAATCTGCAAGTGCTTGCCGCCCCCTGCGCATTTTTGGACACAAAAATTACATTCAACGACGGTAAAGAGCACTCTGTTTCAGTGGATTTCACCGCTTTTGATGAGCTTTGCCTGGGCGAAAAGAAAAAAAGAATCATTAAAGAAACGAAAGAATATAACGGCATTTCAATTGCAAAAATGGGACTTGCAAAACAAAAGCCGCTCAACGACTCGGGTGATACCTTTGCCGCAGACTGGGGTTATGTCTGTTTCGGCGGAGAAAAATGCGGCAAAAGCGACACGGGGCTTACAAGCAGCCACACAGCAAAGGCCAAAGGCAGTGCCACATTCTCAACCGTAATCGCTTATGACGACGTTTATTCAATCAACTATTTCGGAAGCTTTCTGTCCGGTTTATGGGCAGAAAAATTTTCTTCAATTGAAGATGCAATTACGTATTGCCTTAAAAACCGCAGCGAATTGTTAGAAAAAATCATCGCACAGAATGAAAGAATTGAAAGTGACGCAAGACCTTTGGGCGACAATTATGTCAAGATGCTCAACGCTGCCACAAGACAGGTTTTCGCAGGTCACAAGCTTGTGAAAAGCAAGGATGGCGAATTGCTTTATCTGTCAAAAGAATGTCACTCAAACGGCTGTATCAACACCGTTGACGTTTCATATCCCGCAATGCCGCTGTTTCTTCTCTATTGTCCCAAACTTGTAAAAGCGATGCTTACGGGTATTTTCCACTTTGCCGAAATGCCTGTGTGGAAGCACGACTTTGCTCCGCACGACATCGGCAGATATCCCCTCGCCTGCGGTCAGGTTTATGCTTTTATTCACCCGAAACACTTTTTCTCGGCAAAAAGAGGCTATAAAAAAATCTACAAATCAAAATCCCCCGATATTTACACGGATAAATACCAAATGCCCGTTGAAGAGTGCGGCAATATGATTATTCTTTCATATTCATATTTTGTGGAATCGGGCGACAAAGCTTTCCTCGATTGCTATTTTTCACAGCTTGAAATGTGGGCAAACTACCTGGTCAACAAAGGCGTTATTCTTGACAATCAGCTTTGCACCGACGATTTTGCAGGTCACAGCACAAAGAACGTAAACCTTGCCATCAAGGGCATTATGGGCATTGCCTGCTTCGGCAGAATCTGCGATGCACTCGGCAAGGACAGCAACTATTTAAAAACCGCCGCCGATTATGCAGCAGAGCTTTGCGATGCCTGCGAGGTAACCGACACGGCACTGCCTTTCAGCGTTGGCAACAAAGATTCGTGGAGTCTCAAATACAACCTTGTCTGGGATAAAATTTACGGTTTTAACCTTTTCTCAAAGGATATTTATACCGCAGAAAGCCTTGAATACAGAAGACAGATCAACAAATACGGCGTACCGCTTGATTACAGACGTGATTTCACAAAATCCGACTGGATGCTGTGGGCAGCCTGCCTTGATGAAACGAAAGAAAACGTTGACCTTTTTGCCGAAAAGATTCTTCTTTACCTTGCCGAAACAAAAGACAAAAACTGTTTCAGCGACTGGTTTGAAACAAAAGAGGCAAAGCAATGCGGATTCAGCCACAGAACCGTTCAGGGCGGTTTGTGGATGCCCGTTTTTGCCGCAAAACACGAAAAATAAAACAAAAGAAGCAAGTCGGTTGACTTGCTTCTTTCTTTTATCTGCGATTATTTATTATTCAGGTCGTTTTCTTTTATGAACTTCACAACCTCATCAACAGTTGTGAACGCAAGGGCAACGGTTGTATCAGCCGCGCCGTAGTAAATTGCAATTTTGCCGCTTTCACTGTCTGCAAGTGCCGCACACGGGAAAACAACGTTGGGAACATCGCCGACACACTCATAAAGCTCGTGCGGTGCAAGCAGGAAACAATCCGCTCTGTGCAGAACCTTCCACGGCTCGTCTTTGTCGAGAATTGCGGCGCCCATTGCGTAGGTAAAGCCGTTACAGCTTGTGAGAACACCGTGATAGAACATCAGCCAGCCTTCATCCGTTTCAATGGGTGTGGGGCCTGCGCCGACCTTTGTCATTTCCCAGTTTTTCTCGGGTTTCATGACAAATCTGTGCTTACCCCAATACGTAAGGTCTTTGCTGTGGCAAAGGAAAATATCGCCGTAGGGTGTGTGACCTCTGTCGCAGGGACGGATAAGCAGAACGTATTCATCATTGATTTTTCTCGGGAAAAGAACGCCGTTACGGGCAACGGGATAGCAGGCGTCTTCAAGCTGCACCCACTCTTTGAAATCGGTTGTGTAGGCAATGCCGATTGTTGTGCCGTGAGGTGTAAGATTTACCCAAGAAAGATAATATTTGCCGTCGATAAGACAAAGGCGGGGATCATAACCTCTGAAAATAACCTTGTCTTCAAGCTCCCAGTTGATGGCATCTTTACTGTAACCTACAACAAGCGTGTGGTCACGGCTCATAACGTCAACACGGAAAACGCCCGCAAAGCCGTCACCGTAAGGCACAACAGCTGAGTTAAAAATGCTGTTTGCCATGTAAAGATTATCCCTTGTGATAATGGGATTACCGTCATACCTCCACACGGGATATTTATAGCCCTCAGGCTTGTCTTGCCAGGGAATGTTGGGAATTTTTTCACCGATTATTTTTGCCATAATAAAACCTCACCTTCCGGTAAATTTGAAGTCGGGTATATTATAACATAAAGTTTTAATAAAACAAAGGGGGTTGTCCACGAAAATTACAGTTATTGATTGAAAATATGCAATGCTTTTGCAATGGATAAAAAAATTCGACAAGTCGAAACTTGTCGAATTTTTTGGGAGTACACCCCATTTTTGAACCATAGTTCGTTAATGCATCAACAGCTCTACAAATTGGAATTTGTCAATCAGAAAACACCGTTATTATATTTTTTCTGCACGCAAAAAATGTAGATAAATCCGATTATTAATCCAACAATTAATACCGCAACCGCAACCAATGTAATCTTTTCCGAATCTCCCAGCAGACTTACTATTCCGCTAAGCAAAAGTGCCGTTGAGATAACAAACATAGCTTTTCCGAAAGATTTTCCATATGCGGATTTATCGGTAACGTTTGTTTGATGATAATCATGAATCAAATTGGTTTTTCCCCGATATATTGCAACACCTATCACAACAAAAAGTGTCGCTGTCAAAAACATAATTATCGAATATGTAATCATAATATTACCTCGTCAAATTCTTATTTGTCGGGCTGATTATAGCACAACAATTGTTATTTTACAAGGGTATGCGTTTGGTAATAAAAAAGATCTATTTTTTTAGAAGCTTAACTTCTTTAAAAATAGGTCTTATGTAAGAAAATATTAAACTTTAGTGATTTCACCGGTTCAAACCCGAGTTGTTAATAAAAATGGTAATTTTTAGACTTTTGGTTTTTACACATAAATGTAGTCATATAAGAACTGAAACCCCTTGATATTCAAGGGGTTTCGGGCTTTTGGTCTAAATTAAGACCTCATCCTGGCAGTACATCCCAAAAGTGAACCGCAATCAATTACACTCTGTTACTCTATATTAAGACCAACCGCTGATACTTCCGGATTGATAAAATCCGGATATACAACTGTTCTGCCTGTAAATAATTCTATCACTGAATGCCAGAGCTTCATACAGATTTTCTGAGCCTTGCCCTTAACTGCAAGCTCGAAAGCAATTCTCGATGAATATTTATCTCCGTTATCCTTAGCAGTCTTTATGTAACCGAAGTCAAAAACATCATAAAGGCGCTCCACTCTTGTTTCGTATTCTGAGGTATTCTTTTCGTCGATTTCAACTACACGGTAACCGTACTGAGTTGTGTAAGCCAGACCTTTGTAACGGGTCATGGGAGAAGTAAAGATATCAATTCCCTGATTCCTTACACCGAAGGCATTTGTATGGTCGTGACCTGTGAACATTGCGAGTACATCGCCGTTTTCAACCAAAGCGTCAAACTGACCGTCATTGTAATAACCGGGACAGGGCTTTTCATTAAGTTTGCCATAATTGACCTCATCAGGATCAAACATATAATATTCGCCCTCATTGTAAATATGCGGGGGTGCATAAGGCTTCTTTGAATCTACCTTTTTAAGAACATCATAAATTTCAGGAACAATTATATGCTGAAAAACAACGGAATTGACTGTTTCACCGCCGTTTTCTTCTTTGAGCTTTTCAGCTGTTTCCTTGTACCATTCAATCTGTTCAGTGCGTACACGGTCATAATGTCTCGGCTCGTCCTCATCATAATCGCCTGAGTCAAACACCCAGAGATTAAACTTAGTTTTGTCACTGTCAGAAGCAAGTACGGGAATATTGAATGTAGCGCAGTTTTTGAAGTCCATACTGTCATCGGCAGTTATTACACAGGAGAAGGTATTGTAATATTCCATAATATCTTTTCTTGTCATAGGACCTTTCTCTGCATCGTGATTACCGAAGGTTACAGCAACGGGAATCTTTCTTGATTCAAAAATGTTCATCAGAGCATTGATAAGCTTTTTGGTCTTTTCAGGATCCTCGTCAGGATGTGTATTATCACCTGTAAGTACAACAAGATCAGGCTTCTCTACATCGCAGGCTTCGGCAATTACCCATATCGATGCATCGAAATGCTTGTCATAGTTAAGATGCGTGTCGGCAATATGCAGAATCTTAAGCTTGCCGTCGGAATTGAATCTTATAGTGATATCTGTTTCACTCTGTGAATTTGCAGGTTCAAAATTGATTTTTGTGTTTTCCGGATCGAGTTCAAAAAAGATTATTCCCGCTACAAAAATAACAACCGATACCAATAATGCAATTAATATAATTTTTTTTGCCATTTTTACATCTCCTTAAATGATTAAGTTTTATTACTTTAACGTAAATTCAGCATTGTTATCCGAAAAGCCTTTATTGTTGCCGATAGTATCAAGAAGCATACTTCTCAGATCAATTTTGTTACCGTCTTTTTCAAGTTTCGGTTCAACCTTTTTAAGTACAAAAGAAAATCTTTTGAGAATTCCCGATATGAAATTATAAACGGAGGTGCCTTCAGTGTGAACTCCGTCGCCAAGGAAGATTCCGACACCGACTTCACCGATAAGTTCCGTTATTTTTTTGTTCTTAAGAATCTTATCTCTTTTTATGAAGAGCAGACGTTCAACGGTTCCGACGGTGATTTTTTCAAAGCGTTTTCTTCCGAACGCCTTCAAATGCTTGACTATGCCCTCACCGCCGCTGAGTGCGCCACGGACACGGTTTACAATAGCCTCGGCAAAATGATTGTGGAAATATTCCTGTGCGGTAAGACCGTTCAGATCCCATCCGAAATCCTCAACATCAATTGTTTTGATTTTTAATACAGAGCTTTCGTCTATTGTTATTTTTCTGTATTTTGCAGGACTGCCGACAAGACATGATGTGCAGATATCAATCAGTCTGTTTCCCTTTTCGGAATAAAACTCATTTATGCTCTGAATGTGCATATGACCTGTCAATATAAGCTCAACTCCGTTATCTGCAAGGAACGAAGCAACTTCTTTCCATTCCTTGATTTTTGCATCACCGACCAGATCAAAAACAGGTACGGGAGGGATAATCGGATAATGGCATATTGCAAAAACCGAGCAGTTATCTTCTTTTGCTTTGTCAAGCTGCTCTTTTGCCCAAGCCATATGTCTTTCATCCATTGCGCCTTTCGGCTGCCCCTTGCTGTCACAGCATATAGCGAGCATTCTCACTCCTTCGGTAACCTGCGCCATATATGAATGAGTCGGCTCATCAATTGCTATTGCATCTCCGTATCCGAAATCACGGTACATTTCGCACAAATCATCAAAATCCGTGCCTTCAACGGGAACTCGTCCGTCACCCTTTAACACATAAGCCGAATCATTACAATCGTGACCTGCCGTTATAACAAAAATCTTTTTGCCGTTTTCTTTGAGTCTGTGAAGTTCTTTGATAAAACTTTTATGGCTTGCTTTTTCACCGTTTTTTGTAAGGTCACCCGGAATTATAACAATGTCCGTTTCTTTGTCCTCACCGATTCGTTCAAAAACCGATTTAACAATTGCACTGCTTTCCTTTACGAAATATTGCTCAGTAAGCATATTTTTTTCAAATGCAGGACCTCCCGCCTCCAACTCATTCTCAAAATAATGTGTATCAGTTACAAGATAAAAACTAACAGGTTTCATTTCTCTTAATCCTCCATTATTGTACAATGAATATTATACGGTATTTATATACTAACACATAAGCAGAACAATTTGGTACTTATATTTTTAATTTATCAATAAATTCATATCCAACATACTCAAAAAATTCTTATTTGTCGAACTGATTATATCACACATAATCTTTAATTACAATTGGGTGCGGGTGTCCATAAAAAATCAATGCGAAGCATTGTATATCATCAATTCCGCAGGAATTGCATATCATCAACTTCGTAAGAAGTTGTATATCATCAAGCCGACAGAAATGCACACCTAAAGGTGTGATGAGATACAAATGCGACTTGTCGCATTTGATGATATACACGCTAAAGCGTGATGATATACCAAGCCTGTCGGCTTGGATAAAAAAATTAAGGACTTCAATAGAAGTCCTTAATTTTTTGGCAGTACGTCTCATTTTAGAACCGCTGTTCAACAAATTGGAATTTGCTGATTTATGTCCATAGCGATGTTATAAACATTGGCGAAGCATCTTTGCTTTTTTCAAAGCCACACGCTTCGTAAAACTGTA
>JAZOBD010000012.1:0-20192 GCA_045595825.1 Acutalibacteraceae bacterium
CCTCAAGAGAGATTGCTCCTACACCGATCCTATCGATGTCGGCGGTGCAACAGGCACACTCAACTCCATCATCAGCGCTATTGACGAAAACGAAAACCTTGACACAGTTGTCGGCGGTTTCCTCGGAATCGGCGTAAAGCAGACAACAGTTGCCAACGGCAAGGCCAAGGACGATATCAACAAGGACTATATGCTTCAGGCAACAAAGCTTACAGAGGCTGACCTTGGCTCCTTCAGCGCTTCCAACGGCACTTACACCTTCACTCTTGCAAACGCAACCAACCCCAAGAAGACAGGTGCAACTCCTCTTTCCAGATTCACAAGAGACTTCATCACACACGAAGAAGTTGTTGACGGTATCGCAGGCTTCACAACCGCAATCACCGTTAAGGAAACCAACGTAAACTACAAGAACATCAAGGTTACAGTTAAGGTTGTTGACGGCAAAATCGCTGACATCAAATATTCCTACAACTTCGACGCAACTCTTTCTCTTAAAGCTGTTATCACCATCAACGGTGACGGCGCTGCAAAGACAGTCGGCACATATTCCGCAATCAAATATTAATTTTTGACTGCTGCCGATAATATTTAATTAAACCGCATTGCCGGGCAGTCTTTTCTCAAAGTCTGTCCGGCTTTTTACTTTGAGCTTGAAAAGGAGTTAATTTTATGAAAAAAACACTTTTCCGTTTAATTTCCCTTGCTCTTGTTTTTGCGTTGCTGTTCGGCATCGCCGCCTGCTCGGGCGGTGAGGATGAAACAACAACCACCACCGCAACAACCACCTCTGCAATTGAGGAAACCGAGAAAATAACAACACCCGATGCCGAAGAATCAACAACCGTGGCAGACGTTTCCGAAGAGGCTTCAACACAGGAACCCGAAACGGTAACCGTTGTTGATGAAGAGGGCAACACCATCACCGTGACTCAGACCGAGGCGGAGAAAACAACCGCCGCCGCAAACAAAAAGCCCGAAACCGTTGCCGAAATTCTTGCCGCTTACACCGCTGTTATGAATCAGGCAAAGAAAGACAAGCCCGCTTTTAAAAAGATTGAATATCAGACTCTTCCTGACGATGCCGCATCAAGACAAATCCGCAAGGGTGAAGGTCTGCTTTCCATCATTCTTAACGTTGCTTCAAACTTTATGACAACCGAAGCGGATGCAAAGGCAAACCCCGGTGTTTTTGAAAAGGGTAACGATATGAATGCATTCCCGCTGCTTCACACCGATTACGGTTGCCTGCTGACCGATACAAGCTTCATCAAGTCCGCAAAGTGCGAAGAACTTGCCAACGGCAACTACAAAATCACAATCATCACCAGAGAAGAGGATAACCCTGAGCCGATTGCCGCGGGCGCTTCCAAATCTCCGAGCAAAACGGGCGAAATTTTTGCTCCGCTTTCACGCAAGGATATTGACAACACAATCACAGGCAACTCCATTGTCACAACAGTTGCAAGAGATTTGAAATACAACCTGACCTATCACGACTGTAAGGCAGTTGTTGTCTACAATCCCGACACAAACAGAGTTGTTTCGTTTGAGCAGTATATGTACGTAACAATCGTCGGCAGCGGCAACATCATTCTTATGGGCGACTTTGACCTCACTCAGGAGCTTGTCAACACCGTGAAAATTTACGACGTCAAGTATTAATAAGCAAATTAAAACGCGGGACGGTTTTTTTCCGTCCCGCGTTTAATTTTATCTTATTTTTTAAGCTGCTGTGCGATTTTTGCCATTGCCTCGTCGCCCTCTTTTGAAAGGGGAAGGAAGGGGCGGCGGCAAGCGCCCATTTCAATGCCCATGTGGGTAAGAACGGCTTTTTCACACTGGAATACGCCGTATTTAATCATTTCCGCAATGATAACGTTGGCTTCCTTCTGCTGCTGCTGAGCGGTTTCAAGGTCGCCTGCGTTGAATGCATTGTAAAGCTTTACGAATTTGTCACCCATAAAGTTGTATGTGCTGCCGATTGCGCCGTCTGCGCCCATTGAAAGACCTGCAAGGCAAACCTCGTCATAGCCGTTGAAAACGGTGACATCTCTGCCGATTGTGCGCTTGAATTCGCCAAGGGAGAAAAGGTCGTTTGAGGTGTGCTTGATGCCGATAAAGCGTGTGTCTTCAAACATTTCCTTTGCAAAAGCAGGGGTGAAAGCAACGCCGTTACCTGCGGGGAAATTGTAAACAACCATCGGCAGATTCACGCTTGAAACGATGTCGGTGTAATAAGCGTGAATTGCTTTCTGGGGGAATGCATAATAAAACGGAGCAACTGCGG
The DNA here is from genome assembly GCA_045595825.1 of Acutalibacteraceae bacterium. Taxonomy (GTDB): domain Bacteria; phylum Bacillota; class Clostridia; order Oscillospirales; family Acutalibacteraceae; genus CAG-177. Next base: position 2,291 of record JAZOBD010000012.1, read on the forward strand.
AAATTGCGGTGTAGCCGAGGCTTTCGGCAGTTTTTGCCATGTCGATTGCGGCGTCGGTTGAAATTGCACCGACGTGTGCGATTGTGGGCACTTTGCCGTCAACAGCCTTTGCAACGATTTCAAAAACCTGTTTGCGCTCTTCGTTTGTCATGACCATGCTTTCGCCGGTGCTTCCGCCGACGTAAAAGCCGTTGACGCCGAGTGAAAGGTTAAACTCAACAAGCTTTTCAAGGCTTGCCTTGTTGATTGTCATATCGTCATTGAAAGGTGTGAGCAGTGCTGTAAAAATACCGTTCATATCAAAATCTCCTTAATTATTAATTATTCATAAAGCGGATGCTTTTTGCAAATTTCACAAACGCCCTCGCGGATTGCATCGGCGCTGTTTTCAAAATCGGTTGCGGCAAGGAAGATGAATTCTGCAATCTTGTCCATATCAGCCTCGTCAAGACCTCTTGACGTGACGGCGGCGGTGCCGAGTCTTACGCCGCTTGTAACGAAGGGCTTCTCGGGGTCGTTGGGGATTGCGTTTTTGTTGGCGGTGATATAAACCTCGTCAAGTCTTTTTTCAAGCTCTTTGCCCGTGATGCCCATTGAGCGCAGGTCAACAAGCATAAGGTGATTGTCCGTGCCGCCGGAAACAAGGTTGATTCCTCTTTTTGTCAGACCCTCTGCAAGGGCACGGCAGTTTGCAAGAACTTTTTCCTGATATGCCTTGAACTCGGGTTTGAGAGCTTCGCCGAAGCAGACAGCCTTTGCGGCGATGACGTGCATAAGCGGACCGCCCTGATTGCCGGGGAAGATTGCTTTGTTGATAGCGGCACCGAGTTCCTCTTTGCAAAGGATAAGGCCGCCTCTGGGACCGCGGAGAGTTTTATGTGTGGTGGTGGTTACGATGTCAGCATAGGGTACGGGTGAGGGGTGAAGACCTGTGGCGACAAGACCTGCAATGTGAGCCATGTCAACCATGAAATATGCGCCGACTTTTTTGGCAATTGCACCGATGCGCTCAAAGTCGATTGTGCGGGGATATGCGGAAGCGCCTGCAACGATGAGCTTGGGCTTGATTTCGAGGGCTTTCTCTTCCATCTCGTCATAATCAATAAAGCCGTTGTCGTTTACGCCGTAAGCTTCGAATTTGTAAAGCTTGCCGCTTGCATTGACGGGGGAGCCGTGTGTGAGGTGACCGCCGTGTGCAAGGCTCATTCCCATGACAACGTCGCCGGGCTCAAGGATTGCGGAATAAGCCGCCATGTTTGCCTGTGCGCCTGAGTGGGGCTGAACGTTTGCAAACTCTGCGCCGAAAAGCTTCTTTGCTCTTTCAATTGCAAGGGTTTCAACCTCATCAACACATTCGCAACCGCCGTAATATCTTTTTGCGGGGTAGCCTTCTGCATATTTGTTGGTCAGCACTGAGCCCATTGCCGCCATAACTGCGGGGGAAACAATGTTTTCCGAAGCGATAAGCTCAATGTTTCTTCTCTGTCTTTCAAGTTCTTTGTTCATTGCGGCACCCACTTCGCTGTCAAAGCGGGCAACAAAATCATTTGTGTTAAGGAAATCTGCAAACATTTTAACCACTCCTTAATTTTATAGCATACAAAAACATAATAGCATTAATATGGTTTTGTGTCAAACCATAAAATGCACAAATAATATGCCCCAAAAGTGCGGCAAAGTGTGATTATCACAAAATAAGAAAAGCATATTTTTTAAAAAAAGCTTGTATTTAGGCTTGAATTGGACTATACTGTTTTATAACATGGATAACTATACAGTTAGGAGTTGAGCCAATGGACCCCATTAAGGTTGATTTCTCAAAAAAAGACGGCGGCAGAAAAAAGGAAATTGTTATTCCTCCCGAAAAAGCCGCACTTAAAATTGTACTGAGCCTTGTCGGCACAGTGCTCACAGCGCTCATTGCTTTTTACGTGATGATGCCCGCCATTAACTTCAAGGATTATAATTTTTACCTTTACGTCGGCATTGTTGCCGCTTCCTACGTTGTATTTCACGCTTTGCTTTCAAACGTTATGAACAAGCCTGAATACGCTCCCTACGTCAAGAAGCGTGCAATTGTTCCCGGAATCGTCATTCTGATTCTGCTCATCGTTGTCGGCGCAGGCTATGCCGCATCCTCGGTTTTCTTCCGTGCCAAGGCGTACAGCCGCATTATTTCCGTTGCCGACGCTTCCTTTGCCGAGGATATCGAACAGCAGGATGCCGCAAGCTTCAGCTCAATCCCCAAGCTTGACGAGCAGGCAGCTGCCGAGCTTGCATCCCGTGCGCTCAGTGACGTTGCCGACCTCGGCGGTGTTTCTCAGTTCACCATTTATCCCTCTTATACCCAGATTAACTACCAGAGCAAGCCGGTCCGTGTTGTTCCGCTTCAGTATGCAAACATAATCAAGTGGCTGACCAACCGTTCCGCAGGTCTTCCCGGTTATATCATTATCGACATGGCAAACGAAAGCTCTGACTTCGTTGCAGTCGAAAACGGCATCAAGTATTCACCTGCCGAGCATTTCAACAGATTGCTCAAGCGTCACCTCCGTTTTGAATTCCCGACCTATATGTTCGGCGATGCAACCTTTGAAATTGACGACAACGGCACACCCTACTGGGTATGCGCACGTCTTGACAAGACAATCGGTCTTTTCGGCGGCACAGACGTTATCGGTGCTGTTCTTGTTGACGCAACAACGGGCATTTGTCAGTATTACGACATTGAAACACTTGTTTCCGACCCCACCCTTCAGTGGCTTGACAGAATTTACGATTCTGATCTGCTTGTTGAGCAGTATGATTTCTACGGTAAATACCGTGGCGGCTTCTGGAACTCAATTCTCGGCCAGAAAGAAGTTGTTGTCACAACCGACGGTTACAACTACATTGCAAAAGATGATGACGTATGGATGTACACAGGTATCACCTCCATCACATCTGACCAGTCAATCACAGGCTTCGTTCTCATCAACCAGAGAACAAAAGAGGCAACCTACTACCGTGTAAGCGGCGGTACCGAAAACTCTGCAAAGTCCGCGGCAGAGGGCCGTGTTCAGGAATATGAATACAAGGCAACCTTCCCGCTTCTTCTCAACATCGGCGGTGAGCCCACCTACTTCATGTCGCTCAAAGATGCCAACAACATTGTCCGCCAGTATGCAATGATTCACGTTGAAAACTACAACAAAATCGGCGCAACGGGCACCGACCTCAAGTCCTGCCTTGAAAAATACATTGCAAGCCTTGAAGCAAACAAGGTCAACGTCGATTCCCTCGATTCAATGGTTGACGAAATGGAAGATGTTGTGACAACACCCGAAAATGATGAAAAAGACCCTGCAACAGATACCCCCGCAACAGACGCAATTTCTCTTACGGGCGTTGTTGCCGACCTGCGTTCACAGGTTATCGGCGGCGAAACCTACTACTACTTCACTCTCACCGCTGAAGGCGCACCCGCAAGCTATTTCTCAGTAAGCGCTTCCGATGCGGAAGAAGCAGTTCTTCTCAGCAAGGGCGACACCGTCACGGTCACCTTTGCAGAAAGCACCGACAAGATTATTGCGGTTAAAACCTTTGAAATTAAATAAATAAAAAATTAACGGGCTGTCAGATGACAGCCCGTTAAACTTTTTATTTTACCGAAACGGTTTCTTTTTCTTCAGCTTTTACGGCATAGATTTTGTTAAGGTCGTTTTCGCCGCGGTGGTGATAAGGAACAAATCTGAGGGTGATGTAGACGATAACCGCACCGACGGTGTTGAGAACAATGTCAATCATTGTATCCATAATCGGCCAGCGCTCGGGATAAACAGGGGGGATGATTGTTGCTTCTTTGGGTGTGCCCTCGGCAAGAGCAAAGCACCAGTGCTGTGCGTCGCCGATTCCGCCGCCTGCGCAGGCAATCTGGTCAAATATGAATTCGAAAAGCTCCCAGCCGGTTGAAACAATGAAAGAATATCCGAAAGCGCAAAGCAGAATTATTTTCAGATTTGCGGTGGATTTGTCACGTTTTTGCATACAGCAGACTATTTCATAACCGCCGATTACGCCAAGACCGCCGCCGACAAGGTGCAGTGCGGAATCCCAGAGTTGCAGGTCATAGTAAAGGTTGAGATATTTTCCGCCGAATGAAGCAAGGAAAAGCAGGATTACCGAAATATTCTGCACGTAAGACGGCACCTGGCGCAGAAGATTCTTTTTGGGCAGTGCCATAAAAATTTCCCACGCAAACATTCCCGAAAGGTTTGCAAAAACCTGCAACGGATTGGTGATGTCGAAGGCTTCGCCCTCAGCGGGGAAAAAGCCGTCAATGAAGGCGTAAATCATCGGCAGGCGGAAAAGCCACCAGAAAACATTTTCCCAGCGTTTGCTGTTGTCGTGAACGCGCTTGATGTAATTTTTCATTTTTAAAACCTCGTTAATCTTTTTCTATATTTTAAGTGTAGAATAAAAATCAGAAAAAAGAGCGACAAAATTTCAACAAAAAGGTAAAAATGTGTCGAAATCCGTAATATAAAAGATACTATATATCAATAATTCTTTTTTGTCAATGTTGCTGCGGCTGAAAAAATGTGGTATATTTTGTAAGTATTTTATGAGAACGGAGATTTTTAAATGACTCACAGACTGTTTTATGATGATGCTTATATCGAAAAATTTACCGCCCGTGTGCTTTCCTGCACGACGGCTGACGGCAAGTACCGTGCGGTTCTTGACAAAACCGCTTTTTTCCCCGAGGGCGGCGGACAGCCCGGTGATAAGGGCTTCATCGGCGGCGTCAGGGTGCTTGACACGGTTGAAAGCGGTGAGGAGATTATTCACATCTGCGAGGGAGAAATTGCTGAGGGCGAATATGAATGCACCCTTGATTTTGCCGCACGCTTTATCAATATGCAGCAACACACGGGCGAGCACGTTTTTTCGGGAATCATCCACCGTCTGACGGGGCTTGACAATGTCGGATTTCACATGGGATCGCAGGCGGTGACGGTTGATTTCAACGGCGAGGTGGATGCTGAAATCCTTGAGCAGGCGGAAAGAGAGTCAAACGAGGCTGTCTATGCCAACATTCCCGTTGAGGTTCTGCTGCCGACGGCGGAGGAGCTTGAAAGCTTTGATTACCGCAGTAAAAAAGAGCTGAGCGGTCAGGTGCGCCTTGTAAAAATCGGCGGATATGACCTTTGTGCCTGTTGCGGCACACACGTTGCCAGAACTGGTGAAATCGGAATTATCAAGGTTGTTGATGTAATGAACTACAAGCAGGGCGTGAGAATCACCCTGCAAATCGGCAAAAAAGCGGTTGAAGATTATGACAAAAAGCTGAACTCTGTCAGAAAAATATCAGCTCTTCTGTGCGCAAAGCCCAATGAGGTTGCCGAGGCAACGGTAAAACTTGAAGAAAGCATGAGGGCGATTAAAAGTGAGCTTTCAGCAATGCGCCGCCGTCTTTTTGCAAGAATGTGCAACGAAATCGAATCAGGTACAAGTGTCTGCATTTTCGAAGAAAATCTTGAAGCAAACGAGGTGCGTGAGCTTTGCGATATGCTTTGCGGAAAGGCAGGCGTTGCCGCAGTTTTTTCGGGAGCGGAAGGCGCCTACAAATACGCTGTGGGCAGCCGTGACACCGATATAAGAGAAATCGGCAAAAAGCTCAATGAACTGTGCAACGGAAGGGGCGGCGGAAAGCCGCAGATGGTGCAGGGCAGTGTCTGTTCAACAAGGGAAAAGATTGAAGAAGTGTTTGCATTGTTCACAAACTGTACCGAATAAGTTAAAAGCAAATTCACAGCGGCTTCACATTTTGGCGTTATACTCTCTTTGCAGGGGGAAAAGGGAGCCGCACCCGTTTCCCGTTGCTTGTTCGCTTACCGCAAGGCGAACAGTTTTACCCCTCCTCAATTCAAACCCCTTTAAAGCGAATAACCGACAGACCGTAAAAAGTCTGCCGGTTATTTGTTTTTATTCAGCTCTCTGTGTGAATGCAAGTTCAAAAAGGCATTTGAAAAGTTTCATCAGTGCCTCAAAGAACGGGACGTTCCAATGGTCGGTTGTGTTCATATTTTCAGCGGTCAGGGTGTGGATGTTATCGGTTTCTTCGCTGTAAACCATGTACTGCGGATATCTTTCGCTGCTGAAAACGTTGAAGTTTTCTTCATTAATCATATTGCTGAAAAGAACGTCAACCGAAAGAGGAAAATGATCGTGAACAAGATTCTTTACAAACCACGTTCTGTCGGGGTCGAAAGCGGTGGAAGCGTCAATTTCGCGGTCGGGGGAGATGTATTTTGCCGTGCCCTTTGCCTCGGCGGCAGCGATGTATTCATCCGTGAAGAACTCATTGACAGGCGTTGCGGTTGCGCCCATTGATGCGTGAACAACGTGGCAGGTGAGGTCGGAACGGACGGCGTTTACTTCCTCCGTGCCGAGGGGAGTGTTCTGGAAGCCGTACTTTGTGACGTTGAAAATGTCAATGCCCATGCTTTCGTAGCGGGCATAGTCCTCAGCCATCTCGTTTGTCACGTTGTAGTGATAGTTGTCGAGAATCTCAATGAAGTTTTTGTATTTTGCTTTGTCTGCACCGTAGAAAACAACCTGCTTTGCCTTTTCGTAATCCTCCTCGGAAACCATGCTCCAGTAACCGGGGAAGGTTGCAAAGGTTTCAACAAGAAGACGGGGGACAATGTCAAGATAAATGTCCTCATAAACGTTGTTTACCGCCCAGCAGGCAATTTCAAGGCCGTAGGTGTCGTTGAGAACGGTGACGAAGCTCTGAAGAAGGTCGTTGATGAGAGCGTCGTCAAAAAGTTCTTTGTCATAAATGAAACGTTCAATTCCTTCGGGCTCAAGGTACATTTCGCCGCAGAAAATCTTGCTGCACATTGCTGCGCCGCAGTGAGCACCGCAGTAAACGATGTAGTGAGAGATGTATTCTGCATTGTATTTATCCATATAAGCCGAGGTGATGCTTGCACCAAGGCAACGGCCAAGCAGGGCGACCTCATCGTGACCTGTTGAACGTCTGACGTCTTCAATGTAGCGGCGAAGATCATCGGCGATTTTGTAGGGGTCCATACGCCAGTCATAAACGAAGGTGTAAGCCTGAACGTCGTATTTGCCGTGATGATTCTTTCTGTCGCCGAGGTTGGGGTCCCAGCTCCAGTAGCAGCGTGCGCCGTTGGGTGCCTCGCCGTTTTCGTCGAGTGCAATGTCTTTATAAAGATCGGTTACGATTTCATAAAGAACGTCGCAGAATTCGCCCCACTGCTGTGTGAAAAAAGCTTTTGCAAAAACGTCAATATTATCTTTTACAATAGCTTCAAGCTCGCCGTCGGCAAGCTGAATGGGATAAACGGTTGTTGTTGAGCCGTCCTCGTTGTCAATGACGAGGTCTGCACCCGAGCCGCAAAGATAGACAACGGGAATGTCGCTGCCGATATAATCCTGCGTTGCAGTTGCGTAGGGCAACACAAAAGAGCAGGTGAGAATGCACAGACAAAGAACGGCAGAAACAATTTTCAGCAATGTTTTTTTCATTTCCGTAAATTCTCCTGTTTCATTTTACTTGTCTTTGTTTGCTTTCCATGAATCAAGTGCGGTTGAATTTTCTGTGAGCACGTGTGAGAAGAAGAAATCCTCACGGGGCTTGCTGTTGATGACGGTTACGGGCTTTATCTGATTGAGAACAATACCCTGTGCGCGAAGGGACTCTTTGTAATCCCAGTAGGTGTCGGGCTTGAGAAGCAGAATTTCGGGACGGTTGAGCATACCCCAACGTCTGTATTTGTAGTATTTCTCGTTCACTTCCTTGAGCTCTTCGTCAAGAATATCAATCATTTCCTGACGTTTTTCCTCAGAAACGTCTGCCTTTACTTCTGCAAGCATGCAGTAACGGGGCGGTGTTGTGGAATAATCGGCATAGAAGCTGTGACCGACGAATTCATAACCCATTCTGTCAAAGGTGTTCTTTGCGCTGTGGTCGACCATCTGGGTTGTCGTCTTTTCATTGGCAACGTTCATGCTCAGATTCTTTCTGTAAAGGAACTCGATCATGGGGGTGTTGTTGTGCATTCTTGTGACCTCAACAATGTCCTCCATGCGGTATCTGTAAAGACCGGATGAGTTGGTGACAACCATCTCGTATTTTTTGCCGACCTCAAGCTCATCAATGAGCACGGTCCTGGGATTTTCGGTTTCTTCCTCCTCAACGTCGTCGTTGACGGGGATGAACTCAAAGAAGACGCCGTAGGGGATGAGAACGCCGTCGTGAACGTTGAGCTCGGTTGCCATTGCGAAGAAGCCTTCTGCGGCGGCATAACCCATGTTGTGAATGGGAATATCGTCACCGATTGAGCGGCGGAGCTTTTCAACGTAAATTTTGAGGTTTGAGCCGATCATGCCGTAAGCCCAAGTGAGTTTCGGCCAGATTCTGGGAGCGATGGGTGTGTCAAAGCCCTTTTCAAACTCTTTGCGGAGCTCGGCGGCTCTTTTGGGGTTGGGCTTGAACTTTTTCTCATATTCCTTGCGAAGCTCGGGTGTGATTCTGACGTCTTCGCCGATTGTGCCTTTTTCAATGTCGTCGCAAAGTCTTTCCCAGTTATCCTCAAGGTAATCAAACATTGTGGTAACAAGTGTTATGATGAGAGAGCCGATGTATGAAACCTTGTCGTTTTCAAGTGCGAAACGAAGCTGCAAATAGGGAGTGTCAAGCTTGTCCTCGTGGATGGGATAAAGCAAAGACGTGGGGGATGTGCAGAAGAAACGGGTGATGGGTTTAAGGTATGTAAGCGGAACCTGACCTGCGCCGTTGCACTGCTTGTTGTCTTCAAGTCTGTGGCCGGTGAGAACAAGTACAAGCGGACCCATCTGGGGGGGCATTTTTTTGCCCATAACCTTTTTCAGGTAGTGCGCAGAGGTGGAAACCGTGCAGGAAAAACCGATGCACTGCATGTTCCAGAGGTCATAAGCGTTTTTGGGCAGGATTTTCGGCTTGCCGACACTGCCCGAAGAGGAGCAGTAGCGTACGTTGTAGCCCGAATACATAAGATTCTTTTCTTTGTTGTGAATCATACGGTCAACCAGCGGGTCATAGTCGTCGTATGTTGTAAGCGGAACTTTTGCGCGGAAATCGTCAATGCTGTGAATGTCGGCAAAGTTGTATTTTTTACCAAGCTCACAGTTTTTGTTTTTTCTGATAATGTTATTGAGAAGTTTTTTCTGCGCTTTCATGGGATTTTTGGTGGTGTGCTCAATCTTTGCGAGTGTTACGTTACCGAGGAGAATTCCGATGTCTGAAAAAGCCATTTTTTTCACTTCTTTCTATAAAATATAATTACACACATACAAAAACATTTTACCACAAAAAAGGCTGAAAAGCAATGTTATTCTTAACCAAGAAGCAGGCTGCACTACCGATTTTTCGGCAAAAAGTAACAAAAAACAATAAAATGGAGCGGCAACAAAAAAGATTGGGTAATTTTTTCATTTCCTCTTTTCAAATCAAAACAAATAATATATAATATAACTAACTTTTATTTAAAATGAGGAGGAATGTGCGTTGGGCAGGCAGACAATGAGAAAAAACATTGAGCTGACAAGGCGATTTTTCCCTTACCTCAAAAAATACCTGCACATTCTCGTGCTTGTGCTTTTCTGCACGGCGCTGACCTCTGTGTGCGAGCTTGCACTGCCGCTGATTGTGCGTCAGATAACCGACGACGGCATCAAAGACGTTTCGTTGCTGACACCGCACCGGATTGCCCTGACAGCACTTGCTTATGTTGCAATGCGCGGCGTTGATGCGCTGGGCGAATACGTGCGTGCCTACGTCGGTCACTCAATGGGTGTGCGCATTGAAACGGATATGCGCCGCGACCTTTTTGCCCACTTGCAGAAAATGCCGTTTTCATTTTATGACAACACAAAAATAGGTCAGCTTATGTCAAGAATCACCACCGACCTTTTTGACGTTGCCGAGTGGGCGCACCATTTTCCCGAAATGGTATTTCTGACCCTTTGCAAAATCATCGTCGGTTTTTTCATTTTTGCGTCAATGGATGTGCGCTTTGCCGTCTGTATTTTCGCAATGCTGCCGTTTATGATAATCTTCACCCGCCGCTCACGAATGAAAATGCGTGACACCTTCAAGCTTGGCAGGCATCAGGCGGGCGAAATCAACGCACAGGTTGAAGACAGTCTTCTCGGTGTGCGTGTTGTGCGTGCTTTCACAAATGAAGAAATTGAAAAAACAAAGTTTGAGGGCGGCATCGGCGAATATATGCGCATAAAGCGCAGGAATTACCGCCACATGGCAAGCTTTCACACCACCGTCAGGCTTCTTGACGGTATGATGTATATTGCCGTTGTGTCGCTTGGTGCGTGGTTTATGCACACGGGCGCAACAACACCGGGCGATTTCACCGCAAGCCTTCTGCTTGTTTCGTCATTGCTCAGCTCAATCCGCTCGGTTGTCGATTTCAGCGAGCAATTCAGCCGCGGCATTACGGGCGTTGAGCGGTTCACGGAGCTTATGGACATTGACCCGTCAATCACCGACAGCCCGACCGCCGTCGATATCACCGACGTCAAGGGCGACATCGTTTTTGACAACGTAAGCTTCAGCTACGTCAAAGAAGAGAAAAAGATTCTCAACAATCTGAATCTGCACATAAAGGCGGGTCAGAATATTGCCGTTGTGGGCCCCTCGGGCGGCGGCAAAACAACGCTTTGCAATCTCATTCCGAGATTTTATGAAATTGAGGGCGGCGAAATCCGCCTTGACGGTCAGAATATTGCCGACATAACGCTTTCCTCGCTCCGCCGCAACATCGGCGTTGTTGCGCAGGACGTCTATCTTTTCTCCGGCTCGGTTTATGACAACATTGTTTACGGCAGACCCGACGCAACCCGTGACGAGGTTGTTGAGGCGGCAAAAAATGCAGGTGCGCACGAATTTATCTGCAAGCTGCCCGACGGTTACGATACATATATCGGTGAGCGCGGTCTGAAGCTTTCGGGCGGTCAGAAGCAGAGAATTTCCATTGCCCGGCTTTTCCTCAAAGACCCGCCGATTCTTTTGCTTGACGAGGCGACGTCGGCGCTGGATAACGAAAGCGAAAGACTTGTTCAGCAGTCGCTTGAGCGTCTTGCAAAGGGCAGAACAACACTGACAATCGCACACAGACTGACAACAATCAGAAATGCGGATGAAATAATTGTTCTCACCGAAGACGGCATCACCGAAAGCGGCTCACATGACGAGCTTATGAAAAAAGGCGGAATGTACGCCGAATTCTACAAACTTTACGTGGTCGAATAAAAACATCATTACATAAAAGGAGTTTTTTGTATGCTTAAAAAAATCTCTCCCGTTCTTTCCCCCGAGCTTTTGAAAATCCTCATGGAAATGGGTCACGGTGACGAAATCGTTATCGGTGACGGCAATTTCCCCGCCGCTTCGATTGCGCAGCGCCTTGTGCGCCTTGACGGTCACGGCGTTTGCGAAATCCTTGATGCCGTGCTTGACCTGATGCCCCTTGACACTTACGTTGAGGCTCCCGTTGCTCTGATGGATAACGGCGACCCTGACGTGAAACCCGAAATCTGGGCAAAGTACGAGGATATCGTAAAGGATAAAGAGGGCGAAAAGAACATTGAGCTTGTTGAGCGTTTCGCTTTTTATGAGCGTGCCAAAAAAGCTTATGCCGTTGTTGCAACGGGCGAAACCGCAATTTATGCCAACATCATTCTCAAAAAAGGTGTTGTAATTCAGTAAAAGAGGTGCTCAGATGTCAAAAGAAAAAAGAGTTCTTGCCTTTGATTTCGGCGCTTCAAGCGGCAGAGCAATTCTCGGTATTTTCGACGGCGAAAAAATCCGTCTGGAAGAGGTTCACCGTTTCTCAAACGACCCCGTCGAGGTAAACGGAACGCTTTACTGGGATGTTCTGCGTCTTTTCCACGAAATCAAGCAGGGTCTTATAAAAGCTAAGGTTGCAGGCGGATTTGACAGCGTGGGTGTTGACACCTGGGGTGTTGATTTCGGCCTTATCGACACCGAAGGCTGCCTTATTGAAAATCCGGTTCATTACCGCGATTCAAGAACTGCGGGAATGATTGAAGAGGCATTCAAAGTGCTCGGCAAAGAGCGTTTTTATGAGCTGACGGGAATACAGTTCATGGAACTCAATACCGTTTTTCAGCTTTTGTCGCTTCGCAGAAACCGTCCGCATATTTTAGAGCGTGCCGACAGGCTTCTGTTTATGCCCGACCTTTTCTCATATATGCTTTCGGGCGAAAAGGTGACGGAATATTCGATTGCCACCACCTCACAGCTTGTCGACCTTAAAACAAAGGGCTGGTGCGACGAGGTTTTTGAAAAGCTTGACCTTCCCAAGCGCCTTTTCGGCGATATCGTACCCTCGGGCACGGTTATCGGCAAGCTCAGCGACGCAATCTGTGCGGAGTGTTCACTTGAAAAAGCGGATGTTATCGCCGTTTGCGGTCACGACACGCAGTCGGCAATCACCGCCGTGCCCTGCAATGAAAAGGATTTCGCTTTCCTTTCAAGCGGTACCTGGTCGCTTTTCGGCACAGAGCTTGATGCACCCATTGTCAACGAAAAATCCGTTGCGATGAACGTCACCAACGAGGGCGGCTACAATCAGACAACGGGATTCCTTAAAAACATCATCGGCCTGTGGCTGATTCAGGAAAGCCGTCGCCACTGGGCAAGAAACGGCGAGCAGTACAGCTACGCCGACCTTGAAAAGCTTGCGCTTGAAGCAGAGCCGTTCAGATGCTTCATTGACCCCGATGCTCCCGAATTCGTTGCCCCCGGCAACATTCCGCAAAGGGTCAGGGAATACTGCGAAAAAACGGGTCAGTACGTGCCGCAGAGCGTCGGCGAAATTATGCGCTGCATCTACGAAAGTCTTGCGATGAAATACCGTCTTACCCTTGAAAAGCTTGAGGATTGCACGGGCAAAACCTACCCCGCCATTCACGTTATCGGCGGCGGCACAAAGGATACCCTGCTTTGCAGAATGACCGCATCCTCCTGCGAAAGAAAGGTCACGGCAGGCCCCATTGAAGCAACGGTGCTCGGTAATATTGCCGTTCAGCTGCTTGCCACGGGCGAAATCAAATCCATTGCCGAGGCAAGACAGATTGTTGCAAACAGCGAAAACGTTGTTGAATATCTGCCCGAGGATGCCGGAAAATGGGCAGAAGCTTATAACAGATTTGTAAAAATTATCAACATATAAGAAAGGAAACAAAACAATGGCAGAAAACAGATTTTACGGCGATTATCCCGTTATCGGAATCCGCCCCATCATCGACGCAAGAAGAGGTCCCCTTAAAGTAAGAGAAAGCCTTGAGGAGCAGACAATGAACATGGCGAAAGCCGCAGCAAAGCTTTTCACGGACAATCTTAAATATTCAAACGGCGAGCCCGTAAAGGTTGTTATTTCAGACACAACAATCGGCCGTGTCGGCGAAACCGCCGCCTGCGCAGCTCAGTTTAAAAAAGAGGGCGTTGACATCACCCTGAGCGTAACACCCTGCTGGTGCTACGGCGCAGAAACAATGGATATGGATCCCATGACAATCAAGGGTGTATGGGGCTTCAATGCAACCGAAAGACCCGGCGCTGTTTACCTTGCATCAGTTCTTGCCGCACACGCACAGAAGGGTCTGCCCGCATTCGGCATTTACGGCAAAGACGTTCAGGATGCTGACGATACAACAATCCCCGCCGACGTCGAAGAAAAGCTTCTCCGCTTTGCCCGTGCCGCTGTTGCCGCCGCAACAATGAGAGGTAAGTCATATCTTCAGATCGGCTCCATCTGCATGGGTATTGCAGGTTCTTCAATCGAACCCAGCTTCATCGAAGAATATCTCGGCATGCGCGTAGAGTCTGTTGACGAGGTTGAAATCATCAGACGAATGACCGAAAACATCTATGATGAGGAAGAATATCAGAAGGCACTCGCATGGACAAAGGCAAACTGCCCCGAGGGCTTTGACAAGAACCCCGATTTCGTAAGAAAGAGCGACGAGCAGAAGGAAAAAGACTGGGAATTCGTCGTCAAGATGATGGTCATCATCAAAGACCTTATGAACGGCAACAAGAATCTTCCCGCAGGCTGCGAGGAAGAAATGGTCGGTCATAACGCCATTGCAGCAGGCTTCCAGGGTCAGAGACAGTGGACAGACTTCTATCCCAACTGTGACTTTGCCGAGGCAATGCTCAACACATCCTTTGACTGGAACGGCGCAAGAGAGCCCTACGTTCTTGCAACCGAAAACGACGTTCTCAACGGCCTTTCAATGCTTTTCGGCAAGCTTCTCACCAACAAGGCTCAGATTTTCGCCGATGTCCGCACATACTGGAGCGGCTCCTCTGTCAAGAGAGTAACCGGCTATGAAATCGAAGGCAAAGCCAAGGAAGCTGACGGCTTCATTCACCTTATCAATTCAGGTGCCGCCTGCCTTGATGCCTGCGGCGAATGCAAGGATGAAAACGGCAACGCTGTTATGAAGGATTGGTATGACGTAACCGATAAGGACATTGACGCAATGCTCAAGGCAACCGAATGGTGTGCCGCAGACAACGGCTATTTCAGAGGCGGCGGATATTCATCCAGATTCCTCACCAGAGCAGAAATGCCCGTAACAATGTTCCGTCTTAACCTTATCAAGGGCGTCGGCCCCACAATGCAGATTGCAGAAGGCTACACCGTTGCCCTTCCCGACGAGGTTTCCGACGTCCTCTGGAAGAGAACCGACTACACATGGCCCTGCACATGGTTTGCTCCCAGATGCACAGGCGAAGGCGCATTCAAGACTGCCTATGACCTCATGAACAACTGGGGCGCCAACCACGGCACAATCACCTACGGCCACATCGGTGCCGATATCATCACCCTTTGCTCAATGCTGCGCATCCCCGTTGCCCTCCACAATGTTCCCGAAGAGAAGATTTACCGTCCCGCAAGCTGGAACGGCTTCGGCATGGACAAAGAGGGTCAGGATTACAGAGCCTGCGCCGCATATGGTCCCCTTTATAAATAATTTCCGATATCAGAAGGACGGTGCACTGCGCCGTCCTTTTATCCTTATTACATTAATATTGTGCAATAATTGCAAGAAACCGCCGCTGAGAATACCGTTATACGGTGAAAACGGCAAAAAAGAAAAAACAGCTTGACTTATTGCCAAGTCTTTGATATAATCAGTAACCGTCGCAAAGCGACAAAATGATTTTATATCATTCCTTGCCACGGATGCACCGTGGCCAAAGACCAGAAGGAGGTGCTTTAAGAATGTCAGCAAACATCAGCTACGAGGCAATGTTGGTTTTTTCAGTTGCCAACGGCGATGAGGCCGTACAGGAACTTGTTGAGAAGTTCAAGGCTATGGTAGAGGCTAACGGCACTCTTGAGAGCGTTGATGAATGGGGCAAGCGCAAACTCGCTTATCTCATCAATGACGAGCCCGAGGGATACTATGCTCTTTACAATTTCCAGTCTTCTCCCGAATTCCCCGCAGAGCTTGACCGTGTTGTCAAGATTACTGACGGCGTACTTCGCTCACTCGTTATCAAAAAAGACTAAGGAGGGTGCATAATGCTTAACACTGCTATCATCATGGGCAGATTGGTTGCCACCCCCGAGCTGCGCACTACACCGACGGGTCTCTCCGTCACATCGTTCACCGTTGCCGTTGAGCGCCGCTTCGCCAAGCGCGGCGAAGAGCGTCAGGCAGACTACATTGACGTTGTTGCATGGCGTCAGACAGCTGAGTTCGTTACCCGCTTTTTCAAGCAGGGCTCAATGATTGCCGTTCAGGGTTCAATCCAGACCCGTCTTTATGAAGACAAAAACGGCGGCAAGAGAAAGGCAATCGAAATTGTTGCCGAAAACGTCAGCTTCTGCGGCTCCAAGGCCGAAACAAACACAGGCATGCGCGACGAATTTGTTCCCGACAGAGTTGAGCCCGTTGCGGCTTTCTCAAATGTCGACGTTGACGATTTCAAAGAGATTCCCACAGAGGATGAGCTTCCCTTTTAATCTGCTCACCTCGCCAATTTAAACTGAAAAGGAGGTCCACTCATGGCATACGAAAGAAACGACAGACGCCCCAACAAAAAGGGCCGTAAAAAGGTTTGCTCTTTCTGCGTTGAGAAGGTTGAATCCATCGATTATAAGGATGTTAACAAGCTCAACAAGTTCACATCTGACAGAGCAAAAATCCTTCCCCGTCGTGTAACAGGTACTTGCGCAAAGCATCAGCGCGAGCTTACAACCGCTATCAAGAGAGCACGTCAGGTTGCTCTTCTTCCCTATACAAGCGACTGATTATGACTCAAAGCTGTATCACTTTGCTGATACAGCTTTCATTTTTTAAAATTCGGAAAGGGTGTTATTATGAGCATCAGAATCGGCATTTTCGGCTACGGTAATCTCGGAAAAGGCGTTGAGTGCGCCGTTAAACAGAATTCTGACATGGAGCTTGTCGCCGTTTTCACAAGGCGCGACCCGTCAACACTGAAAATCCTCACCGACGGCGCAAAGGTTATGCACGTTGATGATGCCGCGAAAATGGCGGATGAAATCGACGTTATGATTATGTGCGGCGGCAGTGCAACGGACCTGCCCGTGCAGACACCTGCAATGGCAGAATTTTTCAATGTTGTTGACAGCTTTGACACCCACGCAAAAATTCCCGAGCATTTTGCTGCGGTGGATGCCGTTGCAAAGAAAAGCGGCAAGGTCGGCGTAATTTCTGTCGGCTGGGATCCCGGAATGTTTTCGCTCAACCGCCTTTACGCAAACGCCATTCTTCCCGAGGGCAAGGATTATACCTTCTGGGGCAAGGGCGTAAGTCAGGGCCATTCCGACGCAATCCGCCGCATTGACGGTGTTGTCGATGCCCGCCAGTACACCGTGCCCGTTGAGGAAACTCTCAACGCAGTGCGCAACGGTGAAACTCCCGAGCTCACCACCCGCCAGAAGCATACGCGCGAGTGCTTTGTTGTTGCGGCAGAGGGCGCAGACAAAAACAGAATCGAGCAGGAAATTGTCACAATGCCCAACTATTTTGCCGATTATGACACAACGGTGCATTTTATCTCCGCAGAGGAAATGAAGGCAAATCATAACGCCCTTCCCCATGGCGGATTTGTTATCAGAAACGGCAAAACAGGATTTAACAGCGAACACAGCCACGTCATTGAATACCGCCTTTCGCTTGATTCAAACCCCGAGTTTACGTCAAGCGTAATTGTTGCCTATGCCCGTGCGGCATACCGTCTGAGCCAAGAAGGCGCAAGCGGCTGCAAAACAGTTTTTGATATCGCACCCGCTTACCTGAGTGCATTTGACGGCGCATACCTGCGCAAGCACTGTTTATAATATAATGTTTTATATAAAGGACAGCTGCGGCTGTCCTTTTTGTTTTGCATTATATATGCTGTCGCATTTTTACCGGCTATTCACACTTTGCCGGTGAAAGTGTCTGTTTTAATGTTTGACCGGCGCGCCTGATCATTGTTTTGAGTCCTGCAATATAAGCTTACGTTCTTCAAATCAAACGGTCGTCTGCGGGAGTCAGCCACACAAAATTACTTTACCAACCATCCTTGTTCTGCGTGAGCTTACGACAGCTTTATTATTTTGCAATCATATCTTCGCGGGTATTTATACCCGCGCCGTTTCTCGCTACAGCGAAACACCCGGCGGTGTTGAAGAAAGTAAAAAAAAGATAAAAAAAGTTTGAAAAAAGTGTTGACAATTGCGAAACGTTTTGGTATTATAGCTGAGCGCCTTGTGAAACGGGCGCGACTCGGCACCTTGAAAATTAAACAACGAATAAGAAACAAAACCCTTGAAGATTA
>JAZOBD010000013.1:0-3130 GCA_045595825.1 Acutalibacteraceae bacterium
GTTGGTGACAACAGCGGTTTTTGCGCCCTCTTTTTTCAGTCTTTCGAGCATCGGGAGTATTCCGTCATAGGGCTTTGTTAAAACGCAGGAATTTTCACTGTAATATTTTTTGAAAACGCCGAGACATTCCGCCGAATTTTCCTCAGATGTGTTTTCGGGAACGCTCAGATCAATAAGCCTTTTCACACCGTTGCCGACAAAGCTCTTTACCTGCGGAAGTGTTCTTTCGGGATAGCCGCAACGGCGCAGGGCAAAATTCACCGCCGCATGAAGATCGCCGATGGTATCTGTCAAGGTTCCGTCAAGGTCGAAAATAACTGTCTGATATTTCATGTTTTACTCCAAAAAAGGCGCAGATAACTGCGCCTTTAATCAGTTTTTGAATTTGTTGAAAAAGCCGCCTTTTTTCTCATTTGAGCCGACGGGTGCTCCGCGTGTTACACCAAGCTCCTTTTCAAGTTCTTTGAGCAGTTCTTTCTGCTTGTCGGTCAGCTTCTTTGGCACATCAACAACAATGCGGATAAGCTGGTCGCCTCTGCCGCGGCCGTTGAGCACCTGAATGCCCTTACCCTTGAGAGCAAAAATCTCACCCGGCTGGGTGCCTGCGGGCAGGTCAAATTTTACCTTGCCGTCAAGTGTGGGCACCTGAAGGCTGTCGCCGAGTGCCGCCTGAGTGTAGCTTACGGTGTATTCGCACCAGACGTTGTAACCGTCACGCTCAAAGAAAGGATGAGGTCTTACGAAAACAGCCACTCTGACGTCGCCTCTGGGACCGCCGTTTGTGCCTGCATTGCCTGCGCCGCTGATGTTGACAACCTGTCTGTCATCTATACCTGCAGGGATGTTAACCTCAAGCTGTGTTCGCTTTGCAACACGTCCGTTACCTTTACACTTTGAGCAGGGGGTTTCGACAACCTTGCCCTTGCCCGAACATTTCTGGCAGGGTCTTGAGCTGGACATAACACCGAAAGCCGTACGCTGCTGAACGTTCACGTAGCCTCTGCCGCCGCAATCGGGACAAGTCTTGGGTGATGTGCCCTTTGCCGCACCGCTGCCGCCGCAATCGGGACAGGAATCAACAAGATTGACATCAACCGTGCGCTTACAGCCCTTTGCCGCCTCTTCAAAAGAAATTGTGACACGTGTCTGGATGTCATCACCGCGTCTGGGTGCATTGGGGTTTGAATGTCCGCCGAATCCACCGCCGCCGAAGCCGCCGAAAATGTTGCCGAAAAGGTCGCCCAGGTCGAAATCAAAACCGCCCGCACCGCCGCCTGCACCGAAATTGGGATCAACGCCTGCGTGACCGTACTGGTCATAGCGCGCTTTTTTATCAGAGTCGGACAAAACCTCATAAGCCTCATTTGCCTCTTTGAATTTCGACTCCGCCTCAGGATTATTCGGGTTAAGGTCGGGGTGATATTGCTTTGCCTTTTTTCGGTAAGCTTTTTTAATTTCATCCTCACTTGCGTTTTTCTCAACGCCGAGGACTTCGTAATAATCTCGTTTATTGTTTGCCACGGATTTGCTCCTTCGGGACAACGGAAAACACCGACCGTGTGTCGGACTGTCCGCCCCTTGTTTAAAATTCGCACAAACCCGTCAAGGATTTGCCGCGTTCAATATGTTTTCGGGAGGGTTTCCCCTCCCGTGTTATTTTAATCAGTTGTTATCGTCAGGCATATCGGTGTAATTTGCCTCTGTGTATCCGCCTGCACCGGGGTTAAAGCCTGCTGCGTTGGGGTCAAAGCCCTCTGCGCCGTCCTGCGGCTGTGCAGCCTTATAAAGCTTTTCGGAAATCTCATAGAACTTTGCGGTAAGCTCTTCCTGACGGCTCTTGATGAGGTTTGTATCCTCGCCTTTGAGTGCTTCTTTGAGTGCATCAACCTTTTCTGTCAGAGCACTCTTGTCAGCCTCGTCAAACTTGTCGCCTTCTTCGTTGATGAGCTTTTCACACTGGTAAACCATCTGGTCAGCGGCATTGCGGGTATCAACCTCTTCACGGCGCTGTTTGTCTTCCTCAGCAAAGCGCTCAGCATCTGCAACAGCCTTATCAATATCTTCCTTGGACATGTTTGTGGAAGATGTGATTGAGATGGACTGCTCCTTCTGTGTGCCGAGATCCTTTGCGGAAACGTGAACGATGCCGTTTGCGTCGATGTTGAAAGTTACCTCAATCTGAGGAACGCCGCGGCGTGCGGGAAGAATTCCGTCAAGGTGGAATACGCCGAGAGTCTTGTTATCTTTTGCAAATTCTCTTTCGCCCTGAAGAACGTGAACCTCAACTGAGGGCTGATTGTCAGCGGCGGTTGAGAAAATCTGGCTCTTTGTTACGGGGATTGTTGTGTTTCTGTCAATAATCTTTGTGTTGATGCCGCCCATTGTTTCAATACCGAGTGAAAGCGGAGTGACGTCGAGAAGAAGAAGACCTGTAACCTCGCCGCCGAGTACGCC
Source organism: Acutalibacteraceae bacterium (assembly GCA_045595825.1). GTDB lineage: Bacteria > Bacillota > Clostridia > Oscillospirales > Acutalibacteraceae > CAG-177. The sequence continues at coordinate 2,455 of JAZOBD010000013.1, forward strand.
TGCCTGAAGCGCAGCGCCGATTGCAACACATTCATCGGGGTTGATGCCCTTGAAAGGCTCACTGCCCGTGAACTTTTTGATAGCTTCCTGAACAGCGGGGATACGGGAAGAACCGCCGACCATAAGAACCTTGTTAAGTTCGGAAACTTTGAGACCTGAGTCAGCCATTGCCTGACGGACGGGACCCATTGTTGCCTCAACAAGGTCTGCTGTAAGCTCGTTGAACTTTGCTCTTGTAAGAGTCATATCAAGGTGCTTGGGACCTGTTGCATCAGCTGTGATGAAGGGAAGGGAAATTGCAGAGGTTGTTACGCCTGAAAGCTCAATCTTTGCTTTTTCGGCAGCTTCTTTGAGTCTCTGCATTGCCATTTTGTCACCGCGAAGGTCGATGCCTGTTTCTGTCTTGAAGCCGTCGGCAAGCCAGTTGATGATTCTCTGGTCGAAATCGTCGCCGCCGAGCTTGTTGTTACCTGCGGTTGCAAGAACTTCCTGAACACCGTCACCCATTTCGATGATGGAAACGTCGAATGTACCACCGCCAAGGTCATAAACCATAATTTTCTGGTCATTTTCCTTGTCGATGCCGTAAGCAAGAGCTGCGGCTGTGGGCTCATTGATGATTCTCTTTACCTCAAGACCTGCGATTTTGCCTGCATCCTTTGTTGCCTGACGCTGT
>JAZOBD010000014.1:0-8934 GCA_045595825.1 Acutalibacteraceae bacterium
TACCCTCGGCTATTGGGGCAAGCCCAATCTTGTCAGCATTCCCTCTGACGGTAAAGACCCCGAATATATGGATATGCTTATGAAAACAATGGTAAAGTCGGATCGTAGCCATGTCGTTCTGTGAGCCAAGGGGTTGGCACAATAATTTGTCTTCCTAAGACCGCTTGGCCTCCGACTTTACCCTCGGCTATTGGGGCAAGCCCAATCTTGTCAGCATTCCCTCTGACGGTAAAGACCCCGAATATATGGATATGCTTATGAAAACAATGGTAAAGCTTGCAGGTGAAGCCTACAAGGCACGCAAGGCTGGCAAGCTCTATAACGGCAGTATAGTTATTCCCGACGGCCTTTGCACGGGTCGTGCATTCAAGGACAGACATGAGGTGCTGTCAAGACTGCGCTTTGTGCCCGCCGACGGTTCAAAGGAAACCTGGATTCTCAATTTCGGCGGTCACCCCAATTCACTTGGCGGCAGTAACCGCAGCCTGAGCGGTGAATATCCCTACTTTATGCGTGAAATCCTTGCCGACAAGGCTCAGGTGCTTTTCGGCATCGGTGCAATCGGCGGCATGGATGCGGCAAAGCTTGACAAAGAAGACCCCCTCAACTGCGTAAAACTTCAGGGCAAAATGGTTGCAGAGGCGGCAATGAAAATTGATAACGACACCGAGCTTAAACCCGAAATCAAAGTTCTGCGTCAGAATTTCTATATGCCTGTCGGCAACTATGTGCTCACTCTGCTTGCACTGCGCCATGTTATGAGCTTCAAGGCATATCCTTGTAAAGAAAGTGACACGGGTATTGCAATGATGACCGAAATTACGTATATGACGATCGGCGGTCAGAAAATTCTGCTTCTGCCCGGTGAAAGCTTTGTCAACACCGTTTTCGGCGGATATATGTCTGCCGAGGAATCATCAACGGGTAATGGCCCCGAGATTAACCCCACACCGCTTGCCGACATTGCAAACGACCACACAATGATTGTTTTCGGCGTCAGCAACGATATGACGGGCTACGTTGTACCGCCCAATGATTTCGTTCTTCATCCGACTCAGCCCTATCTCAACAGCACAAGGGACCGTTTCGACAACAATCACTACCACGAAACAAACTCAATGGGCATCAACTCCCAGAAGGCAATTGCCGACACCTTTGCAACTGTTGTAAAGAATTTCGGATAAAAGCGGCTGAGCTTTCTCAACCGCCCCCATATTTCCAAACAAAAACACCCGTTTTGCAACGGGTGTTTTCTTCATTTAACATCTGATTATTCGGCAATCTGTCTGATTACGGCAACGCAGTCGTCGTAATCCATGATTTTCGGCACGGGGTAGAGGGGGTTTCCTTCCTTGAGTGCTCTCTTTGCGATTGTGGGAATATCCTCTTCTTTGATGGGAAGTTTTGAAGGAATATTCATTGCGGCGTTGAGCTCCTTGATTTTCTCAATGAAAAGCTTTGCCTTTTCCTCGGTTGTCAGGCCGTTTGTTTTAAGACCTGCAATAACCGCAAGCTTTGCAAGGGGAGCATAAGCTGTTTCGCCGTAGTATTCAAGAACGTAGGGCAGAACAACTGCATTTGCAAGGCCGTGAGGTGTGCCGTAAATGCCGCCGAGATTGTGTGCGATTGCGTGAACATAGCCGACATAAGCTCTGGTGAAAGCAACGCCTGCGTAGTAAGATGCAACCAGCATATTCTCTCTTGCCTGAATGTTTTTGCCGTCATTGTAAACGGTGAGAATGTTGTCAAAAATGAGCTTTGTTGCCTTTTCTGCGGCAATGGTCGTGCCCTTTGTGTTGCTGTGGCCGATGTATGCTTCAACGGCGTGTGTGAGCGCATCAATACCTGTTGTGGATGTGATGTGAGGGGGCAGACCTACGGTGAGTTCGGGGTCAAGCACTGCATATTTGGGACGCAGAACGGGGTCGTTGATTGCATATTTCTCGTGAGTTCTGGGGTTTGAAACAACAGCGGCAAGGGTTGTTTCCGAGCCGGTGCCTGCGGTTGTGGGCACGGCGAAAAGAAGGGGGAGCTTCTTGATAACCTTGAGAACGCCTCTCATCTTTTCAACGGGTGTGTTGGGTCTTGCAACTCTTGCACCGCAAGCCTTTGCACAGTCCATGGGTGAACCGCCGCCGAAAGCGATGATTGCTTCACAGCCGTTGTCCTTGTAAAGCTTGAGTGCCTCTTCAATGTTGTCAATTGTGGGGTTGGGCTGTGTGCCGTCATAAACGGTGACCTTGATGCCGTTTTCTTTAAGGCTTTCAAGCATGCCGTCAAGCAGATGAAGCTTCATAAGACCGCCGTCTGTTACGACAAGAACGTTGCCGACACCCTTTTCTTTTACAAGTGCGGGCAGCTTCTTGACAGCACCGGGGCCCTTGAGAAGCTCAGGCTCTGACCAGTCAAGAACAGAGCTGACAACCTTGAAGGTTTTCTGATAAGTTCTGCAAAATGCGTTATAAGCTGTTGACATAGTGAACTCTCCCATATTTAAAATTTTTGTTTAACAAATTAAGCTTTTTTCTTTATCTTGCCGATTACCGTGAAAACCAGCAATGCGGCAATGTTGACAAGCACAATGCTTGCACCCGTCGGCGTTTCGTAAAGGTAAGAAATGAGAATGCCTGCAACAAAGCAGACCACCGCGACTGCCGCTGAGCAGATGACAACGCTTTTGAAGCGCTTGCAAATGCGCATTGATGTGAGTGCGGGGAAGATGATGAGGCTTGAAATGAGCAGTGCACCCATCATCCGCATACCGAGAACAATTGTTACGGCGGTCAGTGCCGCAATCAGCATATTGTAAAGACCTGCTTTTGTGCCGGTTGCGCGCGCAAAGCTTTCGTCAAAAGTAACGGCAAAAATTCTGTTGTAGAAAACGCCGAAAAGAACAAGAACAACGGCAGACAGCGCAATGCTCAGCTTGACGTCGCCTGTACTCATTGAAAGAATACTGCCGAACATGTAGTTGAAAACGTCAGTGTTGATGCCGTCTGTCACGGAAATGACCGTGATTCCCACTGCAAGAGCTCCACTTGAAATGAGTGCAATTGCGGCATCGCCCTTGATTTTGCTGTTTTCGCTGAGCCTTAACAGCAGGAATGCGGCAACCACCACAACGGGGATTGCAACGCTCAGCGGTGCGGCGTTCATAACGGTTGCAATCGCAAGTGCGCCGAAACCGACGTGAGAAAGACCGTCACCAATCATTGAATAGCGTTTGAGCACAAGGCTGACGCCGAGAAGTGATGCGCAAAGGGAAACAAGCACACCGACAATGACAGCGCGGAGAATGAAGGGGTAAGAAAAAATTTCGATAATGCCGTCAATCATTTTCCGTCACCTCCCGTGAATTCTTTGCCGATGTCGGAGGCGAGATAATCCTCGGTTGTGCCGAAAAAGAGCTGTGAGTGGCCGAGGTGAAGAATTTTTGTTGCATATTTTACGGCGGAGTGGATGTCGTGCGAAACCATAACCACCGTGATTCCCTGCTGTTTGTTGATTGATTCAACAAGTGAATAAAATTCGCTTGTCATCACGGGGTCAAGACCCGTCACGGGCTCGTCAAGCAAAAGCATTTCTTTGGTTGCGCAAAGCGCCCTTGCCAGCAAAACACGTTGCTGCTGACCGCCCGAAAGCTCACGGTAACACTGCTTTTTGAGCTGTGGAATACCCATCAGCTCCAGCTTTTCAAGTGCCGCGACCTTGTCCGCTTTTGAATAAAAAGGCCTGAAACGGTTATTGAGTCTTCCTGAAAGCACAACCTCAAAAACGCTTGCCGGAAAATCCTTTTGCGCCGCCGTCTGTTGCGGCAGATAGCCGATTTGAGTGGATTTGAATCCGTCAGCGGTCACAATTTCGCCGCTGGCAGGTGATTTGAGTTTTAATAATCCCTTGACAAGTGTCGATTTGCCTGAGCCGTTTTCGCCGACAATGCAAAGGTAATCGCCCTTTTTAATGTCAAAATTCAGCGAGTTTACAACAGTAACCCCGTCATAGCTGAAGGAGACGTTATTGCATTGGAAAAGTTTCATTAAGCGAGAGCCTCCTTGAGATTTGAAAGGTTGTTGCTCATCAGGTCAATATAAGTGATGCCTGCGTCAAAGTCGGCCCTTGACACGTTGTGGCAGGAGTGGAAAAGCAGTTTTTTTGCGCCCGTTGCCTCGCAGATTGTGTCTGCCATACGCTCGTTTGAAAATTCGATATAAAAAACAACGGGAATTTTGTTTGCATTGACTTTATCAATCAGGAATTTAACCGTTGCTGCACTGGGCTCCGTTTCGGTTGCACAGCCTGGGAATGCCGAAAAATATTCAACGCCGTATTCCTTCGCAAAATAAAGGAAGGGGAATCTGTCGGCAAAAACAACGGTGCCTGTCTTTGCGTTTTTGACTGCTTGCCTGATTTCGTTATCAAGCGATAAAAGCTTTTCGGTGTAAGCGGCGGCATTTGCCGTGTAAACCGAAGCGCCGTCAGCATCAACCGAGCACAGAAGCCCGCAGATTTCGTCTACCATGATTACGGCATTTTTCGGTGAGGTCCAGATGTGCTCGTCGTATTCGGCTTTGCCGTGACCGTCAGCGTGGTCGGTCTCGTCGTGCTGCATCCCCTCGACAAATTCTTTTTCATGTGCCTCAATGCTGTCAAAAAGAGCGGCGGTCACAAGGTCTGTGTTTTCAACTGAGTCAAGAATACCGTTCACCCAGCTGTCCGAAACACCGCCGATATAAAGGAAAAGGTCGGCATTTGTGATGCCGATAATATCCTGCGGTGTGGGGTCAAATGCGTGACTTTCGGTGCCGGGGGGGAGAAGCATTGACACCTTAGCCCTGTCGCCGCAGACCTGACGCGCAAAATCATAAAGCGGAAAGTTTGTGGCAACGACGCTCAATTTGTCGCCGTTGTCGGTAACCGCCCTGTTATCACATCCGCAGAAAGTGCCTGCAAGAACGGCAAGGGCAAAAACAACGGCAAGAATTCGCTTCAACATTTTATTGATATCCTCCGAAAGGAAAAATTCAGATACATTGCGATTTTATTCTATATTACTCTAATATAATATATTACTACTTAAAAGCGGCGGTGTCAATGCAAAAAAATCAAAAAAACGGTATCGGTAGGGGGCAGCGAACGGTGCCGTAAGGTGACAAAAAAACGCGAACAGATAAAAAAGCAAAAAACAAACGAAAAAAATACGAAAAAAAGATTGACAAACACCGTTGTTTTTGCTATTATACATCTGTTCGCAAAAGACACCTTTTAAAAATTTGGGCCATTAGCTCAGTTGGTTAGAGCAACCGGCTCATAACCGGTTGGTCCGGGGTTCGAGTCCCTGATGGCCCACCATAAAAATATAGGGGTATAGCTCAGTTGGTAGAGCAGCGGTCTCCAAAACCGCGTGCCGAGGGTTCAAGTCCTTCTGCCCCTGCCACGAAAAAGTCCGGAAATCCTTGATATATAAGGGTTTGCGGGCTTTTTCTTTGTCAAAAATTATTTTTCTAAATTCGCACTTTACCGTAAAATATCGTACATTTTCGAGGGCTATGTGCCCCCCAATGTGCCCCCCGCAGAAGACCGCTATCCTATATATATCAACAGTTTTTATACATTTCTATGTATAAAAAACCATTATTTTGGGGGGCAAATTTTACCGCGTGCCGTAATTTTGAGAAATTTAATATAATTATAATGAGGTTGTAATTTGTTTTTGTTTGTGATACAATATCATCAGAAAGGAGCGATAGAGATGTCACCACAAGTATACGCTAAAAGAATATCGGCAATTAAGCTTGCAGATACACTCAACAAAATCGAAGGTGCACCTGTATCTGATTATGCTCGTCAGTTGTCTGAAAAATGGGCAAAGGGTGAAATTACAGGTCAGCAGATGAAAGAAGCTCTCATCGCTTCGCACAAGAAGGTGTAATTATGAACGATTCGTACTTATACGAAAACAGTACTGTTCTTAAAAATCTGCTTGACATAACTGATGAAAAAGAATTAGATTTAGCTGAAGCAGAATTATCCAGAGCCAATATGATGCTGTTGTATGAAAACGGATTTTCTGATTTTTCATCCAACGGCATTTGTTTTATTCACAAGGCATTATTCAGTGATGTTTATGAATGGGCAGGACAGTATAGAATAATTAACATTCAAAAAAGAGAAAGCATTCTCGCCGGAACAAGTGTATGGTATTCTAATTCAACCGATATTGAACGAGATTTAGAAAAGGCTTGGAAAAAAATCAATAAGGTAAATTGGACAAGTTTGTCCAAGAAGTCTTTTGCTAAAAAGATTGCTCGTCTCTTTCCGGCACTTTGGCAAGTTCATCCGTTTCGTGAAGGTAATACAAGAACCATTGTAATGTTGATTACCTTCTTTTCGGAGCATTACGGATATTATTTTGACCAAGAGCTGATGTCTGCAAGTGCAGGCTATGTCAGAAACGCATTTGTCCTTGCAAGTCTTGGTGAGTATTCAGAATATGAGCATTTAGAAAAAATACTATGTGATGCAATTTCTGATGAGCCTATTTATTATACAGATAGTGCAGATGTAAATGCCGAAAAAACAGAAAAATATGCAAAATACGATAACGGCGATTATGAGCCGACAAAGCACGAATATATTGAATAAACAAAAAAAGAGAGCAGAAAGACGGTTGAATCTTTCTGCTCTTAAATTTTTATGAAATCAATGTTTCCTTAATGAATTTATCCTGAAGCATAGCGGCATTAGCCTTGGATTGCTCGTCAACGTGAGTATAAATATTTGCTGTTACACCGTACTCACTGTGTCCCATAAGCTCCTGTGCCGTCTTTATATCAACACCCGACCATTGAAGCATTGAGCAATAGGTGTGACGAAGCTGATGTGCCGTAAATTCCTCAAAACGCTCATCGGCAAAGCAGAGAGAATCTTCATCTCTGCCATCGGCAGCCCTTAATGCCTCCATATAGCTTTCAAAAAGTCGTTTCCACGCTGTTTCCGTCATTCTTCCGCCGTAAGCCTTCTGAACGATATAGGGACCCTTGGAATGCTTCTTCACTTCAAGAAGCAAGTTGTAAAGAAAATCATTCATCGGTATTTTTCTCATACCTGCTTTTGTTTTGGTTTCCTTTAGTTCAAACTGCTTGAAATCATAAGATTTGTTTACATTTATGATTCTGTTTTTGAAGTCAATATCAAACCAAGTCAGTGCCGTTACTTCACCACGCCTTAACCCTGCAAGAAGCATTATACAAGCCGCAACCTTTGCTCTGTGTTCGGTAGTGAGAATTAACTGAATTGTATGTTTGTTTATTGCGGTTCTTGTTTGTGTTACAGCGTTTTTAGGCGGCTTCAAATCACTGCAAGGATTGCTGAAGTTATACGCTCTTTCCTTTCGTGCAAATTCAAATACATTGGATAGAGCACGGATATACCGCTGTATGGTTTTCTTTGCCGTAGCCTTGCCTGTTGAAGGGTTACACCGATATAATTCATTGACTGCAGGCTGAATGTGAGAGGTAAGAACATCCTTAAGCTTTGTTTTGGCAAGCAAACCGCCCTTGTAATCAACAAAATACTGCAGCCTCGCTTTCAGGGTTTTATACTCGGATTCCTTGATGTTTTCACAATCAACCTCGGTTTCCATATAATCAAGATAATGATTAATCCAACTGTAAAGGCTGTCATTGTTTTTCAGAACATCAAGACCGTCATCAATATCATTTCGGTATTCCCTTACTCTCTTCTCAAGCTCCTTTTCTGTTTTAGCCTTCAGTTTTTTGTATTTTGGTTTTCCGTTAGCATCTGTACCGATATAAATTTTGGTACAAAAGCTACCTTTTTCTACATAAAACTTATTCATTAAAATTCCTCCTTAAAAGTTTCGAGGGATGCTTTCGCACCCCTCAAGTCAATGTTACTGATTTATGTCATTATCATCAAATCTGCCAAGTCCCATTTTAAGAAAATCATCCTGACTGATACGCCATTCTCTGCCGATTTTGCGGGCCTTGATAATACCTTTCTGACAATACTTTTTAACGGTTTCATAATTAAAGCCCGTAAGCCCTGCCACCATTTCAAGAGTGAGCATATAAGGTAAGCCTTCAAGGCTTGAAATATAGTTTCTTTTAATAGCATTAATCTTCAATAAACATCACCTCCTTACCTTGCATCTCTGTCTTTCTGACGCTGTAATACTCTGTAGTAATACGCACAGGATTTAATAACGAAATCTTCAAAATCTTTTTCTTTGATTTTCGGAGCAACCCTTTTTAAACGCTCCATCGGCATTTTGAAAAACTCCTGCTGATTGGGTTTGTCACGGGACATAATTTTTGTGATAACACCTTCGTTCAGATTGCCTGCCGAAGAAAGATTTTTAAGCTCAACCGCCTGAGAGTATGAGGGCGTAACCTCCATTTCATCATAAAAACGGTATATCGCACTTTGCTCCTCGGGTGTTAAATATGACAAGGCAACGGCAGGAGTAAATGCAATTCTTCCTTCGTCCACGAGCTTTAAGATTTCGGGAATAAGAAAGGTCAGACGGATATACCGCCTGACCTGCGTTTTACTGTCGTCCGATTCATTTGCAATAATCTCTGCCGATTCACACTTCCGACCAGCCTGGTCGGAGGTTAAATCTGAACGGAAACCTTGTCTTTTCATCGCATCGAGCTTCATTTTGTAACCGAAAGCCTTTTCACTCGGCAAAACCTTGTCACGCTGAAGGTTTGAATCAACGTGCATAACAATTGCTTCTTCCCTTGTAAGGTCTTTGATGATTGCAGGGATAACATCAATGTTGAGCCTCCTGCAGGCCTCAACTCTGCGGTATCCGCTTATGATTTCAAGCCTGTCGTCTCTTTCACATACCACAATTGGTGAAATAACACCGCTTTCTGATACACTTTCAAAAAGCTGTGCAAAGCCTTC
>JAZOBD010000015.1:0-9887 GCA_045595825.1 Acutalibacteraceae bacterium
AAAGAACACTGCCAGAAGAACCTTGCAAGGTACAGCGTACCCTACGAGTATGAATACAGAGCATCCCTGCCCAAGACCCTTATGGGCAAAACCGACTTTAATCAGCTCAAAAAAGAGCATATGGAACAAATGAAGAAAGAGGAAAATATCAATGAGTAAGAACAAACACGACCCCGGTACACTTGGTTACCGTCTGATGGCGCCCTTTATGCGTCCGCTTTTCAGACTGTGGTACAACCCCACCGTCATTGACGGCAACAAAATCCCCAAAGAGGGAACAATTGTCATTGCAAGCAACCACAAACACGTTTATGACCAGTGTCTGCAGATTATCGCAACGAAAAGACCGATAAACTATATGGCAAAGAAAGAGTACTTCGAGGGTAAGCTCAAGGGCTTTTTCAAGCTCGCGGGCTGCATCCCCGTAAACCGCAACGGACACGATTCCGAGGCTACCAGGGCGGCTCTTGCCGTTCTTGAGCGTCAGGGCGCAATCGGCATTTTCCCCGAGGGTACCCGCAACAAAACAGACGCTTTTATGCTGCCTTTCAAATTCGGTGCCGTTTCGCTTGCCAAAAAAACAAACGCACTTGTCGTTCCCGTTGCAGTTTCGGGTGATTTCGTTTTCAGAAGCAAAAATCTTGTCGCAAGATTCGGCGACCCGTTTTCAGTTGAAAACATGACAATCGAAGAAGCAAACGCAAAGCTTTATGAAGAGGTTTCAAAGCTTTTGCGCCAAAATCTTGAAATGCAGGAAAAAAAGCTTAAAAATATCGGCTGATTTCCTGAGGAAGAGGAGAAAGAATGAAAATCGGTCTGGATGTGGGCTCCACCACGCTCAAATGCGTTGCACTTGACGACGGGCTCAACATTATATATAAAGCATACGAAAGACATTATTCGCAGATAACTGCGAAAGCTTCGGCAATGCTCAGTGACATTATTGCCAACTGTCCCGAGGCTGAAAACGTAAAAATCAGCGTTTCAGGCTCGGCAGGCATGGGCTTTGCCAACGAACTCGGACTTCCTTTCATACAGGAGGTCTATGCAACACGCGTTGCAGTCAAAAAATATCTGCCTGACACCGACGTCGTCATTGAGCTTGGCGGCGAGGATGCAAAAATTCTGTTTTTCACCCACGGCGTTGAGGTAAGAATGAACGGCTCCTGTGCAGGCGGCACCGGCGCTTTCATCGACCAGATGGCATCACTTCTTGACATCACCCCCACCGAGATGAACGAAATTGCGGCAGAGTGTGAAAAGACTTACACAATCGCCTCACGTTGCGGCGTTTTTGCAAAGTCCGACATTCAGCCCCTGCTTAATCAGGGCGCAAGAAAAAGCGACATTTCCGCCAGCATTTTCAAAGCAGTTGTCAACCAGACAATTGCAGGCCTCGCTCAGGGTCGCTCAATTTCGGGCAACGTTGTTTATCTTGGCGGTCCGCTCTCTTTCCTTTCAGAGCTTCGCAACAGCTTTGACGCAACACTCGGTGCAAAGGGTCTTTGTCCCGAAAATTCACTTTATTACGTTGCACTCGGCGCGGCACTTTCCTGCGCAGGTGAAGAAATCAACCTTAAAAATACGGTTAAGAAAATTGAAGGCTACACCTCCTCGGCAGGCTACGTAAACTGTAAGCCTCTGTTTGAAAATGAGGAAGAGTACAACGAATTCAAGGCACGCCACGACGCTGACAGAGTGCTCGAAAATGCGGCATTCACCGCCGACGACCGCCTTTTCCTCGGCATTGATGCAGGCTCAACCACAATCAAAGCCGCCGTCATCAACGAGAAAAGCGAAATCGTTTTCTCAAGCTATCTGCCCAACAGCGGCAACCCCGTGCCGATGATAAAAAAATTCCTTGACGATTTCTATGCCGCATGCCCCGGCGTTAAAATTGAGGCTTCCGCCGTCACGGGCTACGGTGAAGAAATCATCAAAAACGCATTTGACACGGATTTCGGCATTGTCGAAACCATTGCACACTTCACCGCCGCAAAGCATTTTAAGCCTGAGGTTGATTTCATCATCGACATCGGCGGTCAGGACATCAAGTGCTTCAAAATAAGAAACAACGCAATTGACAATATTTTCTTAAACGAAGCCTGCTCTTCGGGCTGCGGCTCCTTCCTGCAAACATTTGCAAGTGCGTGGAGCTATTCCATCGGCGACTTTGCAAAGCTCGGTCTTTTCGCAGACAAGCCCGTTGACCTCGGCTCACGTTGCACCGTTTTTATGAACTCCTCTGTAAAACAGGCTCAGAAAGACGGCGCATCCATCGAGAATATTTCCGCAGGTCTTTCCATAAGCGTTGTCAAAAATGCGCTTTATAAAGTTATCCGTGCGGCAACGGCTGACGATTTGGGTCAGCACATTGTCGTTCAGGGCGGTACCTTCCTCAACGACGCCGTTCTGCGTGCGTTTGAGCAGGAAATCGGCAGAAACGTTGTGCGCCCGAACATTTCAGGCCTTATGGGTGCTTACGGTGCAGCGATTTATGCCAAAGAGCACACAAAGGGCAACAGCACCGTGCTCACACCCGAACAGCTCAAAGACTTCGTTCACGAGGTTAAAATGACTGTCTGCCGCGGCTGTCAGAACGCTTGCCGACTTACCGTCAACACCTTTGCGGGCGGCAGACGCTTCATCGGCGGCAACCGTTGCTCCAAGCCCGTTTCAGGTGCGGCTGAAAAAGAGGAAATGAACCTCTACGCTTATAAAAATCAGCTTCTCAGCCGTTATCTCACCCCCGTTGAGGGCAAACGCGGCAAAGTCGGTCTGCCCTTCGGTCTTAATATGTACGAGCTGTTGCCCTTCTGGCACACGTTCTTCACAAAACTCGGCTTTGAGGCTGTTGTTTCACCCGTTTCAACAAGAAAAATCTACATAAAGGGTCAGCACACAATCCCCTCGGACACCGTTTGCTACCCTGCAAAACTTCTGCACGGTCACATTGAGTGCCTGCTTGAACAGGGAATTGACAAAATTTTCTATCCCTGCATGACCTACAACCTCAACGAAAATCTCGGTGACAACCACTACAACTGTCCCGTTGTTGCTTACTATCCCGAGGTTATCGGCGTAAACGTGCCTGCGCTTAACGATGACAATTTCATTAAAGATTACGTCGGCCTGCACCGCCGCAAGGATTTCATTCCCAGAATTCATAAAATTGTCAAAGAGCGCATTGATTCCACCGTCACTCTCGGTGAGGTCAGAAAAGCTGTTGATGCCGCTTACGACGAGTATTATGCTTACATGGAAGCGGTGCGCGCAAAGGGTGTCGAATTCATGAAAACGGCAAAGGCGCAGGGCAAACCCGTCATTGTTGTCTGCGGCAGACCCTACCACCTTGACCCCGAAATCAACCACGGCATTGACAAGCTCATCTGTGAATGCGGCGCCGTACTTGTTACCGAAGACAGTGTAAGCTGTCTGATGGAAAAATTCCCCACCACCGTTCTTGACCAGTGGACCTACCATTCAAGACTTTACGCAAGTGCCAAATATATTGCCGACAGCGGCGATAACAGTATTAACCTTGTTCAGCTTGTTTCATTCGGTTGCGGCGTTGATGCAATCACAACCGACGAGGTCAGGTCGATTCTCGAGAAAAAGGGAAGAATTTACACACAGATTAAAATTGACGAAATCACGAATCTCGGTGCGGTTAAAATCAGACTCCGCAGTCTGTTTGCCGCCCTTGAACAGTAAGGAAGGGAGAGAATTATATGGATCCTTCGGGAAGAGTAGAGTTTACGCTTGAAATGAAAAAGGATTATACAATCCTCATCCCGGGTATGCTGGATATTCATTTCAGGCTCATTCACAACGTTTTCAAAAACTACGGCTACAAGTGTGAGCTTCTGAGCAACACGGGTCGCAGTGTTGTTGACACCGGTCTTAAATACGTTCACAACGACACCTGCTACCCCGCACTGCTTGTCATCGGTCAGATGATTGATGCAATCAACAGCGGCAAGTACGACACAAACAAAGTTGCCCTTATGATTACACAAACGGGCGGCGGCTGCCGTGCTTCAAACTATATTCATCTGCTTCGCAAAGCGCTCAAAAAAGCAGGCTACGGTCACGTGCCCGTAATTTCCTTAAGTCTCGGCGGTATGGAGAAAAACAGCGGCTTCAAGGCAACCTTGCCCATGGGTCTTAAAATGCTGTCATCACTCATTTACGGCGACCTGATTATGCTGCTCAGAAACCAGACAAAGCCCTATGAAATCAACAAAGGTCAGACAGATGTACTTGTTGAAAAGTGGGTTGCCGACATTACAAAGATGTTTGAAAAAGGCAAAGGTTACTCGCTGACAAGCGTTCACAAATATCTTAAAATCATCGCAAAAAGCTTTGCTGAAATCCCTCTTGAACGCACACCCAAAACCAAAGTCGGCATTGTCGGTGAAATTTATGTAAAATATGCACCGCTTGCCAACAACAACCTTGAGGATTTCCTCGCCTCGCAGGACTGTGAGGTTATGGTGCCCGGTCTGCTCGGCTTCATAATGTTCAAAATCGACAACCGACTGGAAGACATCAAGCTTTACGGCGGCAAGTTTGTCAAAAAGGTTGCAATGACAATCGCTATGAAGTACATGGCTTACGTCGAAAGAGAATTCATTGAGGCGGCAAAGGCTTACGGCGATTTTGTCGCACCCAGCACGTATGCCCACCTCAAAGAGCTCATCACACCCGTTATCGGCTACGGCTGTAAAATGGGTGAAGGCTGGCTTCTGACTGCCGAAATGATGGAGCTTGCCGAGCACGGCTATTCAAACATTGTCTGTGCACAGCCCTTTGGCTGCCTGCCCAACCACATTGTCGGCAAGGGTATGATAAGAAAGCTTCGCGAAATTTATCCCGATGCAAACATTGTGCCCATTGACTATGACCCGGGCGCAACAAAGGTTAATCAGGAAAACCGAATCAAGCTTATGCTTGCAGTTGCCCGTGAAGAAGATACGGCTGAAACTGTATAATATTAAAGAGTCACCTCACGGTGACTCTTTTTTCTTTTCAACAAAGCCGCATCAAGCGCTGAAATATTTTATTGCCGTTTTTTCCTTGCGGTTGTTTGCAACCTGCGGAAAAAGTTGAATTTTTTCATTTTATGATTTATAATAGCGTGGCAAAGTATAATGAAAGGGGCGAAACAATGACTGCCGATTTGCAAAAGGCAAAAGAAATTCTCACACAAAACAATCTCACTTGCGTGTTGTGTAAAGGCGATTCGCTTTACATTTCTGACAAACGAGGTGTTGCTCCCCTGCTTGCGTGGCTTGAATCAGGCGAAAGCTTTGACGGTTTTTCCTGCGCAGACAAGGTTGTCGGCAACGGAGCCGCTTATTTATATGTGTTGCTCGGTGTTTCACAAATACACGCTCTTGTTCTGAGCAAAAGTGCAAAGCGCACACTTGAATACCACGGCATTGTCTGCACCTGCGACAAAGAGGTTGATGCAATAATCAACCGCACGGGCGACGGCCCCTGCCCGATGGAAAGCGCAGTCAGCGGCGCAAAAGCCGCAGAAGAAGCATATACGGCAATCAAAAATAAGCTTGAACAGATGAAAAAACTCCCGTGATATTTGTTATCACGGGAGTTTTGTTATCAGATTGAAACACCGAACATTGTGAGCATTGCTTTAAGCATAAGGTAAAGATTAAAGCCTGCATCCTTGATTGTTTCAATGATGTTTGTGAAAATATTGGAAATATTGCTCTCGGTGGTAACCGTGCCGTAGCCTTCAAGGGTGCCGTTGTTGTCGTTTACGCCGTCATCGTCATAAGCGAAAGCGTAAAGCAAGGGGGCAACAAGGGTTACAAGGAAATATTCCATAGGAGTAATACCGCCGAAGAAGCGTGCACAAGCCTTTGTGATTTCCTGAGAAAGACCCGAAATACCCATCATGTTGAGCAAATCTGTTGCGGCAGAAAGGAAAACTTCGTCTGTAACGGTTGCAAGGTCAGCGTGAAGGATGAGGGCAACCGTTCTCAGAAGAATTCTGACCTCGGGGCTGTCAAGGTCAAATGCCTCTTCACCGGCGTAGTGCATTGCAACAAGGTCGGTTGCAAGGTCCCACGGAGTTTCATATTTACTGTAAGGGATGTCAATGTTGTAGTTGCTTGCAAGTGAGCTTACACTGCCCTGTCCGTAAAGGGGCATATTGAGAATTTCAAGCAGACCGCCGACAGCAGTGTTTACCAGGTCAAAGTAAACAGCATCCTCGGCAATACCCATTTTCTCCATGCTCAGTGAAAGTTCAAGGCGGTACTCAACGCCTGCTTTGAGGAAGCCCTTTGCATAATCGTTGAGATTTTCTGCCATAGGCACAAGCTGTGCATCGGTGTAGCCGCTGACACGGGCAGTAAGCGCTTCAAGGTCAATTGATTCAATTGCCTTTGCCTCGTAGTTGATTTCATCATCGTTGAGTGTGAAAACTCTGTATTCAAGAGGATACATTGTCAGCGATGTTGTTGCAAAATCATAAATCACGTTGCCGAGTGCGCTTGTGTAAGAGGTTGCGTCACTGCAATGCTCGTGGCCGGAGAAAACAAGCTTGATGCCGTGGTCAGCAAAAATTTCAGCGGTTGTGTAATGGAATTTTACAATGAAATCGCTGCTGAGAATTGTCTGAATGGGCATATGGTCAAGCAGATTGTGGTGCATCATAAGGATGGGATATCTGCCATCAGCCTTTGCGGCATCTGCCTGCTTGCAGACCCAGTCAATTCTTTCGGCAGTCATTCCGTCCTCGGTTGAAGCGTCGTGGTTGCAGCTGTCAAGAGCAATGAGTCTGTATTTGTCACCGAGGTTTGCAGTGTATGAGCAGTTGCCCTCATCAACGGTAAGAGCGTGATCATAACCGAAATCGGCATAAATCTGCTTGAACTGTTCAACGGTTGTTTCGCTGTTGTTGCCGGCATCGTGGTTACCGTTAATGACAAAAATCTGCTTACCCGTTGCCGCTTCAAAGGCGGCAAATTTTTCGGCAACGTCATAATGCTCCTGCGCAATTGCACGGCCGTTGTCAACAATGTCACCCGAAACCAGAACATATTCAACGTCGCTTTCGGCACACTGTCTGAGAAATTCGTCAATGATGAAGCCGCTTTCGTCTTCCATTGCGGCACGGCGGTTTGCATACCAATAAACCTCGTCATCAATCGGTCCTTCAAGCTCATCACGCGGAATGTTGTAGTGAAGGTCGGATGCAAGGGCAAATTTGAGATCTTCGTCCTTGGTTGCATAAGCGAAAACGGCGCAAGCACCGAAAACGATCGCAAGTGAAAGAATGACTGCAATGATTTTTTTCATAAACACACCTCATATCAAGTTAATATATTAATGATACTATATATTGGTGTAAAAAGCAAGAAAAAACCGCCATATAGGCGGTTTAAATCTTAAATAATCTTCAATTGTGTCTATTGTGCCGCAGGTACGGTTGTTTGTGTAACGGACTGTGAAACTTCGCTTGTAGTTGCGGCTTTGGCTGTTGTGCTTGTGCTTTCGGGGAAATCAAATCCCTGCATAAATCCGTCAAGCTCAACTGAGCAGATGTCGCCGCCGATGACAACACCGTCGCAGATAAGCAGATTTGCCTGCACAACACCACTTCGGTTTTCATAACCGGGATAATTGAGCACCTCATAGGTCCAGCGTTTGACTCGCATTGTGCTGTAAGGCTGAAGGTCAAAATTCTGAGCCTTCTGCAGCTCGTTATATTTTGTGTAAACCTCGTCAAACTCTGCGGGAATTATCACCTCAGCAACCTCAACGGGGTCTTCGGTGATTTTCCAGCCAAACTGGGAAAGAAACGCAACTCTCTCTTGCGCATTGCCTGCTTTCAGGCTGATTGCGCCGTCATTCGCCGCAGGCTGACCGCCGCGCAGGGCAACAAAAACAATACCCGCCGCAACAACCGCAACCGCCGCAAGCAAAACGGCAATTTTCATTTTTGATGTTTTTACAGAATAAACAAACATAATTTTCACCGCCTTATCGGTGAATATATATGCCGCTTATCGCCCGATTATAACCTGTGTGACGTACACATTATTCCCGAAGGCACAATGTCAACAATGCCGTAGCAACCGTCACGCACACTGCCGGGGTTAAAAATATAAAGTCCGTCGTCATATTTATTCACGCAGTTGTGTGTGTGACCATATAATACAATGCGGGCACCCCAGTTGCGTGCAACCTCTCTGAGCATCTGTTCACCGTACTTGACGTGCATGAAATGTCCGTGAGTACACAGCACTTTTGCGCCGCCGAGAATCACACGTTCCTCAACATTAAGCTGAGAACAGAGGTCGCAGTTGCCGCAGACCTGAATCACCCGTTTGCCGTCAAGAAGGTCGCAAAGCGTTTCAAAGTCACGCTCGCCGTCGCCCAGGTGCACAACGACATCCGCCTCGGGATGCAATTCAAGCGCCTGCCGCATATAGCGCACAGAGCCGTGAGAATCCGAAAAAACAATAAGGCGCAAAACACATTCCTCCGTTCTTACGTCAGAAAATCCGAATATATTAATTATATAACAAAGCGGTGGTGAAATCAATGAACAATCCAAACTTAACGCCCGATGAAATTTTGAAAATGGCGGCGGCAATGAAAAATTCTGACAGCAACACTCAAACAGAAAACCTTGTGCAGACATTGCTCGGCAGGCTTTCGCCCGAAAGCCGTGCAAAGCTGAGCGGAATTTTAAAGGATAAATCAGCAATGGAAAACATACTGAGCAGCGAGCAGGCAAGGGAGCTGATGAAAAAATTCAGAAAGTAGCGGAGGGGTTTTGTGATGGATGACATAAATGACATTATTGCCAACCTTTCGCAAGAGGATATTGAATCACTCAGGGCGGCGGCGCAGGAATTTTTCGGCGACGCCCCGCCTTTTTCTCAGCCTGCGCAAAAAAAAGAAGAAAAAACGCAACAGAAAAACGCAATGCCCGACTTTGCCTCGATTATGGGCAACGCCGAGCTTATGGGAAAAATGGCAAAAATAATGGGTGCAATGAATAAGCACGACGCACGCGAAGAGCTTATCTGTGCGCTCAAACCTCACCTCAGCCTCAAACGCAGGCGGCGTGCTGACGAAGCGATGCAGATGCTCAAACTTTTCGATATTCTGCCGCTTTTGCAAAACGAATTCGGAAAGGGTGACAAGGACGGATGACTCGTTTCGGGACAATGCGCACACCTTACATAGCCGCCAACGGAATTGACGGCGATTTTCAGCTGATACTGCCGCTGATTCTGCTTCTTATGAATGACCGCGGTGACAGCGGTCTGATTTTTGCTCTGCTTTACATTCTTTTATAGACCACTTGAAAATTTGACAGCAAAGGATTATAATAGCAAAAACGAACTTAAGAGGAGAAATAAAAATGGTTTATAAATACAGAACAAGCGGCACCTGCTCACGCTCAATCACACTTGACCTTGACGGGGATATTATCAGAAACGTTTCGTTTGAGGGCGGCTGCAACGGCAACCTCAACGGAATTTCCGCCATTGTAAAGGGCATGAAAGCGCAGGACGTCATTGACCGCTTCAGCGGAATCCGTTGCGGCTTCAAGTCAACCTCCTGCCCCGACCAGCTTGCAAGGGCACTGACACAGGCACTCAAAACAGACTCTGAATAATTCACAAATAATATTTTAACAAATAACGCGGCTACGGTTGACAAAACCGTCCGCGTTTGATAAAATATCAAAGCACTTGAGGAGAGTTGTCCGAGAGGTCGAAGGTGCAGCACTCGAAATGCTGTGTGGGGAAACTCACCTAGGGTTCGAATCCCTAACTCTCCGCCAAATAGAGTCGATAGCTTTAGATGCTGTTGTATCAAAGCTATCGACTTTTTTG
>JAZOBD010000016.1:0-17433 GCA_045595825.1 Acutalibacteraceae bacterium
CAATCGGGGTTAATACGAATCGGCACATTCTCAAGTGTTGCAACGCATTGGCTTCCGAATATCATCAAAGAATTTCAGAAGGATTACCCGAACATCGACTATGAGCTCCTGCTTGGTGATTACACGGAGATTGAAGAATGGATACACACAGGCAGAGTGGATTGCGGATTTTTAAGATTACCGACTCATTCCGAATTTGAAACAATATTTTTGGAAAAAGACAGACTTATGGCGATTATCCCTGAAAATCACCATCTTAAAGATTGTGACAAATTTCCTGTTTCTGCTCTTTGTGATGAACCGTTTATGCTTCTTGAAAAAGGAGCAAAGGCGGAAATTTCTGAAATTTTCGAGAAAAACAACCTTACTCCTAATGTGAAATTTACCACTTGGGATGATTATGCTGTAATGTCAATGGTTGAAAGCGGACTTGGTATTTCCATTCTTCCTGAACTTATTTTAAAGCGTGTTCCGTACAGAATCATTGCGAAAGAGCTTGATATTCCTGCATACAGAAACATCGGACTTGCATTAAGAAACACAAAAACCGCTTCACTTGCTGTGAAACGGTTCATTGAATATATGCAGTACAGATAATTTGTTTGTTGCTCGATAAATTCTTATTTATCTATCTTTTTTCTTCGGTAACGGAAGTTCCTCATACATAGCGTTGAAAAGCTCAGCAAGGAAATCTCTGTTGTCAACATCATCAACCAACAGCATTTCTTTTGCACCCTCATACGGCAGTTCAAATGTTGCATCGGGCATAAGATCAACAGCTGCTTTAACGGGTTTCACAAGCAGTCTGTCATCATATATACCGCCGATGATTTTGCCTTTATAGTAAAGGATATATTCTCCCATCATCGCTCTGTATGTTATTTCTTCTAATCCGGATAACTGTTCTAAGATGAAATCCAAATATTCTTTACTTGAAGCCATAATGTACCTCGTCGTTTTATTTATCACTCTAATCATACCACAGTAAAAAGAAAAATTCTACCGTGATTTTTGTTGCGTTCATTTATATTGGCACCGATTATTCTGCCCACCTGTATATGATCAGACCGTTTTTACCTGCCCCGCTTCGTGCGGGGCTTTTTTCTTTTTGTACTGTCAACTTGGATTTGTTATAAAATTTTTCTCCAACCTTAGGAACAATCAGGCTTCTTTATGTCGTATATGGTTGGAGGGCAAAATCATTATCATAAAAGAAAGGAGAATTTAATGAAGAATTCAAATGACTCTCTTATTCTCGGTATTGACCACGGATACGGGAATATCAAAACAGCAAATAAAACTTTCGGAACGGGTGTTTATGTGAGCGACAACGAGCCCGCTTTCAAAGACAATTTGCTTACGTGGAACGGTAAATACTACACAATCGGTGAAGGTCACAAGGAGTTCGTTGCCGATAAAATTCAGGATATGGACTACTATGTTCTGACCTTGGCGGCTGTCGCTTACGAGTTCAGAGCACGGGGACTGAGTGAGGCTAAAGTTCATTTGGCGGTAGGTCTTCCTCTGACTTGGCTCTCTGCTCAGAAGGAAGCTTTCCGCAACTACCTTTTGCAGAACAAAACGGTTGATTTCAGCTTCAACGGCGTTGGCTACAAGGTCGAGTTCACAGGTGCGGATATTTTTCCGCAGGGGTTTGCCGCTGTTGCGGACAGGCTCTACGAATTCAGCGGAACAAATATGCTCTGCGACATAGGCAACGGTACGATGAACGTTATGTTTATCAATGAGAAAAAGCCTGTTGTTGACAGATGCTTCACGGAGAAATTCGGCACTCAGCAATGCGTGATTCAGGCGAGAGAGGATATGATGCGAACTCATCACGCAGCGATTGAAGAATCGGTTATCACCCGTGTGCTTCGTTTCGGCAAAGCGGATATTGCGGATGAATTTCTTGAAACGATTACGAAATCCGCAAAGAACTATGTTGCCGGGATTTTCCGCAATCTTCGCGAACACGGCTACGACCCGAGAACGATGCGACTGACGGTTGTGGGCGGTGGCGGATGCCTGATTAAGAATTTTGCCGACTGCGACAAATCACGAATTACCGTTATTGATGACATCCGTGCAACCGCAAAGGGTTATGAACGCCTTGCAACGATTCAGCGAAAAAGAAGCGGCAAATGAACACCAAGAAAATCACCCTGCGGCTTAACCTGGACAAAGAGAATGACCGCCTTGCTTGGGAGTATCTTCGCTCGTTCAAAGGTCAGTCGTACACCGAAACGGTAGTCAACGCTCTTGTCAGAAAAGATTGGGCAGAGGCTATTGCCGAGAAAATTCTCGAAAATCTGAAGCTTCAACCCTTAACCGAAGAAAAAACGATAGATGAAATCGAGCAGGCTCAATGCGACGAAGCCATCCTCGATTTCATCAACAGCTTTTAGTGACGGCATTTTTGCCGTCACTTTTGTTATGCCGAAAAAACTATGACGGCACTTTTGCCGTCACGCCGAAACGGACTGTTTCAAACAATGCCCTCCTAAATGAAACAGTCTGCTTCGGTAATAAGAAACGGATAAATCCGAAAAATATCTGTTTCTTCAGTCTTAGCAAGCATTGGATTTATTGTAATAAATCCGCTTGCGGGGTACACCCCGAGAATCAAAAAAAGAAAGGAATGAACATTATGCAGAAAAGAATCCACCGAGTAACCGTTTGCCTTACAGAAGAAGAACACCTCAGGCTCAATGAGATGTGTAAGGCAACCGGACTCACAATGTCAAAGCTGATAAGATTTCTGCTCAGCGGATATTTACCTGCACAGGCTCCTCCTGCCGAGTATTCTGTGCTGATAAAAGAACTGCGTGCAGTCGGAAACAATCTTAATCAGCTTGCAAGAATCGTCCATTCGGGCGGTTATCTGAATACTGCCGAGCTTGATAAAGCCTGCAAAAATTTCAATGAGGTTTCGGAAAAGGTTGACGAAGCCTTTGCACCCAAAAGAGCATGGCGGTAACTAAAATATTCCCCGTAAAAGGCAGGATTGGCAAATGTATCAACTATGTAATGAATCCCGAAAAGACAGTTGAAGCTGACGGGTGGAGTTATGTTGACGGCATCAACGTAACTCCCGAAACAGCGAAGAAAAGTATGATGTCAGTTAAGCACCGCTACGGAAAAGAGGACGGAATAACGGCTTATCACGTAATTCAGTCCTTTGCACCCGGTGAGGTTACACCCGAAACGGCACACGAAATCGGAATGAAGCTTGCCGAGAGAATGTGGGGTGACAGCTTTGAGGTTGTTGTTTCAACGCACCTTGACCACGAGCATATACATAATCATTTTTGTCAAGGGGTAAATGAGTATTTTCAAAAAAATCCAACAAATTGCACTCCATATTTATTGTTTTTCAAGTGTTATTGAATTATTACATTCTTCCTTGCACAAAAAAATCCCCGTTGTTGCAGTACGCCTGCTTCAACGAGGTTAAAATATTATTCTTCTTTCTACAGCTTAATAAAGTAAGTTGTTCATATTTCACCAAACAAGATTTACACTGTGTAGTGAGCAGTATTCGTCGTTATCTTCGGCAATAAATTCGGCATTTTCGCAATTCTTTCCGATTACATCGGCAATTGAACCTTCCTCGTTTTCCTGAAGAACAATCACATACTCCGTACCCTCTGGTATAGCGAGTTTTTCAGGTACATTTTCGGGTTTGAAGTTTTCCTCTTTAATCGCTTTATTGTCATCGTTCATAAATACAAATTCAATATTAGAAGGTACATAAACAGGAATATAGTTGATCGTTACCTTTGACTGATACACTATTTTCTCACCGTTATCATTGATGGTAATTTTATCACTTAGTGTCTGACTTCCGCTTGAAGTCCCATCAATTGAACCCTTGTCACCCGAAACGGCATAACCCATACCCTCAACGCAGTAAATATCCCCGTCGCTTTCCTGATAAACGGGATTCATATAGAAAACAGTACCCCATTTTTCATAGGAGTAATAAACATCGGCTGTCAGTTCGATTTCCTGTGCTCCGTTATCCGTGTGGTGAATCTTTGATTTTACATTTGAAATTCCGCCCTCAGAACAAAGACAGGTGTAGCTTTCCTCGGTCTCGGTTGAGGGTATTTTTGCATCGAAAATCCAAAATCCGTCTATGTCATCAAAGACATATTCCTTGTGAGTTATTTTTTCTCCGTCTTCGTTTATATCCTCTTTTATAACCTGTCGAGCATAGATTTTGTTATTATAATTCTGCTTATCTTCAATGTTTACAGTATGATTTTTGTCTTCGACAATACTGTCTATGTTTTCATTAAAATATGCTTCCATATCAAAAGTGTTCAGACCTTCCGTTGTGATAACCGTGCCGATAAGTCTGTCACCGAGAATGCTTTTGTTTTCACCTTCAGGCTTTTTCAGCTGAGGGCCACTGAGAGCTGCCACAACTATGCACAAAACCATAAGCAATGTAACAACTTTAATCTTCATTTTCTTCACCTTCCAATTCTCCGTCAAATTTAAGTATATCGCCTACATCACATTCTAAGTAGTAACAGATTTTATTAATCGTTGAAAAACGTACACCTTTGGCTTTTCCGCTTCTGAGAATGGAAAGATTTGCCTCGGTAATACCGACAAGCGCACACAATTCCTTCGAGGTCATTTCCTTTTTCTTCAGTACATCTTCAAGATAAACTTTTATTGCCATACTCTCACCTCATATAAAGGAATCGTTATCTTCTTTCAGAGCCTTGCTGTCTTTAAGGAATCCCGACAGTATAAGCACAAGAAGGATAAATCCGAAGGAAAGAATCGGTATATCAACACTGAATTTTACGTTTGAAAGCTCATTTATATATTTAAGCTGAAGTACAGAGAAGAGAGCAGTTACACTCACGGTAACTCTCAATGCAAGTATGCAAATAGAGGAGAGCTTTTCGGTGACTTTTAATGTGTTTTCACTGTATCGGTCAAGTGCAAATTCCGAAAGAACATCTAAACAGTAAATTACAATTATAACACCGAAAACAGAGGGCAGAATCGAGTTTGCAAAAGAAAGCAAAGTAACAATACCGATTTCAGTTTTTACAAGCTCTGTGCTGCATAAATCAAAGACGAAAACTGCACCGGTGATTTTCAGCACAAGAGAAAGAAGTTTTTCTGTTGTTTTTCCCTCAGCATTTTTAACAAAGTCTGCAAATTTCAGTACAAGATAACCTACAAGGAACGACCAGAAAGAGAATGCTACCATTGAAGCTCCCTTTCCGTACCCATGAGGTCCCATCTCTGAGGGATTTATAAGCAGATATACCACTGCAAACAGCACTGCAGACACAAGAACAAGCAAACTGTCAGTTTTTACGAAAGTCTTATTTTTGATTTTAAAAAGCATTACAAAAACAGGAACAAGACAGAAAAGCGAATAAATCACAATCGCTAATGCGTTTCCAAAACTTCCCGAAAGGGACATAGTGCCAAGAAAATCAGCAATCTTCGCAAGCGGAAATGAAAGCAAATCAAACACACTTTCAACCTTTACACCCATACCTCTTATAACACCGATAACTCCAACCGCTTCAAGCAAAAGAAAAAGCAGATATTTTTTATTTTTCATGTTCATTCCTCCATAAAGTGCGGCCAATGCAACCTTTAAATTATTGTTTTACAATAATTTCTACATCTTCATTATATTCAAAAATTATCGTTTGTCAATAATTATTATAAAAATCATAATAAAGAGTTTAACCTCAGTTTGTAATATAAAAAGCGATGTGCAATAGTCAGTTGTTTGACTAGAAAAATAAAAAATTGAAATTCTAAATCCCACACATTAGACAAAACACAGACCTCCTTGTAAAATGGTGTTACCAAATACAAGGAGGTCTTTTGTGTCATAAACTTTTATATAAAATCGGCATCCTCGACAAATCTTTAATTACATTATAATATTGTCTCACAATCAAAAATAACGGTCTGTGAAGAAAGCCGTACCGATATAAAAAATCCGAAATTACATCTTCCGGAACGGCAGAATGATTTTTTTCGTACGGAATATTGCGGTTGAGTTTGTTGCAAACAAGTGATATAATATTCATGATAATTTTCAGGGAGGGTAAATTTCTGATGAAGAAGTTCTGTTTTATTCTTGCTGCTGTGCTTACGTTAAGCTTCATATTCCCCGTTTTTTCATCTGCCGGGGCGACGGGCGGCTACATTTCGCTGGCGGATGAAAGCGACGAAAAACTTGTTGCCGCAGGTCAGACACTTGAAAAGTACATGGAACAGATCACGGGTAAGGATTTCGTTATTTCTGCCGACGGCGAGGGTCTGAAATTTACTCTCGGCTATTCCACTGACATTCCCGACAACGGCTACGTGATTGAAACGGGCGAAAATAAAGTTTCCGTACAAGGTAACGGCACAAGGGGTGTCATTCACGGCGTTTATGCATTCCTCGAAAAATACTGTGATTGCAGATGGTTCACATCAACGCTTTACTCAATACCCGAAAACAGCGCACTTGTTATCCCCGCCGGTGAAAAGACCGAATACAAACCTTTCTTTGAATATACTGACACGGACTGGAAAAGTCCCCGTGACATTGAGTATTCACTTGCAAACGGTCTTAACGGCAGCCCTTACAGAACAATTCCCGACGAGCTTGGCGGCACAGTCGAATACATTTCCGACTTCTGCCACACCTTGGGCTCGCAGTTCTGTTCAAGAGATACATATTTTGAGTCAAACCCCGAATACTTTGCACTTCACAACGGCACAAGGCAGAATGAGCAGCTCTGCCTCACAAACGAAGACGTTTACAATCTCATTCTCGGTCAGGTAATGGCTCTTTTGAAAGAACGTCACGACCCCGACAAATCTTTACAGATTATTTCACTCACTCAGGGCGACAGCGGTCCCGATGCAAAGATGTGCCGTTGCAGCGCCTGCAAGGCAATCGACGATGAAAACGGCTCACACTCAGGCACGATGATAACCTTTGTCAACCGCATTGCAAAAGCAGTGAAGGAAGCAGGCTATGACAACGTCGCAATCGACACTTTTGCCTACCGTTACACAAGAAAAGCTCCCTCAAACGTTGTTCCCGAGGACAATGTGATTGTACGCCTTTGCACAATTGAGTGCTGCTTTGCACACCCTCTTGACGATGCAAACTGCTCTGAAAACATTGCACTTATGGCAGACCTAAAAGAGTGGAGCGAAATCTGCAACCGCATTTACGTGTGGGATTATACCACAAACTATGCTCACACGCTCGGCATTTTCCCCGATTTCGGTGTTTTGCAAAGAAACGTTCAGGTGTTTTATGAAAACCACGTTGTCGGTGTTTATGAAGAGGGCAACTATTACATGGAGCAGTGCGACGGCGAATTCGGCGAGCTTCGTGCATATCTTCTTTCAAAGCTCATGCAGAATCCCTACGTTGACTACGGCACGTGTATGAACGAATTCCTCAAAGCGTATTACGGCAAAGGCTTCACAAATATACGTCAGTTTATTGATATGACAATTGAAAAAGCCGTTCCCGAAAGCGGTCACCTTAAAATATATGACCCAATGTCGGAAACCCTTGATTTCAGTAAAGAGGACATTGCAAAAGCCGATGCTCTTTGGGAAAATGCAAAAAAAGAGGCTGAAACAGAGCAGCAGCTTAATAACGTCACGCGCAGTGAAATCTGCTGGCGATACTGGAAAGGCTTCAACGCTTTTGATAAAGCCGAAACGGAAAAGCTTATTGCCGACATCAAAGGAATGGGCATCACAATGGTCAGAGAAATGGATACCCTGGGTCCTGATTCTCTGGCATTCTATAACGGAAAAGTAAGCTCTTTCAGCGACAAAGTGATTTTCCCCGTTTCGGTTGTGCTTTACGGCTTTTGTGCCGCACTGAGCCTTGTAATTATGATTATTGCGCTCAGAAACAAACCGAGAAAATATATCTACATCATTCTGCCCGTACTCATCGGTGTTTTCTACGAGATTTTCGGTTGGCACAGAAGGGCTTATATCGGCAGAGTTGACACCTTCGGCTATATTCTGACTATGGCGCTGATTGTTATCTTGTTTGCCGTGGCGGGTGCACTTATGACAAAAGGCAAAAAGCAAAGATTAATTTGCGCCGTTGCCGCGCCTGCAATCTGGGGCGCCCTTTATGCGATGACTTTCCTTGTGTCCGACTGGTTTATTACCGGCGGAGGAGCTCCCGGTTTCAACATTGCCGTGGCATACATATTCACGGGCATTGAAGCAATAATTATTCTGGCAACAACAATCAGGAATCTTACAAAAAAATAAATTGCGTTCTGCAAAAATGGGCTTTCGGTTAATTTGTCTTTAAAATAAAAAAACGCCGAAGCCGAAGCGGCTTCAACGAACAAAATCACAGATAAAAAAGAAGTAACCCCTGACTGATGTTTCTTTACACAACAGTCAAGGGTTACTTCTCTGAATTCTTGTTATCTAACATCTTTGGGTAACCTCTCTTTCTTAATATTGTCCAATCTTAAATTGCCCGATAGCTGATTTTCGTTTCATTTAAGACTGTGGATGAAGCCTTTGTGATTTCATTTGTTTTTTAACGAAATCTTTTAAGACCTCAGGTCTTTACCTTTTCATTGGTATCACCCTTTCCTTGACTATAATATAGCACAGCTTTCAGCTGTTTTCAAGATGTAATTTTGTGCAAAGTTCACTTATTTTTTTTATGCAATACGCAGATTTTGTTTGTTGTGACGATTGCTTTTGATTTTTATATTGACTTTGAAATAGCTTTGAGTTATGATTAAAATGTTGGGGTTTATAAAAACCCCCTTTTTTTATTGTGTGCACTGCACAAAACAAGTCATCACTATCAAAGATTGAATTTATTATTCGTTTGTGGTATTATTTTTTCAATAATACTTGGGGGTAAAATTATGAAAAAAGCACTCTCGTTATTTCTGGCACTGACTCTGATATTTACAATGGCAATTCCCGCTCTGACCGCCAACATCAGCGGCTGGGGCAGCCAGATTCCCGTTGTTGAAATTTCCGGTGACGGCGAGCCGCTCTACGACGGCGATGGCAACCAGATTTTCAAAACAACCGACATCCTTGCAGGTCTTACGGGCGGCGAGGGTGACGAAGACAAAAGCAAAGAGATTGTCAAATCTGTTGTAAACATCCTTGAGCCTTTCCTGATGGAAGGAATTCTGTTTGACAAGTGGGACAGATACTACGAAAATCTTTACATTGAAATCAGCAAGCTTTTCAGTGCATCACACCTCAACAAGGACGGCACCGCACCTGCGGGCTCAGGTCTTTCCGAGGAAAGAAAAGCTGAAATGGCAGGCAGAGTCGCCACAGATTTTAAGGCTGAAAGAGGCTGGTACGGCGACATTGATTACAAGTTCTACTATGACTGGCGACTTGACCCCTGGTATGTGGCTGACGAATTCCACGCCCACATTGAAAAGGTAAAAGAAACAACGGGTGCAGACAAGGTTGCCATTATGGCAAAGTGCCTGGGCACAAACGTTGTTCTTGCTTACGTTGCAAAGTACGGCACAGACAGCATCTACGGTCTCGGTTTTGACGGCGGAACAGTCAACGGTATGGAGCCTCTCAGCGATGCAATCAGCGGCAAGTTCCACGTTGACGGAAATGCGATTGAGCGAATTCTCATTGACTGCAATTTCTATAACATTATGGATATAAGCCCGTTCATCATTCAGACACTGGATATGGTCAACAAAACCGAGTTGCTTGAAACCGGTGTCGCCATTACTGAAAAAATTCTTTACGAAAAGCTTGTTGAGGGCATGACCTCTGCCCTTGCGCGTGCAACCGTTATGACGTGGCCCAGCTATTGGGCAGCCGTTACGCTTGAAGACTATGACACTGCCATCAACTACGTTTTCGGCGATAAAAACGACCCGAAAAGAACGGAATATGCAGGTCTTATTGAAAAGCTTGACAATTACCACGTGAACGTCCGCCAGAGAATTCCCGAGTTGCTGATGCAGGTCAAAAACAGCGGCGCAAGAGTTGCCATCATTGCAAAATACGGCGCACAGATGATTCCCACAGGCACCTCCGCAAATCTTGTGGCGGACCAGTTTGCTTCGGTAAAAAGAGCTTCTTTCGGCGCAACAACGTCAACCGTTTACGACACTCTTTCCGACGAATACATCGCCGCCAGAGTGGCAGAGGGCAAGGGCAAATACATCTCCCCCGACAAGCAGATTGATGCTTCCACCTGCCTTTTCCCCGATTACACGTGGTTTATCAAAGGCAACAAGCACTCAAACTGGTCTTGGTGGGAAAACGACCTGATTTACACGGTTGTCACATCCGAAACTCAGCTTTCAATTGATGATTTCGATTTTTCACAGTACGTTGTTTACAACAAAGACACCAACTTTGCCGACAAGATGACAACGGAAAACATGAACACCGAGCAGTGGGATGCAGACCCCGAGGTCGATATGCCCGATTCACCCCAAACCTATTTCAGCAATGCTTTTCAGGCGATTCTTGACTGGTTCAAGTCTTTGTTCAAGCTGATTGGTGATGCAATCAAAGCAAAAATCGGATAAGCCGCACAAATTGTTTATTGAAATCCCACGGAGAATTCTGTGGGATTTTTTTATCATCGGTTGAATGATAAAAGTAATAATGATATAATTAATGTAACTTTCTGACAGAGGTGAAGATGATGAAAATCAAACTTATCGGAAACCCTGAAACCATAATATCAAACCCGAACAGTCACCACGGTTATTTTGCCTGGCCGACCGCCGCCATTTTGCAAAACGGCAACATTGCCGTTGGTGCCTCGGGTTTCAGGCTGGAACACATCTGCCCGTTTGGTAAGGCGGTAATCTCATACAGCACCGACGGCGGAAACACCTACACCCCGCCCGCTCCCGTCATTGACACACCGCTTGATGACAGAGATGCAGGCATCTGCCCTTTCGGTGAAAGCGGCGTTATTTTCACGTCGTTCAACAATTCCGCCCGATTTCAAAGACAGCATAACAAAGACAACGAATATGTTCAGCGATACATTGACACAATCACAAAAGAGGATGAAGAAAAATTTCTCGGTGCTGTTTTCCGCATCAGTCACGATTGCGGCGTAACCTTCGGCGAAATTTTACACTCGCCCGTCACCTCGCCGCACGGACCGACTCAGCTTAAAGACGGTACGGTTTTATGGGCGGGAACAAGATTTGAAGACATTTTCGGCGGCATTGAGGTGAGACGCCTTGATACAGAAAGCGGAGAAACCGAACTTTTAGGAAAAATAACGGCATCGGATAAAAATTTTGTACTTAACGAGCCTCATCTGATTGAGTTGCCAAGCGGCAGACTTATCTGCCATATGAGATGTGAAAACTCAGAGCTTTTTGACGGTGGAACGGAAGAACTGTTCACTGTTTTTCAAAGTGTTTCCGATGACGGCGGCAAAACCTGGTCAATGCCCGAAATGTTGCTTGACGAAACAGGCGGTGCACCGCCTCACCTTCTGCAACTCAGTGACGGCACTCTGCTTTCCACCTACGGCAGAAGGAAAATGCCCTTCGGCATTATGGCAATGATGAGCACCGACGGCGGCGAAAGCTGGGAAAAGGATATCTGCATTTACGAAAACCTTGTCAGTGACGACATCGGCTACCCTTCAACGATTGAATTGCCCGACAAAACGCTGATTACAGTTTTTTACGCACGCACGGCAGAAGACAAGCCCTGCGAAATTATGCAGCAGAAATGGAAAATCGTGAAATAAACAAGGAGTTTTGACAATGAAAACAATAATGATTCTGGTTGACGGAATGCGTCCCGATTCTCTTGTCGGCATTGCAAACGCACAAAAAATAATCAGCGAATCCGCTTACACAATGAGTGCCGAAACAGTCTTCCCCTCAGTTACTCTGCCCTGCCACATTTCACTTTTTCACAGTGTAACACCACAGCGTCACGGCACCACAACTAATACATATATGCCGCAGGTAAGACCCATCAACGGGCTGTGCGAGATGCTGAAAAAAGCGGATAAAAAATGTGCCGTATTCTATAACTGGGAAGAAATCCGCGACGTTTCCCGCCCCAATTCACTTGTGCACGCAAGCTTTCACGCCGGCAGAGTCATCGGCTACAAGAGAGCAGGAGAAATCCTGACAGATGAGCTGATTGAATACTGCAAGGAATCTGCTCCCGATTTCTCATTCCTTTATTTCGGATACACCGACTGGGCGGGTCACAAATACGGCTGGATGACCGAAGAATTCTTTGATTCGATGCAAAGCTGCTGGGACAATATAGAAAAAATCATTACCGCCCTCGGTGACGAATACACCTACATCATCACCGCTGACCACGGCGGTCATGACAGGACGCACGGCACTGAAATGCCCGAGGATATGCTCATCCCCGTCATTATCAGGGGCAAGGATTTTGAAAAAGGCGAAATGCCTGAGGGTGTCAGCATCCTTGACCTTGCACCGACCGTTACAAAGCTTCTGAACGCTGAATCCGACGATGAGTGGGAAGGAAAACCGCTTTTCTGAATTAACCTGAGAGGAAAACTATGCCGAAAATTATACCGCAGATAATCGGACTGCTCGCCGTGGCAACATTTCTTTTAAGCTATCAGCAGAAAAAAAGGAAAAATATAATAATTTTTAACGCCGTTTCAAGGTGCCTTTATATTATACAGTACCTGCTGTTGGGTGCCTTTTCGGGCGCAGTGCTTGACGTGCTGGGTGCGGTTTCTTCGGTTATTGCCGGCAGAAAGCACACTCCGTTTGTCAAAAAGCACACAAAAATAATTATTATTGCAATAAACACCCTGATTGTGCTTGCAGGCACGGCGATTGCGGTCATCAACAAAAGTCCGCTCGACCTTCTGCCCGTTGCAGGTGTGTTGCTGCACACAAGCGCTTTCTGGATAAGCAGGGAAAAAACTATCCGCCGCGTTTCCCTGCTCGGCTCACCCTTCTGGTTTGTTTACAACTTTTTAAGTCACGCCTACGGCTCGGCAATCGGCGACGTTCTGACAATCTGCTCAATCATCATCGCAATGATAAAGTACAGAAAAACAGACGGAAAAGAGACAACAGAAGAAAATACACAGTAAAACGAAAGCCGCCTGCTGAGCAGGCGGGAGTTTTTATTTGTTCCTTACCCTATTGTTTTCATCCGTAACATTGCCGACACAGTGTTTGTGAATAACATAGGGTGCGTCAAAGGTGTTGTCGGTAAGTTCAAGCTCTCTGACGTATTCAAGCCAAAGGCAGTGCGTGCCCTCGGCGGCAAAGCTGAATCTGTTACCCGTTACGGTAAGCTTGCCGTGAACAAATTCGGTTGAATTCTCATCCATAACCTTGGGCGTACAGCGGATTGACGGCGAGCATTCGCACGTTTTTGCGTATTCGCAGGCGGTAACAAGATTGTTGCGGAAAATGACGTTGCGCGTGTATCCCGACTCAAACCAGAAGTTGCAGTCATCTTCAAGCAAAAGTGCAGGACCCCAGAGGTTATGGAAATTGTTGTTTTCAATAATGACGTCGCCGCGCGTTGTGCAGAGGATTCCCCTGCCGGCTGTCGGACCGAAATCGCAATTGCGCACACACAAGTCAGGAGTCCACGTTTCGTTTTCAACAACGTCTTTGCCGACTGTTATGCCGCACGGCAACGGTCGGTCAAGAAAAAGCCTTACATCGGTATCGTTAATCTTTTCAAATGCGGTAACCTTTGTCTGAGCGTAAGGAATAAGAGTATCCCACTTTATGAATTCAAGCTCATCCCCTGCCTCAAACGCCTGAAACCCCCAGCTTTCAGCGTGCATGAAGCGGACTGTCAGACTTTTTTCGGCATCATTTTTGCCGACAATTCTCAGGTGCGTGCCGTGCACATTTACATAGTCATCCTGTGCGCCCCACGCCTTGCAGTTTTCAATCAGAAGCTTGCCTTTGCAGCCCGAAAACTGAAAAAAGTCGGCGGTGCTGGCGATTGTTCTGCCTGCGGCGGGGGTGAAATCGCTGTTTTTGCAGGTGACGTTTTCGCAAAACTGAAATACCATACCTAGACCGTGCATAAACTTGATGCGCATATTTTCAAAGACAATATTTTTGCACCTTTGAAGCATACTGCCCGTCTGGTCACGGACAATATTCCGCGTCTGCACAATGCTGCCTGCGGGCAAATTTGCCTCTTTGTTTTTCAGGCGCACACGCAATGTGTCGGCGGAAAGCTGCTCAATTTCTTCAAATTCAAGGTTATCGCGGCTGAAATCTTTGCACATTTGCTTTTCAGGGTCGAAAACTTTTATGTAGCGGCGGTTGCCGATGTAGCTGTCCTGCCAGTAAGGCTTGCCGTCAAGACCGTTTTCGCCGTGCCAGATAAGGTCTCCGTTTTCAACACGGAAAAGACAGTCGGGATTGATTTTAACAATACACTCACCGTCCTTTTCTGACAAAACGGTAAATTCCGTCATTGTCGGACAGGCGTAGTCAACAGTGAGATTTTTAATCAGCAGGTCTTCACACCTGTCAAACATCAGCGGAGTCATTTTGCCGTGAACAAGCACGGTTGCTCCGTTGCCGTCAACGGTTATGCCGTTTTTCTCTTTCAGATATATAGCGGCTTGGCGCACTCCGTCGGGATTCTCATGCTTTTTTGCCGTGTTTGAGCAAAAATATCCGCAAAGCTCAAACGAATCATCCTGCCGCACGTGGTAAATTTTATCTTTTTCAAGGGTCACCGTGTCGCCGTCCCTGACGTCAAGAAAAAGTCTGCTCAGCTCATTCATAAAAAACCTCTCGGAAAGTCGAATAAATTTATAAAGCGTTTGATGTCACCGTGATTTTCAAGTGCCTGCTACGTTATTTTTCCACACCGTATGCATTGACAAGCGCACGGTATTCCTTTTCAGAAACGGCAACAACCGAGCCGTGACGCGGCGAAAGCTGGTCAAGCGCATAGCCTGAGCGGCGCACCTGACGGTAATTTTTGAAGTCTGAGGTCTGCTGCATAAAGAAAGTGCCTTCGCCGTATTCATCCATAATCATAACCCACGTGTCCGTACCCGTGATGCGGTACATTGAGCTGCCCTCAACGCCAAACCAGTTGAGCGAGCAGATTGTGTAATCGGTATTGTAAGGACCCGTAAGATTCTTTGACCTGACAAATGCGATTTTCTGTGTCAGATCTTCTTTGAAGAAAAGGTAGTAATAACCGTCTTTTTCGTTGTAAACAATGTCGCCGTCAATGCACTGCACGTTGCGTGTGCCACCCGTTTCGGGGTCAGGCTCATTCCAACGGCCGTAAAGCACCTGCGGTGAGGTTTCAAAGTTTTTGAAATCTTTCGTGTAGGCGTAATAATGTCCTGCGCAGTCGTTTTCGGCCGTTGAGTTTGCCCAATAGACCATATACATTCCGACCTTATCATCCCAGATTGCCTGGGGTGCCCACGCCCTGTTGGTGGTTTCAAAGCCTTCAAAATTGCGCATATCAATAACGGTTTCATCCGTCCAGTTTATAAGGTCGTAAGAGCGCCACGTGATAAGGCTGTGATTTGACGTCCAGCCTTCAAGAGCATTCATATCGGTTGCAATAATGAAATAACAAGGCTTTCCGTTTTCATCATTACCCTTTAAAATGTAGGGGTCACGCACACAGCCCGTACCCTTTGTCTGCAAAATGACGGGTTTATTGCCGTTGAGCGCTTTAAAATTATAACCGTCTGTGCTGACTGCAAGGTGAAGCCTTTGTTCTTCCACCTCATTACCGACAAAATAGCAAAAAACATAAGCGCCGTGCACGCTGTAAGCGGGATAGGCTCTGTTGTTGACAACATAGTTGAAAAGATTAACACCTATCATTGCAATTGATGTGACGAGCCTGATAAAAGACATCGGGGTCATTGTTATTTCTCCTTTGCTGTTATTCTTTACTAATTGTAACACACACTTTTACGAAAAGGAATATGTTATAACTGCTTATTTTTATTTTTAAATACTGCTCTTCTTTACTTTGAGCCGAAAACGTGATAGAATAAATCCAAACAGATTACAGGGAGACTGAATTATGGCAAAGTATAAAATTACAAACCCCTATGCCGCAGTAACGGCGCTTTTGCCCGACCTTGAAAACCATTACAAAACCAATCTTCACACTCACTCAACATACAGCGACGCCAACAACACAATGGTCGAAATGATTGAGGGCTTTTACGATAAAGATTTTGATATTCTTGCCTTTGCAGAGCACGGCTTACTTGGCAAAGAGTGGGACCGGGAGCCGACGATTGTGCCGCTTTTCCTTTTCCAGAATCTGTGGCACGGCAAGCGTCAGCACCTCAACTCACAGCAGTACAAAGCAATTCAGACAGGCACCTACAAAACAAAAGACGGCGAGCGCACAAAGAAACGCGGACTTATGAGTGTGCCCAATGCCATTGAGGCAAATATGTTTACCTTGGTCAAAAACCACGTCAACGGCTATTTCACCGACGATGCGTGCGAGGGAATCTACGGCAAAGAAAACGATTATGAAATTCCCATTCGAAAAATTGAAAAAAGCGGCGGTGTTTCACACATTAACCACCCGACCGACTGGTTGCAGGCTTACAAAGACCCCGACTGTGCAAGAGTGCCCGAAAACGTTGAGTTTTTTGCCGATTTGTTAAGACGTTATCCTTCGTGCCTCGGCACAGAGGTGCTTAATATGTATGACAGACCCAACAGAAGCGACAGAATTCTGTGGGACGAGCTGCTCAAAACACTTATTCCCGAGGGCAAGCGCACCGTGTGGGGCTTTGCAAACAGCGACGCACACCGTGTCACAGAAATCGACACCGCATTTATGGATTTCGTTCTGCCCGAATGTAATCTTACCGAGCTTCGTAAGGCAATGGAAAACGGCACGTTCTTTGCAATTGCAAGATATGCCAAGAATGAGCTTGGAGAAGATTTTGTCGGTGAGGGTGTTTGCCCGCGTGTGACGTCAATAGAGGTTGACGAAGAAAACGACAAAATCACCCTGACGGGCATCAACTGCCGCGCTGTTGAGTGGATTTATGACGGTAAGGTTATCAGCCGTGATGAAATTGATGCCGACGGCACCGTTGTTTCAACGCTTGATCTCTCCGCACACAGCGAAGAAATCGGCTGTTATGTGCGTGCACAGCTCATCGGCAGGGGCGGCATCTGCATGACGCAGGCATTCATCTGCGACGACGGAAACATGGCGCGTTTCAAAAAAGAAATCCCCAAAAAACAGCCACTGACAAAGGCGCAGGCAATGAAGAAAAAATTCTTTGACACAAGGGTCGGCGTTATTGTTGACCGTGCAATTGTAAGAAAAATTCAGTCCAAATAAAGGCAAAACAAAAGCAGGTCACCCTCGGGGGGGCGGGCGGGTTTATTTTTTTTTTGTTCTTGG
>JAZOBD010000017.1:0-7606 GCA_045595825.1 Acutalibacteraceae bacterium
AATTGGTATAAAATTTACAAAAAACATCAAGACAAAGGACAAGTATCGCAAAGTCAAAAAGATTATTTAACCTGTAGAGATTTATTTATGGAAACAATATTATTTCTTGTTCTATACTTTTTGTCATTAATTTTTTACAGTAAATTTGTTATGTTCTCATTTAAATATTTACTTGTTATTACACTGATAGCTATAGTTACAAATATTTCAACACATATAAAAATGAATCGTTTTGTTAACACGGTTATTGCACTTGATGTTGCCGAAAAATAAAGAACAAAAGGTACTTTTTATTTTTGTTTAGGATTTAATGAAAGATAATCAAGTGTGCTCATTATTAATATGGTTGTCCAAAAATAAAGGAATAAAACTTGAAAGGATTAAAAAATGTTAAAAAAACTAATTCAAATAAATAGTTACGGTAAATTTAGTGATTTTAATATTAATTATAGCAATTGGGACGGAACTTTTAAAAAGAATAATATTATATATGCACCTAATGGTTCTGGCAAAACAAGCTTAGCTTTATTGTTTAGTTCAATGAAAGGTGATAATAGTATTATATTAAAAAAACAAACATTTGGTTCAGAACATAAGCCTTTTGCTAAGTTTATATTGAAAGATAACAAAGAGCTTAAATTTTATAATGGTTGGAATAAAAAAATGTCAAAAATTGAGGTTTTCGATAGCTTTTATTTTGAGGAAAATTTATATTCCATATCTATTGATGATGATCTGTTAGAAGCTAACATTTTTGAGTTATCTATTAAAGATGAAATAAATGAGATAAAACAGAAAATTGTAAAATTAAAAGAAGAGCGAGAAAAAATCAGTAAAAAAATATCTAATAGAAAAAATTATCTTAGAAAATTTAATGTTTCATACGAAGATGATTATGCCATTCATGAATATATTAACCAAAGAAAAGAAATTGAGATTAATATAAAAAATCTACACGACGAACGAATACAAAAGACAGAGAAGCAACGTAACAAATATGTCAGAAGCATTAATAAGTATTTAGACTTGTTTTGTGATACTATGCATTTATCTGAAATAAAGCTTATTCATAATTCTAAAGCCAATATCCAAAGTTTAATATATGGTTTAGAGATTAATGGTCATAATATTACAATTAAAGATAGAAGTAACACATCATTAAAATACTACTTAAGTGATGGAGATAAAAATGCTCTTTCTCTTTCATTCTTTTTAGCACGAATGGATATGTTGCCTGACTTAGATTCTTACATCGTAGTTGTTGACGACCCATTCACAAGTTTTGATTCACAACGAAAAATGACAACTATTTCACAATTAGCAAAATTATCAAAAAAAGTCGGACAATTTTTCTTGCTGACTCACGACATTAATTTTGCTAACGATTTTAACAAAGCAACCCCAAATGAAACATTAAACTTAAAAATTCAGTATTATAGAAACAGCAGTGCTTTATTCTTGCATGAGTTGCACTTAGAGACTCTTACCGGCTTTAATAAAGATCTTCTTACTTTGCGGAATTTTATTAACAATCCCTCACAAGAAGACTCCGTATATTTACGAGAAGTTATCCGTTGTATACGCCCTACTATTGAAGGACTTTTTAGAATAAAATACTTTAATTATATTACAGATAATCAGTGGCTTGGTGATTTTATAAAATTGATAAAAGAAGCTGATTCTTCTTCTGCACTTTATAAATTGCAAGATTTTATAGAAGAAATTGAAGAAATTAATGATTATTCAAAAATATATCATCATAGCAATCCAAACTATATTGAGGTAGGGATATCGACTGTTGAATTAAGAAATTACGTTAAAAGAACTTTAAATCTTTTAGAAAATATATGATAATATTCTAAATTATTAATAGTAAAATAAATAATCATACAATTATTATATATAATTTTCATTGTTACCACGGTTAGTTTTTATAGCTAATCAAAGAATAAAAATTAAACAATAGATCATTAAAAAAGCGACAAGAGATTTTCGATGTTTTTTACTCTTGTCGCCTTTTTTGTCATTTGTTTATCAACTCTTCACACACAACCTCCCTCGCCCTTTGCTCAATATTCCCCATCCTCTGTACCCACTCCATCTGATTTTCTTCTTTCAGTTGTTCGGTTACACCTTCTGACTCTTTCATCTGCTCAATGAGAGTATCCAACATTTCATTTGCCTGCTTTTCAACCTCTGCACAGTGTTGATACAGTTTTCCCTTAATAAGCAGAGAATTAAACAACACCTTTTTGTGTTTTTCAAGATAAGTTTTATACATCATTCCCCATTTACCGAGTCTGACACTTGCTTCCTCAGGTGGCAGTTTAAGATTTGGAATAAGGTAACCGTTTACTTCACGGTATGTAATTTTCATTTGATTCATCCTTTCATTTTTTCTTTATTGTAATAATAGTGCTGATTTTTGTGTCAAAAACTAATTGTAAATAAATTGTAAACGAGCGTTTTTTGCAAATTTTGATTATGGTAAATTTGCTAACCCTAAAACACCCATAACCCCAGTAAAATAGGGCGTTTTCACCACCTTTCGTGTCGAAATTTCTGTAAGATTTTGTGTTGCTTTTCGCTTAATTTATGGTTCTATTTTAACATCTACAGGCGCCATTGCCGCCCCCATATTGTTTGCATCCTTTACCCCGAGGTCAGTTATTCTGCCGAAAAGAACTTTATCAATATGCGGTGCCTTTTCTGCCACCGAAACAACAGCACAGCCTGCACCCGTCACCGTCCACTGTGCCGTCGGCGGACGCTGACCGCCGTATTCAAGCGGCATTCTGAACTGCTTTTCCGCAGAGCAGAAATGCGATGATGTTGAGGCCACGGCGACCCTTGCCGCCCGTGTGTCAACAAAAACGCCCGCCGTGGCAAGGGTGAGCGCCATTGTTGAGCACGCACCGAACATTCCCGCAAAAGGAATTCCAGTTTCTCTTATTCCAAAGGTTGAGCCCGTGCACTGTGCGAGCAAATCACCTGCAAAAATAACGTCTGCATCCGCCGCGCTTATTCCCGCTTTGTCAAGGGCACGCACCACCGCATCGTGGTGAATGACACTTTCAGCCTTTTCCCACGAGCTTTCGCCTGCCATGGCATCATCATAAACACGGTCAAATTCCTGACCTAACGGTCCCTCACCCTCTTTTTTGCCGACAACTGCCGCAAAACCGACAATTGCAGGGCGTGAGGGAAGCGCAAGGGTATATCTGCCTTGTCTTACGGGCATTTTCATCACCTCAGTTTGTTTTGTGTTATTATTTGCCTTTTTTTGCTGTTTATTCCGCAAATTGATTTTTGTGTTGCCAAAACAGCCGCGCTCATTTATACTTAAACCGTAAAAGGAGGTTAAGCTATGCAGATTTTCTTTTCATTTCTTGCCAAAAGACAGATTTCGGCATTTCTGGCACTTTTCGGAATACCTGACGCAATGTTCAGGGCGTTGACGGATTTTGATTTCAGACGCATTGCCGCACTTTTTGTCACCGTCGTTCAGCTTTTGGGTGCTTTTGTTACCGACACGCCGATAACGCCCTACAAAGAATGTATCGATATGAGCCGTTTTGAGCTTGTGTGGGAAGATGATTTTGACAAAGGTTTTGACACAACCGTGTGGCAGGGGCACTACGTTTACGGCAACACGGACACACAGCTGCGTGACACCGCCTGGTGGAACAGGGAGCAGGTCAGTTTCACCGATGACGGTTGTATGAAAATAACCGTTGAATACAAAGAAAACGGTCCCAAGGGCGCAGGCTACTACTCCTACGGTATGGAAACCAATCCGAACAAAAACTATGCAGGCGACCACAAGGGCTACAAACAGCTTTACGGTTATTTTGAAATCAGGTGTATTTTGCCCAAAGGCGCAGGCATTAACCCTGCATTCTGGCTTCTGACGGACGGAATGTGGGATGACGACACAGACGGCGGCATCAGCGGCGCAGAAGTGGATGTTTTCGAAACCGTCACCGATTATGACACAAAAAGTGCGGATTTCGGTGCTGTTTATCACACTGTTCACGTTGATTCTTACGAAGAGGCGCACAAGTCTGAAAATCAGGGTTCATTTTATGCCGATGACCCTTATAACAAGTTCAACACATACGGCGTTGAGTGGAATGCAAACGAATATATTTTCTACATCAACGGCGTTGAAACCGCAAGAACTGATTTCGGCGGCGTGTGTCAGGTGCCGCTTTACCTTATTATTTCGGTCGGCGTTGACGAAAAGATTTACGCAAACGAATATCTGCCCGCCTCAATGACGGTTGATTACGTAAAATGTTATCAGTATAAATAAAGAAATCCCCACGGAATTTTTAAAACTCCGTGGGGATTTGTGCTGTTTTTGTTATTCGCCGAGTAAAACCTCGCGGTTTGTGCCGTAAAAAACATCTTCACGGTTTGCAATGAACAAGAGGAATTCGTCAAACTGACTGCGGAATCCGGGTGTATAATCAAGCTCATAGGAATGACCCCAGATGTATAAAACCTGCGGATTTTCCGACGTTGAGGCGAGGAATTCTTCGGCAAGCTTCATCATTCTTTCAGGATTTTTGAAGCTTGTATTGGGGTTAAATCGCCAAAGATCAGGCTGGATTTCAAAAGAATCGGTGTCGGTAATTGTGCGGCAATACCTGATTTTTGTGTTTTCTTTTATGATTTTTGCCACTCTGTCGTCGTTGTTGACACCGCCGCAGGGGTAAGCCATACCGACAACGTCATAACCGACAAGCTCTTCAAGGTTTTTTCTGTCCTGCTCAACCTGAAGGATAATTTCGCTTTCACCAAGGGTTGTCAGGTTGGGGTGTGTCAGCGTGTGCACGGCAACCTCGTGGCCGCTATAAACGTGCTTTACATCCTCGGGCAAAACTTTATAATGACAGATTTTTTGATTTTCCCTTTCAAGAAAACCGCCTTTGCCCAGAAGCTCGGAATTGATATTGAAGGTTGCTTTTAAATTATACTTATTGAGCATTTCAATCATATTGACATCCTGCACAACACCGTCATCAAAGCTGAAAGTAACCGCCTTGGATTTGCCGTTGAATTTTTTCATTTTATCCTCCTCAAATCAGTAAAATTCCGGTAACCCGTTTTTAAATTCAAGTTTCTTAATGTAAGTGCATCGCGGCGAAGCGCTGAAATCCTCGTTATCCGTTGCGTGATAGACCATATAAACATCACCGTTTTCACGGTAAAGAAAGCTCGGATGGCCTGTGTGGTAAATATTCTTTTGCGCCTGCTTTGCATAAACGCTGACAAGGCTTTTTGACCAGCTTTCCGCCCGCATAACATCGTCACCGCAAAGGGTCAGCATTCCCATACAGTATCCTCCGCTGCTGAACCCGCTTGCGGAATAAACAAGAAAAATGCGTCCGTCATTATAAAGCACGGCAGGCCCTTCGTTAACCTTCCAGCCGCGTTTTTCCCAATGAAGCTCGGGGCGCGAAATCATAACAGCGTTGTTTTTACCGTTTTCATCGGTTTTCAGGGTGTAGGGGTTTTCCATTTCAGCAATGTACAGCGCCTGATGAGCAACGTCAACGTAAGCCGAGCAGACATAATAAAGTCTGCCGTCCTTTTGCAGATAAGTTGCGTCAATGTTGTTAAGTCCGTCAGGTGCAATTCTGCCTTTAAACTCGTATTCGCCTAAAACATCCTGCGTTTTGCTTTCAAGCACAAAGCCGTAGCGGTAATAATCCGAGTGCTCTGTGCGCTCTTTTGCCTGCGGCATTGTGCCCTCGGGCACGCTGTTTTTGTCAAAAAGCGCACTTGCAACAATGTACCATCTGTCACCGATTTTATGAATTTCGGGCGCCCAGATATCCCAAAGAATACCGTCATTGCCCTCACAATACACAACCTTGCTTTCCAGAAGTGTCGTGTCATTGTACGCCGCAATTTTTCTGATTTCGATTCTGTTTCCGAGGGTGTAGGTATAATACGTGCCGCTCTCATCCTCAACAATGAACGGGTCGCCGCCCTGCTGAGAGTCAATGGGTATGTCATACTTATCAGGCGTTGGTGAAACAAGAGCCAAAAAACCCGAAAAAGCATAAACCGCCGAAAGCACAACCGACAGCAAGCTGCTCACAATTCTCATCTCAGACACCCCTTTTTTGCTTTTATGAAATCATATTATCATAAGCAGGCGGTCATTGCAAGAAAAAACACGGCGGCAAAAACATTTACATTAAAACGGCGGTGTGGTATAATGGGGCAAAGCAAGGGGGCAACACTATGAAATCAATCAAAACAATATATAAAATCGGTTACGGACCGTCAAGCTCACACACAATGGGTCCGTCTTATGCGGCGACGGAAATTTTGAAAATGTATTCCGATGCGGATTACATTAAAGTCACGTTATACGGCTCACTTGCAAAAACGGGCAAGGGTCACGGCACGGACAAGGCCATTTCACAAACGCTGGCTGACGTTGCGCACGATATTATTTTTGATTATGACACCCCGACCCCCGTGCACCCCAACACTCTGGATTTTGTCGCTTACAAGGATAATATAAAGCTTGGCGAAAAGCGTTTTTACAGCGTTGGCGGCGGTGAAATCAAAACAGATGAGGAAACCGTCTGCGCCGAAACGCAGGTTTATGCCGAAAACAAATTCAGCGACATTGCAAAAATCTGCAAAGAAAGAAACATGCGCCTTTCAGATTATGTTTTCGAGAACGAAAGTGACGACATAAAACAGTATCTTATAACGGTATGGAAAACCATGCAGAATTCAATATACGAAGGAATGAGCCAAAGCGGAATTCTGCCCGGCGGTCTTTGTGTTGAAAGGAAAGCACAGTTTTTGTTTAATCAGAGGCACATTGACGAAAGCCCCCAGACACGTGAAAACAGATTGGTCTGCTCTTATGCCTTTGCCGTCAGCGAGCAGAATGCGGATTGCGGCATCATCGTCACCGCACCCACCTGCGGCTCTTGCGGTGTTTTGCCTGCCGTTCTGAAATATATGCAGGAAAAAAATCACTTTTCCGACAGTGACGTTGTCCGTGCACTTGCCGTAGCAGGTCTTGTGGGAGACATTGTCAGCACAAACGCTTCCGTCAGCGGCGCAGAATGCGGTTGTCAGGCGGAAATCGGCACCGCTTGCAGTATGGCGGCCGCCGCTTTGTGCGAGCTGTTTGAAATGGGTATTGACCAGATTGAATATGCCGCCGAGGTGGCAATGGAGCATCATCTGGGGCTTACTTGCGACCCCGTGTGCGGTCTTGTTCAGATTCCGTGCATTGAGCGCAACGCCGTTGCTGCAATGCGCGCCATAAACGCCCTGAGCCTTGCAAACTTTTTGTTTGCAAGCAGAAAGGTTTCATTTGACGTTGTGGTTGAAACGATGTACCAGACGGGCAAGGATTTGTCTCACCTTTACCGCGAAACCTCCGAGGGCGGACTTGCCAAGCTTTATAAAAACTGACAAAAAAACGGGTATCTGCACGATACCCGTTAATTTTATGCCCCGTGGCTGTCAGGTCAGGACACAGCACAAACTAAAAATTTGCAAAAATGACGGCTACAGTTGCAGCCGTCATTTAAAGTTTACTCTTTCAACAAATCACCGATTT
>JAZOBD010000018.1:0-106095 GCA_045595825.1 Acutalibacteraceae bacterium
TGAATTAAAGAAATATATCCATTACTACAACAACGAAAGAGTTTCAATAAAACTAAAAGGAATGAGCCCGGTACAATACCGAACTCATTCTCTATCAATTTAATATTTTGTCTTGTCTAAACTTTTGGGTTCACCTCACTGTTTTCCGTGCTTTTTATATTACTTATTTTTTAAGCAGTTTGTCTGTATCCGAAAGCTTTATGCGCTTTGACACAACGTAGGTTTTATAAGCGCCGTCAGCATTGCGTTTGCCGAAGCAGCCGTAAGTTGAGGTAACGAT
Source organism: Acutalibacteraceae bacterium (assembly GCA_045595825.1). GTDB lineage: Bacteria > Bacillota > Clostridia > Oscillospirales > Acutalibacteraceae > CAG-177. Next base: position 281 of record JAZOBD010000018.1, read on the forward strand.
TGTGCCGTCGGGATAAACAACGTTGCCGCAGTAACCGACATCGCTGTTGGCGCAAACCTGAGGCTCAGTCTGCTCGGGAAGATAAGTGTGAGCAATTTTGATTCTGTACTGTCCTTCCCTGCCTTTTTTCAAATCCTCATAAGTACCGACCCAGGCAATCCATCCCTCGCTGTACCACGCACGGCCGGGCTTTTCGCTGTACTTTTTAACCTTTTTAGCATCACGCTCGATTGAACGGAAAGTGATGAAAAGTCTGCCGTCGGGAGTATAATCCGCCTTGTGGCGCTCACCGTTGAGTGCGGCAGGCGCATAAACGGGCTTTGACCAGGTTTTTCCTTCGTCCTTAGAAAAGGACAAAAGCGAATTCATGCTCTTTTTGTTACTGCGGCTGATAAGGCAAAGCTCATCGCCCTTACCGCAATCCGAACGCACGACCTCAACCTCACACATATTGGTTTCTTTTTCAATTTTTCTGTGTGCCGCAAAATACGGTTCAGGCTTTGACCAATGCGGTTTACCGTTTTCGTCAAAAGTAAGAATGGTTTTATAATTGACAAAATCCCTGTCATGGAAAAATCCCATCCATTTGTCAACAAACTTTCCGTTTTCTTTAAGCCTTGTCAGTGAAGCCATCGCAACAATCGTGATGTAATTGTAGCCTTCTTTTTTAGAATAAACGAGGTCAAACTCAGTCCAGGTTTCGCCCTCATCCTCAGAAATGGAATAGTTGAAACCGCCTGTCGTCGGCTCAGCGCCCCACTTAGGGTTACCGGCAATCATAATAAGCTTGTCGGGCGTGTCGGGAGAATTGAATTCAAGGCGATAAACCGTGGGTGTTTCACGCGAATTTTTCCAGCTTTCAGGCTGATTTTTAATTGTTTCGGTGTAAGAAACACCACCGTCACAGCTGATGCGGCTTCTGATTGCGCCTTTACCGTGACCTGAGGGAAAAACCGTAAGAATTTTTCCGTTTATAAATAAAACTGAGTCGGGATGGCCGAGATAATCAAGTCCGTCATCAACCGTTGAAAGCTCATATAAATATCTGAGGTCTTCGGGAGTGCCAGCCGGCATAACGCTCAGGTCAACCTGCTCAACCGAATAATTTCCACCCTTGACACTTTTTGAAAACAACCAGCACATAATTATTTCTCCACTTTAATTCTGAAAGCTTTTACGCCGTGCGAAGGTACCGATGCAACAATTCTGTCGCTGAGAATCTGCGTTGATTTTTCCCAAAGGTCAAATACATTATATTTTTCCGCAAAGGGCAAATCAACAAAAGGTCGCACAACGATATCCTGAACAGCGCACTCCATATTTTTTGGTTCACTACTCTTGTTAAAGAAGCAAACAGCAACCTCTTTGTTGCTGAGGGGCTTTACAAGCACATCCTCAAGTCCGTTTGTTCTGATTCTGCGACACTGCTGACCGAGAGCATCCTGGTTAACGGCGATAAGGTCTTTATCGGACACAATTTTGTAAGTAAGATTTTCGGTATCAACCGTGCCGTCACTCTTAATAAACTCACGTACGTCATTACCGAGAATAAGCGGAGCTGCCATCATACACCAAAGTGTGAAATGGCTCTTGTTTTCTTCATAAGTAAGGCTGCCGTTGCCGACTTCAAGCATATCAGGGTCATTCCACGCACCGACACCTGCATATTTATGAAGTCTTACATTGATTTCATAAATACCGAGAATTGAAGTCCAGAAGGGTTTGATATCCATTGTTGTGCGCCAGAGATTACCAGCCTGCCTGCCCCAACGCCAGGGAAGATTTGTGCCCCACTCGCAGATGGAGTAAGTGATGGGCTTTTCGGGTTGGCCTGTCTTTTCGGCGTATTCACGGGTTGCACGCTTTAATTCCTCACCCATTTTTGTGTACTGAATTGCGGTGCTGTCCTGCACGGAAGCAACGGGATTGTAGAATTTGATTGAATTTTCGCCTGCTTTGAGGAAAATTCTGACCTGATGTCTGCCCTCAGGGCTTGTAGGCCACGCAGCGGGAAAAACGGTTGAATATTTATCTTCGCCGTTTACGATAATTTCAAGATATTTCTTTGCAAAGGTCTTTTTGCGGAAACAGATTGTAAGTACATATTCACCGTCTTCATCGACAGTGATGCCCATAAATTCGGCAGAACCGCCGTTTGAGGAAAGGCCGGTTATCATTTTGCCGCCTGGAAGCTTGGCGTCTTCAACAATCTTTGCACCGCCGCTGAGGAAAGCGCATTCAATGCCGTAAAACGCTTCATCCTCGATTCCACCCTTACTGATTGTGATTTTTTCGATTGAGGGCGCTCTGAAGGGAATGGGAATATTGTGACAGTAGTCATATTTAAAATATTCAATTCCCCACTCCGCAAATGTATCTGCATCAATTGCTTCGTTGCCGAGGCTTGCGGGTAAATCTTCACAGGTAAGTGTACCGTTGGATGAATAGATACCGAGTTTAAGACCGAGAGCGTTTACTTTTTCAACCAGCGCCTTGATTCCACTCGGAAAAGTTATGAGGTCGCTCTGTAATCTGCCGTTTGCATCACGCAATGAAGACTGCCAGCAATCGTCAATATTGAGATGAATGTAGCCTGCATCTGCAAGACCGCTGTCTTTGAGAGCCTTGCCCGTTTCGTAAATCAGGTCCTCATTAATCTTGTTACGGAACAAATTCCAGCTGGACCAACCCATCGGCGGTGTAAGCGCAGCACCGTTGTCATAATTCTTTTCAACGGGGATGTTAAGCTGTGTTGCGCCATAAGCTTTTTTTGCAACGTCAACGGGGTCAAGTTTTTTCTTTACAATCGCATAAGCGGCTGCGGCGCCGGCGGCAAGAATTGTTGCAGAAAAGAGTTTTGACATTTTAAACCTTCCTTTCAATCACTCAGCAGGGCTGTAAATCTTTAAGAATGTAAGTAAATCCTGTCGGGTCATAAGCATATGAAATACTGTCAGAGTCAATGCTGTCAGTATTGTAAGCAGTAAGCATTTTTCGCTGATAAAGCGGCATTTCCACCGTTTCGCTCATAATCTGTTCAAGTAAATCGGCAACCAGTGAAAGTCTTTCTTCAAAATCAAGAGTACTTCTGATTTCCACAATCTGACTGTCGATGTCATTTGATCTGAGCCCGACAAGGTTATCATTGCCGGTTGAATGATAGCGGTTATAAAAATCGCAGGTCAGCCCGTCGTCAACCTTTGCAAACCAGATGTCTGCTCTTTCACTCTTCACCGCCGCTTCAAGTTCAGGTTCAGTTACACAATTAATGTTAAGTCTGATACCGTGAGAAGAAAGCCTGTCGGCAAGAGTTTGCAGAACTTTGAACTCAGGTGACGTTTCTGCAGAGGAAATCCACGCTTCATAAATCAACGGTTTGCCGTTTTTATCAACCATCACTCCGTTTTCAGTGTAACAGCCGATTGTATTGAGATAAAGCAATGCCTTTTCCTCATTAAACGTGTAATAGAGTTCTTTTATTTCAGCGGGATATTCGCTGAAATTGAGACTGAGGGGTCTGTAAACAGCGGTGTAATAAGCACCGATAGACTGTTCAATCGGGCCGAAAATATCAAGCATCTGAACAAATGCACTACGCTCATTCTTTTCGAGCGTTTCGGGATTGAGGTACAGTGTATGATAGCCGTCCTCATCATATATGTTATACTTTATCTTCGCCGAATCAAGGTCTGAAACAATCTGCGCAGTGGCGGGAATTTCAGCAACATCTATTTCACCGGAAATAACCGAAGCAGCAAAATCCGTGTTTTCATCCAGAATTTTGAAACGCAGTTTTTCAAAACCGACGGGAGCGTCATAATAGTTTTCATTGGCGACAAGACGCACCTCGGTCTCTTTGAAATTCTCAATAACATAAGGACCCGAGCCGACATTTTCCGTTGTAATTTTCTTGATAACGGAAGCATTGCCTTTGGTATATCCCGTGCCGTAAAACTGTTTGCTGACAACGGTGGGATTAATCTGTGAAATTGCATTGATATTGTGAGAGTTGAAAATTATAGTGCAAGTGTAGTCGTTGATTTTCTTTATACCTGAAATTTTTTCAACATTAACGCCATCGGCATAGTTTTTGGCAAGATAGTCATCAACAAGCTTTGCATACCACCAGTCTGCCGCATCATAATACTGTGCCCTTGCCTGAGACTCAATCTGAGCAATAAGTTTAAGATATTCGTCAGCATCGGCGTTATCACCAAGCTTTGCAAGCTCATCGCTGCCGCCCATTGCCTCAACGTAAGACTTCCATGATTTGCCTGAGGGTGATGTTTCCTCGTTTAAATCCCCTGTCCAGGCGCCGTCAATCTTTGTTGCAAAAAGATATTCGTACATTGCATCGGCAGAAATATTTCCTTTTGTGTATGCGCTGTCAACCTTTTGTTTTATCGCATTGAGTTTTACTGCGTAGTTAGCATCGTCAAAATAAAACTCTTTGAGGCCCTCAATGTCATTGAGATACCAATCGGAATAAGTACCGTCATAACTTGCATCGGCAAGCACGTGATAATAGAAAATTATGTCATCAATTGTAACAGGGGTACCGTTTGAAAACAGCATATCGTCACGGATGCTGACAGTATACTTTACCTTGTTGTTTTCAAGGTATTCGTACGTAATGCTGCCGCAGACATTGACAAGACGGTTGTTTTCGCCGACACGCTGAACACTTTCAAACATCTGTGCAACGATTTTTTTGTCATTTTCATTACTGCAATAAAACGGATTAAAAACACCCTCAACCTGACCGATGCCAATTTTAAGCACGCTGTCAGACGATTTAAAGGCCTGACTGCACGAGCACAGAAAAAGCAACGCACAAGTCAACAAAAGACAAATTGCTCTTTTTATCATAAAAAGCTTCACTCCGAATTCAGCATATTATTATTTATATAATAACACACTATTTACTTTGTAACAATAGAAAAATCAAAAAAATCGGGAATACGACGTGGTATTCCCGATTAAAAACTATGTAATTATTTCTGATATTCCTTGAAATCCTTGTAGATTTCTTCGGTATATACGTTGTTTTCGCTCTTATCGTGAAGCGGATACCAGACCTGTGCAAAGAAGGGGTTGACCTTTGCTTCATCGTCATAAGCCCAACGGAATTTCTTCTGAGCAGCCTTTTCTTCACTTGAAGGCAGCTCTTCGGGGCACCAGTGACCGCCGCGAAGGACAAGGTTGGGTGACATCATGAACTCGTGACCGTGTGCGCACTTCCAGAGGATGGGTGTGTACATGTCAACGATTTCAGTTGCAAGGCATTCGCCGCCTCTGAAAGCAGCAGCTTTTTTGAGGTCTTCGATTGTAAGAGAATTGAAATCCTTGGTTTCATCGTAACCGTGGTCAAGAACAAGAGCCTGCTTGGGATCGTCGTTGGGACGGTAAACCTTTACTTTGCTCCAATCCTTGCCGATTGCGTTCCATTTTTCCATTGAACCGACATAAGCGTTGATTCTGGGAGTAACGTTGTTTTCTCTCCACCAGAGTGTGCCGTATACAGGTGTCTGAGCAATCTTCTTCATGAAGGGCTTGACTGCAAATGCGAAGGGCTTTGCAAGCTTAGCAAGCTTGTAGAACCATTCGACTCTGCCCATAACGCTCTTGAAATAATCTTCAATGGGCATATTGGCACGGAAATGGCAGTACTTTTCAAGTACGTCTGAGTCAAGATACCACTGACCGTGGAAGTTTCTTGTGATGAACCAGTCGGGATCGAAAAGCTTTCTGGGATCGCCGAGGCCGAGACCGTACTTACCGAGAAGGAGCTGTTCGAACTCAAAGTTGGTGATTCTGTACTGAGCACCGGAACCGATGTTGTAGAATCTCCTCCAGAATTCCTCGGGAATGTCGTCGCCGCAGACGTTTACAAGAAGGCGGCCGGAATCTTCAACTGTTGCCCATTCAAGAACACCGTTGATAACAACGTGATACATAATGGGTTCCATATTTTTAACAATGTCAGGATAAAGGATACCTGACTGACGGAGGGATACCCAATATTTAAGACCTGATTCAGCAAAAACAGACTCAGCAATTACCTTACTGGTTGCATAGTGGTCATAAACACTGATTTTGATGGGGTCGCCGGTACGTGCCCAGTGGATGGGGTCATCTCTTTCACCGGTTTCAGCAACTGTGCCGATGTAAACAACCTTGATAGCATCGGGGTCAGGCTGAGCTTTTACAGCCTTAACGATGTTCTTTGCAGCACCAACGTTTGTTTTGATTGTATTGATGGGATAGTAGTCAGCTGCGGGGGAAACCATACCTCCGACGTGAAGAACGTAATCGGAGCCGGTAACACATTCAAGAACACTTTCATAATTCTTGAGGTCGCCCCAAACGATTTTGACTGAAGGGTCATTCATGTAGGGAGCAAACTTTTTTCTGTTCTTTTCGCTGTCACGAAGAAGAACAACAATTTTGAACTCTTTCTTTGCGTAAAGCTGCTGGAAGCCTTCCCAGCCCATGTTACCGGAAGCACCGGTAAGGAATACGGTCTTTTTTGCCATTATTTCTTCCTCCGTTTTGAATTTTTGATTCAAAAGTAATCAATTAATTTTAACATATAAAAACAATTAAATCAAGCAAAATTCCCATAAAAAACAAAACTTTTGCCGTAAGTTGTTATTTTATGCCGTGATCTTCCTTGAATCTTTCGGTTATGACGTACATCTGCTCAATTTCATTCTGAAAATTCTTGCGGAAAAGTGAAGCGTCGCGTGCACGGCTTGTGTAGCCCATATCAATGCCGCAAAGTGAAAGATAATACTTTGCATTAACGGGATATTGCTGACATTCGGCAAGTGAAGCAAAGCCGAGGAAAGCCTGAATAACCTCCGCTTTTTCAGGGTCATCTTTAAAGTTTTTGCAAAGCCATGAATAAATCTCGGGATGGAAATTACCCATAACACCTGAAAAACCTGCGCAACCAAGGCGGAGTGATTCAAGCAGAGTTGCGGAATTGGCATTATAAATTTTAAGATCCGTGCCCTCAACCGCTTTCAGTTTTTCGCCGATAAGTTCAATATTGCAGCAAGTGTCTTTAAGGAATCTGAGCGGGCTGATTTCAGCACATTTGCGAAGAACGTCAGGCATCATAATGCGCTTGTAGGGATAAGGACATTCATAAACGCCGAGACCGATTTCGGGGATGGCGTTAACTACGGTTTCATAGTTTTTAAGGAAAACGTCGTCGCCCTCATCCTGCTTTGCAAAGCGGTTTGCAATAAAAACATAGGCATCAATGCCGCTGTCAATAAAAGCATTTGCCTCACGGATCTGTGTGTCAAGGTCATCTGCCGTATGGCCCGATGCAACAACAGACATACCCTTGGGAAGATTCTTGATTATGAACTTAAGAAGTTCAAGTCTTTCCTCAAATGAAAGGAAGAAAATTTCGCTGGACTGGCAGATTGCAAAAACGCCGTCAACACCGTGTGTTGAGTAAAATTCAAGAATTTTAAGCACGGCATCGTAATCAATTTTGTTGTCTGCGGTGTAAGGTGTCACCATTGTCGGATATACACCGTCGGGAATGTTCTTTACCATCGTTATGCCTCCCAATAAAAAATAGAACGGTAAAATTAATACCGTTCTAAATTTTATCACTATCAATTTATTTGTCAATGTTATGCAGACATTTTTTGTAAAATCTGTGAAAGAATTATTTTTTCGCGCCTTGAAACCTGCACCTGTGTCATCCCGAGCTTTGCCGCCGTTACCGTTTGCGTGAGTCCCGAAAAATAACGCAGCATAATAAGCCTGCGGTCGTTCTCGTTTAAGGTTTCAAGCACCTCACGCAAGGCAATGACGTCCGACACCTGCGCTTCATGAGATTCGACCGGAATGTCGAACTGTCCCGATTTATCATCATCAAAAACAGTCAGAGACACGGCAGGCAACGATGCACTTATATACTCTGCCGCTGTTTCAGGCGAAACGCCCAGTCTTTCGGCCAGCTCACCTATTGTCGGCTCACGGTCGAGTTGTTTTGACAGTTCTTCACGCACAAGTGACGCTTTCCGCGAGTTTTCTTTAAGCCGTCTGCTGACTTTGACGGTGCCTCCGTCACGGAAAATCCGTCTTATTTCACCGAGAATCACCGGCACTGCATAGGTGGAAAAAGAAAAACCGAGCTCCTGATTGAAATTGTCGGCGGCTTTGATAAGCCCGAGACACCCCGCCTGAAACAAATCGTCATATTCGACTCCCCTGCCCTTGAATCTGTTTGCGCAGGAATGAACAAGACCGAGGTTATTTTCAATTCTGTTTTCTCTGTCTGTTTTATTGCCGGACAATTTATCCACGCCCTTTAATCACTTTTTCAATCGTGACGGTTGTGCCGACACCGACCGTTGAACGTACCCTCAGATTGTCGGAAAAGCTTTCCATAACAGCAAAGCCAAGACCAGCACGCTCACCGCCCAGCGTTGTAAAAAGCGGCTCCATAGCCTGCCTGATATCTACAATTCCGCATCCTTTGTCACGAATTCTGACCCTGACAAGACCGTTTTCATAAAGTCCCGTCCATATGTAAATTTTCCCGACACTTTGCGGATAGGCGTGAACAATACAATTCGTCACTGCTTCACTCACTGCCGTTTTAATGTCGGAAAGTTCATCAACCGTCGGGTCAAGCTGTGAGGCAAAAGCCGCGACGGCAACCCTTGCAAAGCTTTCATTGACCGAACGGCTGTCAAGCTGCAATTTCATTTCATTGACAGTTTTCATTTTTATTCTCCTTTTTCCTTAACATTACAAGCTTTTCAAGCCCTGCAAGTCGCATTATTCTGTAATTGCGCTCAGAAAGATTAACAACCTCAATGTTGCCCGAATATGCCGAGACAAGACGGTATCTGCCAAGCACAAACCCGATTGCGGAGCTGTCGATAAAAGTCACCTCACCGAAATCGAGCCGCACATTCGGAGGCATTCTTTTCTGAATTGCTTCATCTGTTTCCATTCTCAGCACGGCGGCGTTGTGGTGGTCAATTTCGCCGATAAGTTCAACCGTCAACCGCGTGGGAGTCGATAAAATTCTGACTGCCATTGTTTTTTCCTCCAAATAAAAAAATCCCTTACCAAAAAGATAAGGGATTAAGTGTAAATAAAATGTCACATTATGGCATGATTTATTAAAAATTTAAAATTTCGCCACGTACCTCGCCCGCAAGATAAAACGAGCCGCAGACAAGAAGCACATCGCCATCGGCGCAAAGCTCAAATCCGCATTTTACCGCCTCAACGGGGTTATCAACGGCGAAAGCATTTTTGACGTAAGGTTTTGCCGCACCGCACAATTCTTCCGCCGACAGTGCACGGGGCACAGCAGCCTTTGTTGCGACAAAAGTTTCGGCAAGCGGAGCAACAATGCGGAGATAGGCATCGTAATCCTTATCTGCCATCATTGAGCTGACGGCAACAATTCTTTTGCCGCCAAGGTGTTTTTTTACATAATCACTCAAAGCTTTTGCACAGCCTTCATTGTGACCTCCGTCAAGAATTGCGAGAGGGGTTTTTCTGAGAATTTCAAGCCTTGCAGGCATTGACGACATTGAAACGCCTTTAATAATATCTTTATCCTTAACATTAAAGCCTTGTTGAGAAACGGCTTTTGCGGTTTCAACGGCAACAGTGCAGTTTTTAAGCATATGCACACCCGAAAGCGGCAGATAAAGCGGCAGATTACGGTATTTTGCGCGTGTGCCGTCAAAAGCTTCGGTAACGTCCGAAAGCGCCGACAAATCGGGAACAATAAGCTTATTTTCGCGTTCAAGGCAGGTTTTTGAAATTACATCAAGAACACTGTTTTTTTGTTCGGGATAACAAACGGTAACGCCGCCCTGCTTTATAATTCCGCATTTTTCGACAGCAATTTTTTCTACCGTATCACCGAGAATTGCGCTGTGGTCAACAGAAATTGATGCAATAACACTCGCCAACGGAGTTGATATTATATTTGTTGAGTCAAACCTGCCGCCGAGACCTACTTCCAGCACGACAATGTCGCATTTTTTCTCTTTGAAATAGAGAAAGGCGGTTGCGGTTATCACTTCAAACTCAGTCGGTTCAATTCCCTTTTCATTGAGTTTTTCAACCGCCGGCCTGATTTTTTCAACAGTCGAAGCAAGCTCTTCCTTTTCAATCATTCTGCCGTTGAACATTATTCTTTCGCAAAAGTCAACAACATAGGGCGATGTAAAAAGTCCCGTATTATAGCCCGCAGAAATGAAAATGTTAGAGAGCATTGTTGAGGTTGAGCCCTTGCCGTTTGTGCCTGCAACGTGAATGAATTTCAGGTCATCCTGCGGATTGCCGAGAAGTTCACACAGCGCCGAAACACGTTCAAGACCGGGTTTGATTCCGAATTTTTCAAAAGAATGTATATAATCAATCGCCTGATTACAATTCATAAAATCACCTTAAAAATGTTGCCACGGTGAAAAACTCACCGCGGCAACAGATTCATATTATTTAAGCTTTGCTATGCTGTCGTTGAGCATGGCAATTTTTTGTGTCAGCTTTGCAGCCTGCTCACGCTGTGCGTTAACAACTGCCTCGGGAGCTCTTGAAACAAAGTTTTCATTTGAAAGCTTTGAGTTGACAAAATCAAGGTCTTTCTGTGCCGCGGCAATTTCCTTGTTAAGTCTTGCTCTTTCTGCCTCGTAGTCAACAAGGTCACCGAGCGGAATGAAAATTTTCGCATCGCTTGTAACAATGCAGACACTGCCGTCCTCGCTGAATGAATCGCCGACATTGACCTCGGAAGCACTCGCAAGCTTCTGCATGAATACGCCTGCCTTGCCGAATGTATCCTTATAAGCGGTCATAATGTTGATTTCAGCCTTCTTGGAAGGTGCAATGTTCATTTCTGCCCTGCGGTTACGGATTGCACGGATGGCAGTGATAATGCGGCTCATTTCAGCCTCTTCGGCCTTGAATGAGAAAGCATCATTGTAAACGGGCCACTCGGAAACCATAATTGCTTCGCCGCTGTGGGGCAGAGTCTGCCAGATTTCTTCGGTGATGAAAGGCATGAAGGGATGAAGAAGTTTAAGGGTATTGCTCATTACGTAAACAAGAACGTTTCTTGCATTCTCTGCACCCTCGCCGCCCTGCTGAAGGCGGATTTTTGCAAGTTCAATATACCAGTCACAGAAAATATCCCAGATGAAATCGTAGAGCTTCTGAACGGCAATGCCGAGCTCAAACTTTTCAAGATTTTCGGTAACTTCTTTTACAAGGTCATTGAACAGGCTGAGAACCCACTTATCTTCAAGTGCAAGGTCTGCGGGCAGTGTGCCGTCAGCTTCGCTTTCGTTGAGATTCATAAGAATGAATCTTGAAGCGTTCCACAGCTTGTTGGCAAAGTTACGGCTTGCCTCAACCTTTTCGTCAGAGAAGCGCATATCGTTGCCGGGGCTGTTACCGTTTGCAAGGGTGAAGCGAAGAGCATCGGCACCGTATTTCTCAATGATTTCAAGCGGATCAATGCCGTTGCCGAGAGATTTTGACATCTTTCTGCCCTGAGCGTCACGGACAAGGCCGTGAATAAGAACGGTGTCAAAGGGTGCTTTACCCATATTTTCGCAAGCGGAGAAAATCATTCTGGCAACCCAGAAGAAGATAATATCATAGCCCGTAACAAGCGTGCTTGTGGGATAATAATGCTGTAACTCGGGGGTGTTTTCAGGCCAACCGAGTGTTGAGAACGGCCAAAGTGCGGAAGAGAACCACGTATCAAGTGTATCGGGATCCTGAGCCATTGCACCGCCGCACTTCGGGCAGGTGTCAACATCAGTTTTGGAAACAACAAGTTCGCCGCAATCTGCACAGTAGTAAGCAGGAATTCTGTGACCCCACCAGAGCTGACGTGAAATGCACCAGTCTTTGATGTTTTCCATCCAGTGGAAATAGGTCTTGTCGAAGCGTTCGGGTACAAACTTGACGGTACCGTCTTTAACAACCTCAATTGCAGGTTCTGCAAGGGGTTTCATTTTTACGAACCACTGAAGAGAAGCGCGAGGCTCAATTGTTGTGCCGCAACGGTAGCAGGTGCCGACGTTGTGATTGTAATCTTCAACCTTGACAAGTGCACCTTCAGCCTCAAGGTCCTTTACGATGGCTTTACGTGCCTCAAATCTGTCCATACCTGCATAAGCGGGATAATCGGCGGTAATCTTTGCATCCTCGGTAAGAGCATTGATTACGGGCAGGTTATGGCGCAGACCGACCTCAAAGTCGTTGGGGTCGTGAGCGGGAGTAATTTTAACGACACCCGTACCGAAATCCATTTCAACATAATCATCGGCAACAACGGGAATTTCCCTGTGAACGATGGGAAGAATGAGTGTCTTGCCGACAACATCCTTGTATCTTTCGTCGTTGGGGTTAACGGCAACGGCGGTATCGCCGAGAAGTGTTTCGGGTCTTGTTGTTGCAAGCTCAAGATATCCGCTGCCATCCTTAAAGGGATAGCGCAGATGCCAGAAGTGGCCTGCCTGATCTTCATATTCAACCTCAGCGTCAGAAATTGACGTAAGGCAATGGGGACACCAGTTGATTATTCTTTCGCCTCTGTAAATAAGGCCTTTTTCATAAAGACGGCAGAAAACCTCGTTAACAGCCTTGCTGCAACCCTCGTCAAGAGTGAAGCGTTCTCTGTCCCAGTCACATGAAGAACCGAGCTTTTTAAGCTGTTCGATAATTCTTCCGCCATACTTTTCTTTCCACGCCCAAGCACGCTCAAGAAAACCTTCACGGCCGATGTCTTCCTTGGTAATACCTTCAGCTTTCATTGCCTCAACAATCTTGGCCTCGGTTGCAATAGAGGCGTGGTCGGTGCCGGGAAGCCAGAGTGTATCGTAGCCCTGCATTCTTCTGAAACGGATAAGAATATCCTGAAGAGTGTTGTCAAGGGCGTGACCCATGTGAAGCTGACCGGTAATATTGGGGGGCGGAATAACGATTGTGTAAGGTTTCTTATCGTTTTCTACCTTTGCGTGAAAATACTTACCCTCAAGCCAGAAGTCATAAATTCTGTCTTCAACTTCACGGGGTAAATACTGTTTTGCAAGTTCTTTTGCCATTGTATTCATTCCTTCCTGAAAATAAAAAATCGTCTCATCAATCAAAAAATCAATGAGACGAGTAAAATTACCCGCGGTACCACTCAGATTGCGTTTTAAAAACGCCGCTTATGGAGCATTAACTCCGCACTTTAACGCAGTGAAAACGGAAAGGGTCTAATTGCAAAAAGCTTTCTTCCTTTCGGTTCTGAGGCGACAGCGACATCTGCCGAACACTGACTTGCACCGACCGTCAGCTCTCTGTGAACACGTTTATGCCGCACTCCTCATCAATACCTTTGTATTAAATTTGCCTAATTTTAACATATAAATATTTTAATGTCAATATAAATTTTATGCGGTTACACCGTAAAAGTCAAGCAGTGCGGGATTGATTATGGTATCAGTGTAATCAAAGCATGAACTGTGACCGCCGCCGACAATCATAATTTCCTCGGCGCCCTCGATTGAGCGGGTTATCATTTTTGAATGCCAGCGCTGAATCATATCATGTTCGCCGTAAATGTTGAGAACAGGTACACTGATAGCGGAAATATCTTCAAAAGTAAGGCTGGGCTGACCAACCATCATGCCCTTGATGTCACGCCTGATTTTTGTTTCCTCATCACCGTAAATCCACGCCTCAACACACAGCACAATGTATTGATAAGTAATCTGTATCTGGTCAAATGTGTTTGTGCCGAAAGTGTTGATGTTTGAACCCATAATGGCAAGGGCTTCAACCTTTTCAGGATAAGCGAGGGTAAAAACGACGCCGAGATTGCCACCGTCGCTGAAACCGAAAATATTGGTTTTTTCGACATTGAGATAATCAAGAACAGTCGCAAGGTCATCGCTCATTGTTTCAAAATTCATTGTCCCCTCTTTCCAGCCCGAGTTGCCCGTGCCGCGCGGAGAAACGGTTATAACTTTGAAATGCTTTGACATTTCAGGCAGAATACTGCCGTCGAAAGAGTGCATATCACCGCCGTTGGGCGGCAAAAGCAGAAGAGGCTCGGCATCAAGGTTACCGTAAATGCCGTATTCAATCATAACGCCGTCGCAGTCAACGAATCCGTATTCCTTTATTTCGGGCATTGAGTTACCCTGAGCAAAGGCAACGCTCGGAAAAGATGCAGCAATTGCAACAACGAGAATTACACTGACAATTTTTAAAGTTTTTTTCATGGGTAAACACCTCCGTGAAAGTATTATATCACACTTTTATAAAAATCGGAACACTTCGGGAGAAAATATGGAAAATAAATCAAACATTCTTATCAACACTTTCATCATGACAGCCGTCAACCTGATAATGCGCTCTGTTTCAGTCAGCTTTAACGTATATCTGACAAACAGAATCGGTCAGGCAGGCATCGGACTTTTTCAGCTGATTATGTCGGTTTATTCGCTTGCAGTGACTTTTTCAAGTGCAGGCATCCGTCTTGCCGTAACACGCACAGCCATCGGACTTATGTGCGACAATCGCTCTGATATATACACTCCCGTCAAAAAATGCATCAGATTTGCCTGCCTTGTCGGCATGGGTATCACTTCGGTTTTGTTCATCTTTTCCGACTTTATCGCAACTGACGTGCTTTCGGATTCGTCGTGCGCAATGCCGTTAAGAATACTTTCATTAAGCCTGCCTTTTGTTTCAATGTCAAGTGCACTAGGCGGTTACGTGACGGCACACGGTGCGATTGCGCCTTACGGCATTATACAGTTTGTTGAGCAGATTTCAAAAATCGCCGCAGTGATTTTTCTTCTTTCGGTTTTATCGCCGACAGAGAGCAGAATGTCCTGCGTTGCCGTTGTGTCGGGAATGACGGTTTCCGAAATCGTCTCGTTTCTTATGTCATTCAGATTATTCAGATTTTTATGCAAACCGCAAAAGAACAAAGAAAATACATTCCGCATTTCTTCCCTGCTGAGAATTGCATTGCCCGACGCGGCAGGCACGTGCGCACGAAGTATTCTGCTGACGGTTGAACACATTCTCATTCCACGCCAGTTAAAACTTTCGGGTGTTTCGTCAGATGCGGCACTGTCGGCATACGGCGCACTGCACGCACTTGTTTTGCCGGTACTGCTCTACCCTTCCGCAATTCTTTCATCTTTCGCTTCGCTCTTGTTGCCTGAAATGGCAAAAAAACACGAGCGTGCGCAACAGGAAAGCATTGTTGACACGGGTGAAAAGGTGACACGGCTGACGCTGATTTTTGCCATCGGAGCGGCGGGAATTTTTATGATTTTTTCAAATGAAATTGCCGCACTTGCAAATCTGCAATCCGACTGTGTGCACTTCATAACCGTGCTGGCGCCGCTTGTGCCGGTTATGTACCTTGACATGACGGTTGACGCAATGCTCAAAGGACTTGATCAACAGGTCTATTCAATGCGATACAACATTATTGACTCTGCACTGTGCGTTATTATGGTTATTTTCCTGCTGCCGAAATTTGCAATCAAGGGATACGTACTTGTGCTGTACCTCAGCGAAATCATAAACTTCGCCCTGAGCATTATGCGGCTGATAAAAGTGACGGATTTAAAAGTGCGTTTTGCCGATTCCCTTTTAAAACCGCTTTTCTGCCTTATGATTCCTTTTGCAGTTTCGCTGATAAAGACAAACGCCGCCGTAACGTTAATCACGGCGGCTGTCGGATATTTTGTTTCAGTCGTGCTTTGCGGATGTATGAAAGGGATTGATTTTAAAAGATTTATGCCGCAAAGGCCGAAAAAAATCAGTTTATCATCGCATTGAATTCTTCTTCACTGATAATTGTCACACCAAGCTGCTGTGCTTTGACAAGCTTGCTGCCTGCCTCTTCACCTGCAAGCACAAAATCGGTTTTCTTTGAAACCGACGATGCGGTTTTGCCGCCAAAGCTTTCAATGATTGCACCTGCTTCATTACGTGAATAAGTTGGTAAGGTGCCCGTGAGGACAAAGGTTTTACCCTCAAAACGGCGGTCGATAACCTGCTTTTGTGATTTCATATTCACACCGTATTCGCTGAGCAATCTCATCTCTTCACGTGACTGCGGCAGTGAGAAATAATCGGCAACACTTTTCGCCATTATCTCACCGAAGCCGTCAATGGCAGTCAGGCGTTCAAGTGAAGCATTCATAACAGACTGCATATCACCGAATTCATCACAAAGAAGCTTGCCCGCCTTCTGACCGATGTGGCGGATACCGAGTGCAAAAAGCAGCTTTGACAAATCGTTGTGCTTTGATTTTTCAATAGCGGCAAGCATATTTTCGCAGGATTTTTCGGCAAAGCCTTCAAGTGTCATCAGGTCATCGAAAGTGAGAGTGTAAATCTGTGAGGCACGTGTGAGCAAGCCTGCCGAAACCAGCTTTTCAAGCACCGCTTCACCCAGGCCCTCAATATCCATTGCATCACGGGAGCAAAAATGAATAAGATTGCGCAGAAGCTGTGCGGGACATTCGGGATTAATGCAGCGTATTGCCGCTTCATCAGCCTCACGCACGGCTTTTGCACCGCAGGAAGGACAGGTGTCGGGAATTATAAAAACCTCACTGCCCGATGCGTGAGAAACAACACGCACAACCTCGGGGATAATGTCGCCCGCCTTGCGGATTATAACCTTATCACCTATTCTGACATCCTTTTCGGTAATGTTATCCTGATTGTGAAGAGTGGCACGGGAAACGGTTGAGCCCGAAACAAGGACAGGCTCAAAAACAGCAGTCGGGGTCAGAACACCCGTTCTGCCGACAGTAATTTCAATGTCGAGCACCGTTGTTTCTTTTTCTTCGGGCGGATATTTGAAAGCAATTGCCCACTTCGGAAATTTGCTGGTAACACCGATTTCCGTGCGCTGTGAAAATTCATTGACATTGATAACGGCACCGTCAATATCAAAGGGCAGCTGTGAACGGACTGCGCCGATTCTTGCAAGCTCGTCAATCACGCCGTCAATGCTGTCAAACGTGTTGTAAAACGGAACGGTTTTGAAACCGAGAGATTTCAGAAAATCAAGTGAAGCTTTATCATTTTTCAGCGTGTTGTCGCTGCTTCTGAGAATATTGAAAATGAAAATATCAAGTCCGCGTGAAGCGGTGATTTTCGGATTCTTTTGCCTTAACGAGCCTGCGGCGGCATTACGCGGATTTTTGAAAGTCTTTTCCCCTGCCGCCTCCTGCTCTTCGACAATGCGTGCAAAAGCAGTTTTCGGCATATAAACTTCGCCGCGCACTTCAAGCTGAGCAATATCCGTATCAATTGCAAGCGGCACTGAGCGGATTGTTCGGATATTTGCGGTAACGTCTTCACCGACACTGCCGTCGCCACGTGTGGATGCACGCACCAGCACACCGTTTTCATATTCAAGAGCAACGGAAAGACCGTCAATTTTCGGTTCAACAATATATTCAGTTTTTTCAAAAGAATCTCGCACACGCGCATCAAACGCCCTGACCTCATCAAGACTGAAAGCATCCTGCAAGCTGAGAAGCGGTGCAATGTGCGTGACGGGCTCAAAAAGTCCGTCAGCACTGCCGCCGACACGGTGTGTGGGTGAATCGGCAGTAATTAACTCAGGATACTCCGTTTCAATGGCAACAAGTTCCCGTTGAAGCATATCGTATTCATAATCATCAACAACGGGGTCGTCATCAACATAATATTTTTTGCTGTAAAAATTAAGCTTGTCCCTCAATTCTTTTGCCTTAGCCTGAGCAACTGAAAAATCCATAAAAATCACCTGAAAAATTGATAATAATATTATAGCAAATTTAAAGTTTAAATCAACACTTATTTTATCTGTGCGCTGACATCGGGCACCGCACCGACAATTATTGTCTGCGCAACGCAAAAATCGGTTTCAAGCGTCGCCTGCACACTGCGTCCGTCGAGAATAATTATAACATCGGCGGTGACGTTAAGCATAATGCTGTGCTGGGTCTGATTTATGCCGACCGATTCAAAAACGTTATGAAAATCGGAAGTTGAATAGCCGTCAAAGCTGAGGTCAACGTCAATATCGGGGCCCTCGCCTGCAAAAAGCGCAATCCCCGTTGCAGAGCCGAAAGGTACGGTGACACTTGCATTTTCCGTGTTTTTTATCAAAGCGTCCACTGCGCGTGTAATATTGGCTTTGAGAAGATTCATTTTCAGGATATCGGTTGTAATGCAGGCAACTCCGCCGTTTGAATCATAAGCAATTTCAACAATATCGGAATATACAACAGGATTTTTTGAAAGCTCGTTTTCAACGGCAGTGTTGATTGTCACCGCTGCAATCCGTTTTGCCTGAGAGGCGGCAAGGGTGTAAACAGCAGGGCGGATTTTTGCATCAGTAACCAGCAACAAAACCGCAAAAAGAATTATTGCACAGACACATTTATATATTATCTTTCTGCCGCGGCGCATTTTTGCATATCTCATTTAATCACCCAAACGATAAACTTATTAAAGTATATGCAAAAAAACAAGCCGTGTCGCATTGCACAGCTTGTTAAATATCTTTAATTCAATTTTACCGTGGCTCACAACCGCCTTATGACCGAATTACAAACTCAATAAGTTTTCTATTTACGGTTATGCGGTACATTGTGAGATATGCAAAAGCATCAATCACCGATAAATCCGTTTGATTCTTATTCAGTCACTCGGGCGGCTGTGAGCGAAAATTCTGCTGAGTACATCGGTACCGCCCCCTTTTATCAGATATTAAATTTACTTCGGGCCGCTGACAGTAAATTATTCTGTTTTTCGACAATTTATATAAATTTACGACCCATCAACTGAGAGATTATCTCTTAGCTCGTCTTAATTATAGCGTTATTTTTGGTAATTGTCAATAGTTTTTATCAACTTTTACCTGTTTTTTTATTAAAATGCCACTTATCAACATTTTCTATTGACTTAAAGGCGCATAACAGTTAAAATATTTAAGGTGAAATACATTATATCTGATTTGAAAGGAAACATTAATCATGAGCGAAAAAATGAACGAAGAATATATGCCCGATATTGTCAGCGTTGTTGATGAAGAAGGCAAAGAGCACATTTTTGAAGAGCTTGACCGTATCGAAACCGACGACGGCCGCTATGTTGCCCTGCTTCCCACTTATGATGACGCTGAAAAAATCGTTGAAGCCGACGGCGAGCTTATAATTCTCAAAGTGGAAGAAGAAGACGGTGAAACTTATCTCTGCCCCATTGAAGACGAAGAAGAATTCAACGAAGTTGGTCAGATTTTTGAAGAAAGACTTTCCGAGATGTATGATTTCGGCGAGTTTATTGAGGAGTTCAACGAATAATTATTAATAACACCCTGCCTTGTGCGATAAATTGCGGCTATAAGTAACCCAACACGTTTTAATAAGGGAGCCCGGCTCCGGCGTAGGATTGCAGACCTCCCGCCTTTTGGCGGACGAAGGGAGCGAGAGACCGTCGGGAGGCACCCACCTGCTGAGAGCAGGTTACTATCAGCCGCATACGGCTTGGCGGGGCATATTATATCTGCGGCATTGATTTTTAGTTACTGGAGGAAAATATGCGAAAGCTTTTGGACGGTGAAATTCTTGATATAATCCCTACCGATCAGGGATTTGTTTACTGTGCACGTGAAACGCTTGCAAACGGCAGTCAGGCAGGCGCATTTTACAGCTACAATCAGGCAACTGATACTTTTTCGCAGGCAACAATGCTGCTTTATCTGCAATCAAAATTCGGCTCTTTCTGCCGCAAAATCGCTGACTGCCTCGGTGATTTCATCACTTGCGAAGTCGTCAGAATGGAAAACGGATGTGTCGCAGCCATTTATCCTGACGGCGAACTGAAAATTTTTGATGCCGAAGGCGACATAAGATATGAAAACAAGTTATTATATCAGACAATGCCCGCACGCGCACCCGTAAGTGACGGCAAAGACCTGTGGTTTACCGTGCCTGACATTAATGCAATCATCAATTACTCAACCGTTTACAACCGTGTTGAGCTGAGAATTGGCGGTGCAAATTCAAAAGCCTTCTGCCACCCCATTCACCTTTTTAAAGATGACAAAAAGCTTTATGTCTGCAATGAGTATTCGTACAAAATCAGAACAATCAGACTTGACAATTATGCGGTTGAGGATTACAAAAACTTCAACGAAGCGGTAACGAAATTTTTCAGAGTGTATGACGTTGAATATGCAATTCTGCAATCAGGCGTATACATAGTCAATTAAAAAGCAACTCCCTCTTTCAAAGCGAAAGAGGGAGTTTTGTTATCGGTTAATATGCTTTCTTATATATTTCATGTAAATCTGCCAGTCCTGACGGGTTATTGTATGAGTACCGGCACGCAGGTGAAAAGCAACACAACCGTCATCGAAATTGTCACCTGCCAAGGGCAGTCTGTCGGGTGCGACAAGCGCCTTTTCCGAATAAAGCGCATAAACGTCCTCAACCGCCGCACATGAAAGAAACTGCGAAACGGGGTCTGCCCACAAATCCTCAACGGCGGCACCGATCATAACACGTCGGGGTGCACAAAGGGCAATCAGATAATGCTGGTCAAAAGGCTGTGCCTGCTCATTGTCGGCATATTTTTTATAGTTTTCGCAAAACCAATAAGGAAACACTTTTGTGATGTCTGAAATGCACTCACCCGTTTTGCCGCGCGAAAGCGCCTCACCCGAGCAACCGCCCTCATTACTGACAACAAAGGCAAAGCGCTCATCCAGTGCACCGGTAAGCAAAGCTGTTTTGCCGAGGCGTGAGTGACCGATCACACAGACGTTTT
Source organism: Acutalibacteraceae bacterium (assembly GCA_045595825.1). GTDB lineage: Bacteria > Bacillota > Clostridia > Oscillospirales > Acutalibacteraceae > CAG-177. The sequence goes on from JAZOBD010000018.1 coordinate 21,140, forward strand.
TCAAATCGACACAGTCAAGAGTCTGCGCATAATCCATCGCACGCGACGCCGCCCATGACCACAGACCGATTTTACCGCAGTCGTCATTCTTTCTGCCGTCTTTAAACAAAACCGCATCGAGCAACGTGTCAAAACTGTTACGGTCGGGAGAAATAAAGTTGTGATGAACTGTGATAATGCCGAAACCGTTGTCACATATTTCCTCGGCAGGCAGGTAGCGGTCGGGCACATCGGGACGGAAGCACAGATTTATAAACAGCGGATATCTGCCTTTTTCCACGGGAAAAAGCGTTGTAATATCAAAAGAGAAATCACCCTGAGGCATAATTGCAGTCAACCTGATGCTCTTCTGTTCAAATTTGCCGCCGTAAAGCACCTCTGACGAAAGCTCTTCAAAGGTCAGTTGCTGAGGTTTCAGAGGCAAAAAGCCGTATTCCTCACGGCAAAGAAGTTCTTTTAAGCCGACGCGGCGATTTTCCCAGTCGGAAACGGTTTCTACGCCCTCAACAGGTGAAGGCAGATTGCGCTCAACGAGCAGATTTCTTACCATAGAATTACTTCCTTTCGGAATACATCCTTTTGTAATATTCGCGGTATTCTCCGCTGATGATATCCTGCCACCATTCACGGTTATCAAGATACCAATCAATCGTTTTCTTTATTCCGTCATCAAAAGACGTTTCGGGCAACCAACCAAGCTGGTCGGAAATTTTTGTGGGGTCAATTGCATATCTCAGGTCGTGACCTGCACGGTCGGTAACATAAGTGATAAGACTTTCGGGCTTACCGAGCGCCGAAAGAATTGTTTTGACAACGTCAATATTCTTTCTCTCATTGTGACCGCCGATGTTGTAAACCTCACCTACTGTGCCGTTGTGAAGAATCATTGAAATGGCTTTACAGTGGTCCTCAACGTAAAGCCAGTCACGCACATTCAGACCGTTGCCGTAGACGGGCAGACTTTCATCATTAAGTGCGCGTGAAATCATAAGCGGAATAAGCTTTTCGGGGAAATGATAAGGTCCGTAGTTATTGGAACAGCGTGAAACTGTTACGGGCAAGCCGTAAGTTCTGTAATAAGCAAGAGTAAGAAGGTCGGCAGACGCTTTTGATGCCGAATAAGGGCTTGATGTATGTATTGGTGTTTCTTCTGTGAAGAACAGGTCGGGGCGGTCAAGCGGTAAATCGCCGTAAACCTCATCGGTTGAAACTTGGTGATAGCGTTTAACGCCGTATTTGCGTGAAGCATCAAGCAGCGCCGCAGTGCCCATTACATTTGTTTTAAGAAAAATTTCAGGTGACTCGATTGAGCGGTCAACGTGGCTTTCGGCGGCAAAGTTCACAACCCAATCAAAGCTTTCTGCCGCAAACAGTTCATCAACCGCCTTGCGGTCGGCAATGTCTGCTTTAACAAAACGGAAATTATCCTTTTCCATTGCCTTGTCAAGAGTTTTGAGATTGCCCGCATAGGTGAGCAAATCAAGACAGACAATTTCATAATCAGGATATTTTTCCTGCATATAGTAAATAAAATTACTGCCGATAAATCCGGCACCGCCGGTTACAAGAATTTTCAAATCAGGTTTCCTCCTTTTCCTCAACCTTTTCAGGTTCAACAACAGAAACGATTTTGCGAACATCAACGTGGTCAAAATATTTTTTGAATTTCACACCGACGGCATAAACCTTACGACACTCGGGGCAAGAATAAGTTGCCCTGAAAAACTGATTTTTATATTTCCAATCAACAAGAATGTCACAGTCAACACCGCACTTTTCGCAACGGTGGTGAAGTTTAGATTTGTCAACAAGCGGGTTATTGATGTTACAAATAACTTTTGCTTTAAAGAAAAGGCGTTTATAAAAATCCTCGTTGCAGACAAGGTAGAACGGAGAAAACTCGTCTTCGTCATAAATCTGTCTGAAAATTTCCGCAGTCATAAGACTGTCACCGAGTGCACGGTGCTGCAAAAACTGTTCAGGGTCAATCTGCAACATTTCAGCGGCAGTTTTAAGACCTACCTGATTATTCTTGGGCGTTTTCATTTTACGGTGGAAGCAAGCCTGCAAATCACAGTAATTTGTGAGAAACGGAATTGTTGTAATGCCGTTGAGGTAAGAAAAGTTTTCAATCAGAACTCGGATATCGGTATCACCCCAGGTAAAAACAACCGTTTCATCGTCACCTATCCAACGGCGTAAATCCGAAATAGCTTTTGTAAAAAGCGTTCCCGTGTTGAGGTCTGCGTTTGAAATGTGAGTAAGGCGTTTGACACTGCCACGGAGTTTTTTACCGACCTGTGAGCGGATAAGGCAGGAAAAGGTGTCAACCGTTTGAAGCGAAGAGTCAAGTTTTACGGCACCGATTTCAATTATTTCATTGAAAAACATCTTTTTCTTTTTTGCGTAGGTGTTGTTCCATTCAAGGTCCATTATTACAAATTGCATTGCTACATCCCTTTACGAAATATTACGATTCACCAAATATATCATACAACATAAAGGTAATCTTTTCAAGTATAATATTGATTTTTATAAATAATAGGTGTAATATTTAAAGTAATAATTTCAAGAGGTGTGAAACTATGTATAATTCTCCCCTTAAACTTGCAGAAAACAGAGTCTGGCGTATTTACCTTGGCGGCAAGCTTCTTGATGAATTCCGTGCAAAAGACGGAAATGACGGATATTTTCCCGAAGACTGGCTCGCTTCTGTCGTGACGGCAAACAACCCCGAAAGAGAAGGCGCACCCGAGTTTGAGGGTCTGAGCAAGCTTGACGATAACGTTACTTATCTGCGTGACGTCATTAATTCAGACACCGCCGCAACACTCGGTGCTGACCATATTGCAAAGCACGGCGAAAATTTCGGTGTTCTTACAAAATTCCTCGATTCTGCCGAAAGATTACCCATTCAGGTGCACCCCGACAAGCAGGCTGCAAAAACATATTTTCACTCTGATTTCGGTAAAACAGAGGCTTGGTATATCCTTGGCGGCAGAAGCATCAACAGCGAAGAGCCGCACATTCTGCTCGGCTTCAAAGAGGATATGACCGCAGAAAAGCTTCACGAGCTTTTTGACAGACAGGACATTACTGCAATGAGCGAGGCAATGCACAAAATTCCCGTAAAGCAGGGCGACGTTTTCCTTATCAAAGGCGGCACACCTCACGCAATCGGCCCCGGCTGCTTCCTGCTTGAAATACAGGAACCGACAGACTACACGGTCAGCCTTGAAAAATGCAACACTCTCGGCGAAAAACTGCCCGATTTTCTTTGTCATCAGGGAATCGGTTTTGACAATATGTTTGAATGTTTTCACTACATCAACCACAGCCTTGACGATTTGCTCAATGAGTTCAAGTTAAAACCCGCAAAAGGTGAAAAAGGTGACGGATACAGTGTTACCAATCTCATCACATATGATGACACACCCTGTTTTTCACTCAACAGAATTGACGTTGAAAAGACTTGCATAAAATCCGCAAAAGAAAAAAAGCCCACTGCCCTCGTCGTAATCGGCGGCAAAGGCAGAATAGGCTCTGTTGACGTAAAGCAGGGCGACTGTCTGTTTGTGCCCGCTTGTGTTTCGGATATTGAATTTACCGTCAGTGAGGGTGACACTCTTGCAATTATCGAGTGCCTTCCCCCCTGCTGATTTTCTTTGAAAAATTCACATTGATTACAATGATGCTGACAAATATCAGCAATATACCGACGGCTTTGAAAAAAGTCATTTCTTCGTGGTAGATTCCCACACCCACAACGGTTGCGGTTACGGGCTCAACGGTTGCAATGATTGCAGCCTTGCTGTTTTCAACGCCTTCAAGACCCTTGGTGTAAAACAGAAAAGGCAATGCACTGCAAACGAAGCCGAAAAGAGCGATAAACGCAACGGATGAAACACTGTCAATGAGCGGAAACGTTTCGTTAATATCCGAAAACGGAAGACCGCCGAGTGTGGCAAGAATAAGTGTATAAAGCGAAACGGTAATCGGATGATAGCCTCTGTCAAGTGCACATCTGCCGAAAATGCTGTAAAGCGCGTAAGCAAGACCCGAGCAGATTCCGACAGCAATACCCTTTGCGCTGACAGTTGTGCCTCCGCCGTCAAGCAGACCGGTAACACACAGACAGCCGACAATCGTAATCGGCAACGATGCGAGCTTTCTGCCCGTAAGCTTCTCTTTGAAAAACAGTGCGGAAAGAAGCATTATGAACACGGGCGATGTATAAAGCAAAACCGCCGCAACGGAAAGGCTTGTATGTTCAATTGAATAAAAATAGCACACGTTGAGCATCAGCGTGCTGACAAGACCCGTGCCGATAAAAATCCAGAAATCCTTTATTCTGAATTTAAAAAGCTTTCTGTCTTTTATCAAGGCAATCAACGCAACAATTATTGCGGCAACTCCCGTTCTGTAAACGGCAAGTTGAATCTGAGTGAAGCCTTTATCCCCAAGGGTTGTCAGAAAAATTCCGATTGTTCCCCAGCAGATTCCCGCAAGTGCCACAAAAAGATAAGATAATTTTTTATTCAACGTTATGCCTCCATTACATTTTTACAAAGAATGATTATGCTTCAACTTTGAAAATTTGTCAATATCAATCTGAAACGAGCGGTGATATTTATGTTACACACAAAAAGAAATTACTCTTTGCCTCGCGCCGGCTGTCCCGAAAACGTCGGACTTGACTCACAAAAAATAATTGACCTTATCAACGAATTGTTGGCGGCAGATTACGAGCTTCACAGCATGATGATAATCCGCAACGGTCTTGTTGCGGCAGAATGTTACCGATATCCTTTCAATCCGCACACCACCCATTGTCTTTACTCAGTGAGCAAAAACGTTACCGCAACCGCACTCGGCTTTGCCATCAGCGAGGGTAAGGTTTCGCTTGACACAAAAGTCAGCGACATTTTTCCCGACAAATATCCCAACAAAAAAGATGATGACTTTGAGAAGCTGACTTTACGTCATCTTGTTACAATGACATCGGGGAAATCACCCAGTCCCCTGCTCAACAAATCAAAGGGCGACTGGTACCGCCACCTGAGCGAAGCTAAACGCATTGCCGCACCCGGCAAAAGATTTCAGTATGTAAACGAATGCACCTATGTGCTCAGTGCCTGCCTCAAACGTGTTCTCGGCAAGGGCATCAACGATTACCTTGAACCTCGTTTGTGGAATCCCCTTGGCATTGATAAGCCGTTCTGGGAAACGGATTCAAACGGTATTGAAGCAGGCGGATGGGGCTTGCAGATGCACACGGAAGACATTGCAAAGCTTGCACTTTGCTACCACAATGACGGTGTTTTCAACGGTGAGCAGGTTATCCCGCAAGAATGGGCAACTCAGGCAAAAATCAACCAGACAACCGAAGTTGATTATGCCGAAACGGAGCCCAACAGATACGGTTACAGTGTGTGGATTGAGGGCGACAACTGCTGGCGTTTTGACGGAATGTACGGTCAGACCGCGCAGGTATTTAAAAAAGAAGATATAATCATTGTAATAAACGGCGGTGATATGAACCACAACAGAGCAATCCCGTTTTATTACAGATTTGTCGAAAGTGCAATAATCGAACCTGACGAAAACGCAACGGCAAGCAAGGAATTCACAGAGTTTATGACTTCGCAGGCAATTGATGAATTCAAGGCAAGTGAAATCCGTTCACCGATTGAGCAAAAGCTTGAAGGCAGAATTATAAAATTCAGACACCACACAATACTTAACACAATCGGATTTTCAATGGGTATCCTTCCGCCGCCTGCCGTTTATATGTCCAAAAACCGTGCAGGTAATGTGGGTTATGCGGCCTTCAATTTCACCGACGACGGCTGTTATTTTACCTGGAATGAGGGCGAAGAAGAAAACACTGTTTTTTGCGCAATGAACGGCGGCTATGCCGAAAGTAAAATCACTCTCGGCGAAATTCCCTTCACCGCTTTCAGTGCTGCACGCTGGATTGACAAAAAAACTCTTGAAATTAAAATCAGACCGATGCAGTCAATCGCAATCCGTGTTTTAACCTTTACGTTTGACGGCAACAAAGTCAGCGTAGAATCCGAATCCTCCCCCGGCACAGCGGAAATCATAAACTCCATTTCGGGCACTGTGAGCACAGTTGTCAAAAATGAAAAGTTGCAGAAAACCATCAAAGAAAAAATGTACCTTCTTAAAAAATTTATGGAACCGACCACTGTCGGCAGATTCAGGAAGTGATAACTCTTGCAGAAAATTACAGATAAAAAACAAGTGGCAATGTTCATCGGACTTTGCTGGATTGTTTATTTCACAAGTTATATAACACGAATCAACTACGGTGCCGCACTTGCCGAGGTTGTCAACGCAATGCAGGTGACAAAAGCTGCCGCAGGCCTTGCAAGTACCTGCGCTTTCATCACCTACGGTGCAGGCCAGCTCGTCAGCGGCTATTTCGGTGACAAATTCAAGCCGAAGAATATTATCTTTTTCGGTCTGCTGCTTACTGCAACCTGCAACGTGCTTATGCCGCTTTGCGGAAACATCAACATTATGACGGCAATATGGGCAGTCAACGGTTTTGCACAGTCAATGATGTGGCCTCCGCTTGTCAGAATAATGTCTGATTCATTAACCGACGACGGTTATCGCAAGGCAAGCCTGCAAGTTACCATCGCCTCTTCATCCGGCACAATTGCCGTTTATCTCATTGTACCTGCCTGCATTGAAATTTCAAGCTGGAAAACCGTGTTTTTCTTCTGCGCTTTTTGCGCCGTTGCCGTTTCGGTCGCCTGGTTTGCTATAATGAAAAATTTCGAAAAGATTACAGGCGTTATCGGCGGCAAAAGCAAGAAAAAAACACAGTACAAAAACGCAGAATCCGCACCGAAAGAGCCGCTTGCAAAAGCGGCACTTGCAAGCGGACTTATCCCCATTGTGCTGGCAATTTTTTTACAAGGCACACTGCGCGACGGAGTTACAACGTGGTTGCCCAACATGGTGTCCGAAGTGTTTGAGCTTGGCACCTCCGTTTCAATTCTTTCAGCGGTTGTTTTACCCATTCTTTCAATTTTCAGTGTTTCGGTTGCATCGGCAATCAGAGACAGAGTTGACAGCGAAGTCAAATGCTCACTGATTCTTTTCATCATCGCTTTCATCTGTGCGGCAATGTTGGCAATTTTCTTTGATCTCAACGCATTCCTCAGCGTTGCACTTATGGCGGTCATCACCGCCTGCATGCACGGCATCAACCTTATGCTTGTGTGCCACGTGCCTGCACGCTTTGCAAAATTCGGAAAGGTTTCGACCGTTTCAGGCATTCTCAATTCCTTTACTTACGTCGGCAGTGCGGTTTCCACCTACGGCATTGCCGTGCTCAGCGAAAAATTCGGCTGGGGTTTTACAACCGTAATCTGGGGTGTCGTATGCGTGCTTGGTGCACTTTCCTGCCTTGCCGCAAGCAAAAAGTGGAAAATTTTTATTAATGAATAAAAATTAAACGGCAGTTTCCGTAATCGGAAAACTGCCGTTATTTTACTTTGACACTGCTTTTCTGAGCACCCTACCCGAGCACGAAAGCAGCTCGCTGTTTTCAGCCTCATTGTCAAAACGGAGTGTCATTATAATCTTGCCGTCATCCAGCACAATTGTGCCGCTGCCCGTTGATTTGCAGCGTGACGTTTCATCAAACTCAAAGTGTATCACACCGTCTTCGACAGTGCCGACAACGTCAATAAAGTCGTGTTTATAATCATAGACCTTATTCTCGTTTTCTGCGTACCACCACATTGAAATGCCGTAAATGTAGACAGAGGCACTGTTTTCATCAATGCTTTTGATTTTTGCAGTAAGACCTGTCATTGTAACAATGTCACGGCCGTCTTCCGCAACCCCGTCGGTTTCTTTCCTTGTGCCCCACTCAGCAATATAAGAAGCATGGTCAATAATCTTTTTGGTAGTAGTGGTTGTTGTAGCAGTTGTGGTAGTAGTTGTTGTGGTGATTACCGTGGTGGGTGCGGTTGTTGTGGCAGTAGTTGTCGTTTTTTTTGTAGTGGTGACAACAGCCGATGTCGGTGCAGCGGTTGTTGTGACAGTAGTCGTCTCTGTTACCGGCTGCGTTGCGGCGGTTGTCTGCGTATTGTCCGAAATGTCGGTTTCATCCGAAACATCAGCACCGGTTGTCTCGGAAAAGTCAACGGTGCTTTCGGGTTTGTCGGGCACCTTGGTGCAGGAAGCAAATGCAAACAAAGCAAAGAGCACGGCAAATATTGCCGAAATATATTTTTTCATCTGTATTTCCTCTTTTTTCATTTCTGTTTTTACATTATAAACAAAATGACGTTTATTTGCAACCGTTTCATGTTTTATTAAAAAAAATTTAAAAAATCCGCTTTCACACGAAAGCGGATTTCTGATATTTATTACTGTTTTGCGCCGCCGTCAAACTTTTCAAGAAGCTTGACAGAAACTGCGAAGCAATCTGCAAGACCCTTTTCATTCATATTGGTATATGTATCAAGTCTTGTGTGATAATATGTTTCAAGCTTGTGGTTAAGTGCAGTGATGCCGGTTGCACGGAAGCCGGCCTGAGCAAACGCTGCTGAGTCGGTTGCGCCGCCCAGCGGAGGAACCCAACCTTTAAGGCAATGAACGCCCAATTCTTTACTTGTTTCCATAAAGAGGTCGGAAACGTCCTTGTCTGCCTTGACGGTACCGTTAAGGTCTCGGTAGTTGGTCATAAGGTACTTGGGGTCATAAATGGTATCGTAGGAGTAAATGAAAGTGGGAACGTCGTCAAACTCGCCCTTGTGAGCCTCACACCAGGCTTTTGCGCCGCGAAGGCCCGCTTCTTCGGAGCCTGTGAGGATAACACCGAGTTCGGTGTTTTCAAACTCAATGCCCTCTTCCTGAAGAGCCTTGAGAATTGCAATACCCATATAGCAACCGGAAAGGTTATCGTTTGCGCCGTCAACAACTCTCTTTTTGTTCCACATAAAGAACATACCAATCTGGAAAGGAACGAAAAGAAGTCCCCAGAGAGCACACTTGAAAAGAACAGATTCAGTATCAATAACACCGAAAGCGCCGTTCTGAACAACCTGCATTATTGCAATGACAAGATAATAAACAGCACCAAGGGCTGAAATGATAATGTGAGCATCAAAGCCTACACCGCCGAATTTATAGTTGAGGGGCCATTCCCAGGCAGCATCGGGGTGACCGTTGAAAATGATGCGGCGTTTTGTTTCGCCTGTGCACTTTTTGATTGCGGTAACGTTGTGACCGATTTTCTTGGGGAAGAAACGGTCAACAAGCTTTTTATAAGCACCGAACTGAATGAAAGCAATTGCAAAGCCTGCAAGAATAAGAACGGCGGAAATTACGGGAGCAAAGAAGAAGCAAGCGATTGCGGCAAAAATCAAGCTGAAAGTAAAGTAAATCCAGCCGTAGAAAGAGCCGGGGTTTTCTTCAAATGACTCGACGGTGACCTTGTCGCATCCGCAGTCTTTTCTGAGAACTTCTGCCATGTATTCACAGGCCTGATGTTCACCCTTTGAGCCGGGGTCGCGCTTTTCAAAGTTTTTGCAGATATAGGTGATTTCATCAACCATATACTTTGCAAACTTATCTTTTTTCTCGATAATGCTGTTAAGATTCATATACCACATCTCCTTATAAATTTTACCTGCTTAATAACTATATCACATTAATTTTACCTTTTCAATATAATTAACCTAAAAATTTAAAGCCCCGACGTTTTTTGTCGGGGCTCTGACGAATTACTTATTTTTATCGGACTTGCGTAAAGTTCTTGAAGCGATTTTTGAGGATTTCTGAGGCTTCTGCATATTTTTGCGGACAATTTTGAGCGTTGTTGTCTTTTCAAATTCGGTGTCTCGGATTTTAATTTTCTGAATATTCTTGAACAACGGCATCTTCTTGTTGATTTCGTCAACATCGGGTCTGAGCTTGTTTCTTGCCTCGGGGAATTCCTCTTCATCAAGGTAAAACTCTGCACAGATTCTCTTGTCTTCCTCATAAACAAGAACTTCTTTGACGTATTCAAGCGTTCTGAGCTTGTCTTCAAGCTCTTCGGGAGAAACGTTCTTACCGTTTGAAAGAATAATAAGATTCTTTTTACGGCCAACCATAAACAGGAAACCGTCTTTATCGATTCTGCCGTAGTCACCGGTCTTGAACCATTCACCGTCAAAAGCCTCTGCGGTTGCTTCAGGCTCATTAAAATAACCGACCATAACGTTTGTACCCTTGACGTAAATTTCGCCGACGCCGTATTCATCGGGCTCGTGGATTTTAATTTCACAGCAATCCAGCGGAGTGCCGACGCTGCCGTATTTGAATTTACCGGGGCGGTTGCATGTAACACCGGGAGAACACTCGGTAATACCGTAGCCGTTATAAATCTCAATACCGAAATCGTGCATACCCTTTTCATATTTTTTGTCAAGGTTTGCACTGCCGCAGACAATCATATTAAGGTTGCCGCCAAGGTTATCAAGAATTGTTTTGAAAATCTTGCGTCTTCTGTCAATGCCGAAGAACATGAGAGTTCTGCTGATTGCAAGACCGATTTTGAGAGCTCTTTCTCTGCCCGTGCTTCTTGCGGTTCTCCAAATGCGGTCATAAATTGTTTCAACAACAAGCGGAACACCGGAAAAATTGTAGGGCTGATATTTTTTAAGGTCACGCTGAATGTCCTTTATGCTGTCGCAAAGGTAGCCCCACTGGGTAATAATATATGTTGAGAAAAGTGCACTTACCCACGCATATGTATGGTTAAGCGGCAAAAAGCCGATTGCGTGCCTACCGGTATGGGCACGGCAAGCGGAGGAACAGTTTGAAGCAACGTTTCTGTGGGTGAGCATAACGCCCTTGCTTTTGCCTGTTGTACCCGACGTGTATGCAATGCAGGCAAGATCCTCGGGTTTGACCGTTGTATCTGCAAAGGTGGTATCGCCGGCTTCAAGCAAAGCGGCGCCCTCGGCGAGATATTCAGGCATATTGTCAAAGCAGAACCAATGCTTTACGGGCATATCGGGGTTATTTTTAAATATCTCAACAGCAGGAGCAAAGCTTTCCGAATAAAACAGAGCATCACATCCGCCGCGGATAAGCTGATCTTCAAGAATATCAAGTTCAAGCTTGGCATCCATCGCAACTACAATGTCATCCATACAAAGTGTGGCATAATATGCAAGCATCCACTCGTAGCAGTTTTCACCGATAATTGCCATTTTTGACTGGTTAACAAGGCCGTGCTTGGCATAGAAAGTGCCGAGGCATTTCATTTCGTGCCAGGACTGATTGTAAGTGCGCATACATTCATTTTTGTTTTTGTCAAGAAAAACAAACTGCTTTTTGTCGCCGCCAACCTGAGTACCTTTTTCAATTATTTCGCGCAACGTATAGTACTCGGGAATGTTGGCGTTGACCATATTGCTTGACGGGACATTTTTCATTTTCCTTCTCCTTTTAATAAAGTGTAACACACATACTTTTACACACATTGTAAGATTATACACTATTTGTTTGCTTTTTGCAACCTTATTTATTCTTTTATTTATTTATCTGTTTTGAAACAATGATATTGTAAAAAGCACTTGAATATAGCAGAAAAATGTAGTATTATATGTTTCACTATTACAAAACGGAGAAATGCTTTTATGAAGATTTTTATAGTTTGCCTCATTTCATGGTTTATTGCACAGCTTATTAAAGTAATAATTAATTACACAAAATATCTCATTGACAAGAAAAAGGGCAAAAAAGCAAAGAAAATCAGCCTTGCTACCCTTTTCAAGCTCGGCGGAATGCCCAGCTCACACACCGCAACAGTTGTTGCGCTTTGCGGTTGTGTTGCTCTTAAAAACGGATTCAATTCAGATATTTTTGCAGCCTGCGGTGTTTTCGCTTTCATTATTATGTTTGACGCCGTTAAGGTAAGACGCCCCATCAGCAAGCTGACAGATGCTTTCAACAAGCTTCAGGACAAGGTTTATGAAGAAGATGTCAAAGACGTTAAAAAGGTTGAGGGTCACACAATTCCCGAAATCATCGGCGGAATTGTCGTCGGCGTCAGCGTTGCACTCTTTATGGTTGAAGTTGTCGGCTTTTTAGGCTGATAAAATACGTTTTTCGGTGATTCGAATGAAATTTAAAATCAGAAACTTCATTGCCGGCACAGTTATTCTCGTGCTGGCTTTGTGTTATACGCTCAATGCTGCGGCGGCAACAATCTCCATTGACGGCGATATGGATTCCGTTGAATGGGACAGCGCAGACCAATATGTCATAATCGACGGTGATGACAAAAACTGCGACGTAAGCTTTGCGCTGATGAAAGTTATTGTTGAAAACGAAAATCAGGCGGTTATTTTCTGTTTTGCCTGCCTTTGCGGTGACCTTGAACAAGACAACACAAACGCAGGCGTCGCCCTTACCGTTGATTCAAGCGACACGGTTGTTTCAAATGCAGTCAACAGTCCACTTGATTACGATGTAAGAAACTACAAATTTGACGCCTACACAAAGCTCGACGCAACTGACGGTTTCATCTGTGAAATACGCGTCGGCTTCAAAAACGGTGTGCCTGAAACAATACCCGTCAGATTGCAGATAATTGACGGCAACGGCGAATATTCAAATGTTTACAGATACACAATAACCAACGCAGACTACTCCCCCACACCTGAAAGTACGCTTGTTTATAATTCAACCGCCGAAGATGATACCGAAACAAAGAAAACATCCTCTGAAACGACGGCGAAGAAATCGACAACAAAGAAAAGTACTACCAATAAATCAACCACAACAAAAAAGTCAACCACAACCAAGAAAACATCCACAACAAAAAGAGATATAAACATAACGGTCATTGACATTTTTCCCGATTTCAACTTTGTGACAACAAAGCCGAAAACCACAAAACCCAAATCAACCGGCTCAACAGTAACATCCAAAGATACCACTGTAAAGAAAACGACGAAATCAACCGCAAAGAAAAAGACAACAACCAAAAAGGAAAAGGCCACTACCATCGTTTATATAATAAACAATATTACTAATGTTGCGCCAACCGAAACAACCACGCAAGCAATAACCCAAACAGTTCAAACTTCAACCGAATCGACAGCACACGACACTGACAGAGAATCTGTCGAGCAGTCAATTGTTGCACTGGTCGGTGAAGAGGGTCAGAATAAGAAATACATAAAGCGTGCGGCAATCACGAGCGCCGCAATTCTTATCGGTGCCGCCTTGTGGGGCGCCGGAGCAAAAACGACAAAGAAACAAACTCTAAAGGATCTCAGAGTCAAAAAAGACGAAGAAAGCAGCAGCACATCTGAACAAGATCTGTAAAACTTTTCAAAAAATGTGTTGACAATCAAAAATCAATATGCTACGATATAGGTGTGATATCACAAGTATCACACCTATATTTTTATTATTGCAATAAACCGATTTTGGGAGGGATGCAATATTATAACGGTTGATAAACGGAGCCGTGTACCGATTCACGAGCAGATAAAGCAAGAGCTGATGACTCTGATCAGGCTCAACATCTGCCCGCCTCACTCACGGTTGCCGTCAATCAGAAACATTGCCGCTGACTCCGGCGTAAACGTCAACACCGTAAAAAAGGCATTTTCCGACCTCGAAGCAAAGGGTGTTATTTACACGGTGCCCGGCACAGGCAGTTTTGTCAGCGAAAAAGCACTTGACGGTGAAAACCTGCACGACACGGCAATCAGCGAATTTACCGATGCGGTAAACGCGGCAAAATCAAGAGGCATTTCAAAAGAAGAACTGATTGAAATGATTATAAGTAATTATGAAAAGGAGTGATAAGCGTGATTGATGTTCAGTCTGTTACAAAACGTTACGGAAAATTCACCGCAGTTCAGAATCTTTCCTTCAAAGTAGGTAAATCTTCAATTTACGGTCTTGTGGGCTACAACGGCGCAGGTAAAACCACCCTGCTTAAAACAATTGCAGGTGTTTTCAAGGCCGACGGCGGAAAAGTGCTTATCGACGGCAAAGATGTTTTTAAAAATGCTGAGGTAAGACAAAATCTCTTTTACGTGCCTGATGATATTTATTTTGAGCCCTACACAACAATGAGCAAAATGGCCGATTTTTACAAGGGCTATTACCCCAATTTCAGCCAAAACACATTTGACAAGCTTGTCAAAGTTTTTGAGCTTAACAAAGATGCCCGTCTCTCTTCTTTTTCAAAGGGCATGCAAAGACAGGCTGAAATGATTCTCGGTATGTCAACACATCCTCAGGTTCTGTTGCTTGACGAAAGCTTTGACGGTCTTGACCCTGCAAAGAGAAACACAATGAACAACATGCTGCTTGAATATATGGCAGAAAAAGAGTGTTCAATTATTATTTCCTCCCACAACCTGCACGAGCTTACCGACATCTGCGACCACATCGGTCTTATTAACGGAAAAAGAATCGTTCTTGACTGCTCAACCGAAGAAATCAGCGGCAGCCGCTGCAAATTCCGCCTTGTTTTTGCGGATGACAAAGAACAGAACGATTTCAAAGACCTTGACGTTAAAAAATTCCACAAGGACGGCAAAATTATCACAATCTCCGTCAACGGCGACAGCTCGGAAGCTGAAAGAAAAATTGCCGCAATGTCACCGCTGATGCTTGAAAAATTCCCGCTTACACTTGAAGAAATATTCCTTGAAGAAATGGAGGGTACAGATTATGACTTCAAAGAAATCTTCGGCTGATACTTTCCGCTTTACTCTGGCAAGAACAATGAAAAAATCGTGGTATCTTGTTCTGCCGCTTTTTGCTTACGCATCTTATCTTTATCCGATTCAGGCACTTATTGAAATTCTTGAGGAAAAAGAAGATGTCAAAGAATATCTGACCTTCAACAAATTTTATCTTTCTTTATCAACGTCGGCATCCGGCAACATTTGCTTGGTTGCACTCATAACAGGTGTTGTCCTCGGTGCCATTATTTACAGATTTGTCACGGCAAAGAAAACAACAAATGTTTATTTCAGCCTCGGAATTTCAAGAGCAAATCTCTTTTCGGCAAGATTCACGGCTGGCATACTGTTGGCGACAATTGCAATTTTAATTCCCCTGCTCATTTCTTTCCTTGCAAATGTTATTTATTACGGTTACAGTCGCGAATTAATGATAACGGCGTGTTATCACCTGCTTGTGCCGACATCCGTAGCAATTCTCAGCTTTGCGGTCACAGCTTGCGTAATGAGCCGTGTCGGCTCGGTGCTTGAGGGTATAGCGTATTCGGGAATCATTATGTTCATTCCTTCAATCGCAGTTTTTGCAATTGAAACAATGCTCATTCCCTTCGGATACGGAAATCCCTATGAAAGAATGACGGCTTTTCACACGGTTGAAGGTGTCGAATATGTGACAGCTAAACTCAGTGATGTTTTCAGTGTCGGTTATTTCAACCCCCTGGCACATTTAATCACAAGGAAATATGACCTTGCCCCCCTGCTCACAAGAACAAGTCCTGCGGTTGATTTTGCCTTTGAGACACCCGATTTCGGTCACGTTTTCCTCTGGCTTGCGGTGTGCGTTGCCGTTTTCTTCATCGGGCTTGTTGTGTTCAAAAAGAGAAAAACCGAAAACGCGGAATTTCTCGGTGCCGATAAGCTGCTTACACAGATTTGCAGTTTTATGAGCGCAGTTGCCGTTTCGACATTTATTTTCAAATATTTTGTTGATGTCACATCAAAGGCTGCTTTTATTGCAATGACCCTTGTCGCAATTCTGCTCGCTTACATAATCTGTGAAATCATCATTGTAAGAAGCTTTAAACAAATTCTCAAAGGCTTGTGGAAGCTTGCGGCACAGGCGGCAGTTTTCGGAGTTGTTTGCGGTGTGTTTTACGGCGGACTTTTCGGCTATTCCTCAAGAATTCCGTCAGCAGATGACATTGAAAGCGTTGATGTTTCAACCGGCACGGCGCTTAATTTGCTTGAACCGTTCAACTCAGGATCAGTAAGCTATTACTTCGCTGAAGACGAGGCTACGGACACATCTGTCTACGAGCTTCTGTCACAGCTTTCCGCAAGTTCAAGCTATCAGTCGGATGTTTTATGCGGCTTTGACAGTAAGGAAGACATTGAAAAAATAATTGCCGTTCACAAACAGCTTATTGAGCTTGAGGGCTTTGAATTCGACACTGAAACAGCAAATGCCGGCGGTGACGAAAGACCGTTTGAAATGCAACTGACTATCAGTTATAACCTTAAAAACGGCAAAAAGCTTCAAAGAGTTTATCCGGTTGCAACGGTCGGAATTTTAAGACAGCTTGTGGAGCTGCAAAACAGTGATACATATTATGATATTCTTGCAAGCAGATTCAATTTGGTTGAGCCCGATGCAAACGGAGAATATTTCTTTGCAAATAACAACTTCGGCGGACACAACTTAATCGGTTTTGCCTCAAAGAATCTCACAAACATCACCCTGCTCAAAGACTACAGCCTTCAGAGCGAAAAGAACAGAGAGTTCCTTGCCGCAATCAAGAAAGACATTGAAGAGAGAAACTTCCCCGCTTACACTCTGCCGACAGATATTCCGTTAGGCTACATTGTCATATGTGCCGCATACGAAACGCCCAAAGAAGATAATATTATCGACTTTGCAAACTGGGGCGCCGCAGAGAGTTTTGAAATCAATTCACACATGTCAGAAGCATTTCCGGTTTTTGAATCAATGACAAACACCGTTAAATTTATTGAAGACAACAACCTCGGCGGATATCTTGAAGAAACGCAAACACCCGTAAGCGCAAAAATTTACAACTGCGCTGACAGAGAATATCTCCCTGCGGAAAACTTCTCTAATTATTACGGTAACCCCTTCACCCCTCAGTTCAACGGCAGACGCGATTTCACAAAAAACAGAATCGGCACACCCGAAAGCTATGAAACCGTGACAGATGTGGCTGAAATTCAGAAGCTGATGGATGTTACGAACTACTCTTGTATGCTGTTTGACCTCGGCTATATTGTAGAGTATGTACTCGAAGACGGCACATCGGTTTACGGTTGCATTGCCGCAGAGAATTACACAAAATAAACAAAGCAAAAGCTCCCTGCAAATCTGCAGGGAGCAATTTTTTTGGAATTATTCAGTTTCTTCTGTTGCGGTTTCTGTTGCAAACGTTTCGTCGTTTTCCATAAGTGCAATAAACTCGTCGGATTCAACCTTTTCTTTTTCAAACAGCGTTTTTGCAACAAGGTGAAGCTTATCCATGTGATCGGTGAGAATTTTCTCTGTTCGTGCGTAAGCATTGGTGACGATATTTTCAATTTCTTCGTCAATGCGTGCCGCAACGGTTTCGGAATAATTTCTGACGTGGCTGTAATCTTTTCCGAGGAAAACCTCGCCGCTGCCTGACTGGAACGAAATCGGGCCGAGCTTTTCGCTCATACCGTACTTTGTAACCATGTTACGGGCAATCTCGGTTGCACGTTCAATGTCGTTGGAAGCACCTGTTGAAATGTCACCAAGCACGAGTGCTTCTGCAACACGGCCGCCCAGAAGGCTTACAAGGCTGTCAAGCATATCGTTCTTTGAACGGTAGCTCTTGTCCTCTGTCGGCCTGTGAAGCGTATAACCGCCTGCCATGCCGCGCGGGATAATTGAAATCTGCTGAACAGGGTCCTGATTTTCAAGATAATAGCTTGAAACAGCGTGACCTGCCTCGTGATAAGACGTGAGCTTCTTTTCCTTTTCGTTCATCTTGTGAGACTTTTTCTCGGTGCCGACAAGCACCTTGATTGTTGCCTCATCAACCTCCTGCATTGTGATTGCCTTTTTGTTTTCTCTTGCGGCAAGCAATGCGGCTTCATTGAGAAGATTTTCAAGGTCTGCACCCGTGAAACCGACTGTTGAGTGAGCAATTGCTTTAAGGTCAACGTCAGCGGCAAGGGGCTTACCCTTTGCATGAACGGCAAGGATTTCTTCTCTGCCCTTGACATCGGGATAATTTACGGTAACCTGGCGGTCAAATCTGCCGGGTCTCAGAAGTGCGGGGTCAAGGATATCGGGGCGGTTGGTGGCGGCAATTATAATGACACCTTCATTTGCACCGAAACCGTCCATTTCGACAAGCAGCTGGTTAAGGGTCTGTTCACGCTCATCGTGACCGCCGCCCATACCTGCGCCTCTGTGACGGCCGACAGCATCAATTTCATCAATAAAAATAATTGACGGAGAGCTTTTCTTTGCCTGGTCAAAAAGGTCTCTGACACGGGAAGCACCGACACCGACATACATTTCAACGAAATCGGAACCCGAAATCGAGAAGAACGGAACATCAGCTTCGCCTGCGACAGCACGGGCAAGCAGTGTTTTACCCGTACCGGGAGGGCCTACAAGCAGAACGCCCTTGGGTATTCTTGCGCCGAGAGCAGAGAATTTTGACGGGTCACGAAGAAACTCTACAATTTCTTTAAGTTCCTCTTTTTCCTCGTCAGCACCTGCAACGTTTGCAAACGTTGTTTTGCGCTTTTCGTCTTTACCGTGCTTCACACGAGCTTTGCCGAAACTTAACGTGCGGTTATTTTCGTTTGCCATGGTCTGGTTCATTCGTTTGAACATTATGAACACCAAGGAACCCATAATCACAAGAAGCAGCAGCGTGGGCAACAAGCTGATTATCCAATTGCCTGTTGAGCCCGCCTGATATTCGGCTTTTATAGGCTCGGTAGGGTTCTCACGGTTATATTCAATTACATCCGCATGAATATCTGCAATAAAGAGCGAAACATCGGGAACGGTATAGGTGTATTGCTGAGTACCGTCTTTAAGGGTATAAACGAGCGCACCGCTGCTGAGATTGAGGTTGTATTCGCTCACCTTGCCCTCATCAAACAAAGCAACAATCTCGTAATACTCTGTTTTTTCACGGGTGTGATTCATAAAGAAATACGAAGCACCTGTGATTATTAAAATCGGTATCAGAATGTACGGCAGAAAGGTAAGTAAGCCTCTGCTGCCCGGTTTTCTGGTTTTATTCGGCTTGTTCAATTGTTACAACAACTCCTTTTTCTATCTTTCCCAAACGAGCAAGATTTAATCTTCTTCATATACACAACGTTTGAGAACGCCGATATAAGGAAGGTTTCTGTATTTTTCATCGTAGTCAAGACCGTAACCGACAACAAATTCATCGGGAACGGGTGCGCCGACATAATCTGCGTTAAGGTCAACGCAGCGACGCTCGGGTTTATCAAGCAACGTGCAGATTTTAATGCTTGCAGGATTGCGTGAATAAAGCAGGTTGGTTATGTAACTGAGTGTACGGCCCGAGTCAAGGATATCCTCAACAATCAGTACGTCATAGCCGGCAAGATTGATATCAAGGTCTTTGACAATTTTAACAACGCCACTTGACTTTGAGCCCGAGCCATAGCTTGAAACAGCCATAAAGTCAATACGGCACTTAATGGTAATTTCACGCATCAGGTCGGCAAGGAAGATTGCCGAGCCTTTGAGAACACTGACAAGAAGCAGGTTTTTATCTTTGTAATCCTCGCTTATCTGCGCACCGAGACGCTTGACAATAGCGTTAAGTTCCTCTTCACTGTAATATACTTTTTCAATATCCTTAAGCATCTGAATCCCTCCGAAATTCAATCCGCAATTTATTTTCCGTTTTATCGGTTACTTTACATCTTTCACACACACCGAAACCTTCAACGGCAACAATTCCGTCACTGTCGCAGACAACCGCAACACGGTTTCGGATTTCGGGGGCTATCCCCTTTTCATTGAACAGCTTGCGAAGTTTTTGGGTGCACGCACGCCCCGCAAGCCTCACCGCATCGCCTTCACGGCGGTTTCTTACAAAAAGACCGTTGCCGACTTTACCGTAATCAATGGTATATTTTACTACACCGCAACCGTCAGTTTGTAAACAGTTTGTTTCATTAGTGTTAATTATCGAAAGACTTACGGCAAAATTACCGCAAGTGTTTATTCCCTCATTTAAATCATATCGCCAGTCGGCCTCGTCGCAAAAAATCGGAAAATCAAGAATTCCCTTGCGTACACGCACAAAAGCTCCTCCTGCAATCTGAATCTGACCGCCCGTTTCAAGCAAATCCGAAACGGCAAGCACAGTTGCGTTGTCGGCACTGACACCGGTATTTTCTTTGATAACGGCGGCAACCGCACGGTTTTTCAACGCCCTGTGGGCAGAAAAAAGAGTTTTTGCATCATAACCGACTTCTGTCTTTGCCGACACAACAAGCTCATTTGCAAGGCAGTCAAGCAAGTCATTATCATCACTCAGACTTTCAACGCAACGTCTTACACTTTGTTCAAGCGACGGATTGATTTGTCGGAGCTCCGGGATGACGTTAAGGCGAATTCGGTTTCTTGAATACAAAACATCATTATTGGTTTTATCGGTGACATACCCCACTGTATTTTCAGCACAGAAAGCCTCAATTTCAGCGCGTGAGCAGTCAATAAGAGGTCTGATTATATTTCCCCTTACGGCAGGAATTGAGCAAAGACCCGGAAGTGCCGAACCCCGTGTAAGATTAAAAATCACGGTTTCAACACGGTCGTTAAGATTGTGTGCGGTTGCAACGGTTGCATCAGGGTCAATACTTCTGAAATATTCGTAACGCACCTGTCTGCCGCACTCTTCAAGACCGACGCCGCGCTCTTTCGCAAGTGCCGAAACATCAGCGTGTAAAACATGAAGCGGCACACCGAGCCTTTCACACAGCGTTTTAACAAAAGCCTCGTCGCTGTCGGCATCGGCACCGCGCAAGCCGTGGTTGACATGGGCGGCAACAAGCTCAATTTCATATTTCTCACGCAACGCAAGCAGACAGTGAAGCAAAGCAACAGAATCGGCGCCGCCCGAAAGAGCAACAATAACCCGACTGCCGCAACGAAGCATTTCATATCTGTCAATGCTCGCCTTAACCTTACATATCATTGTGAACTTTCTCCATTGCAACGAAAAGTGTGTGCTCGGCATCCCAGACAAACTGAACGGTGCCCGTTGAGCCGTGTCTGTTTTTGGCAACGATTACCTCAACAATATTGCTCAGCTGCTGAGTTTCTTCGCCGCCTGACTGATCGTCTTTCTTTTCGGCATTATAGTAGTCTTCACGGTAAAGCATAAGAACCATATCCGCATCCTGCTCGATTGAGCCCGATTCACGCAGGTCGGCAAGCTGGGGTCTGTGAGATTTGCCTCTGCCCTCAGTGCCTCTGGAAAGCTGGGCACAGCAGATGATCGGAATATTAAGGTCTTTTGCCATCATTTTAAGGTTTCTCGTAATGTCACTGACCTCCTGAACGCGGTTTTCGGTGCGCTTTGCGGAGGTGATAAGACCGAGATAGTCGATAATAACGCAGTCAACGTCACGCAGCTGACGTGTTTTCGCCTTCATTTCTGGTACTGTGATTGTAGAAGTATCATCAAAATAAAGCTCACAGTCATTGAGTGCGGCGGTAGCCTGACCGAGTCTTACCCATTCGTCGGGACCGATAATGCCTTTTCTCATATTCGAACTGGAAACTCTTGCCTCGGTTGAAAGAACACGTTGTGCAAGCTGTTCCTTTGTCATTTCAAGTGAGAAAAACAGCACCTTACGTTTGCCCAGGGCGGCTATGTTGCGCGCAAGGTTAAGCGCAAAGCTAGTTTTACCCATTGCAGGACGTGCGCCGACAAGAATAAGGTCGGAACGGTTAAGACCGCCGAGAATATTGTCAAGGTCCTGAAAACCGGTTGTGAAGCCTTTGTATAAATCCTTGTCCTTGCCCGTAATTTTCTGCAATCTGTCGTAAACTTCGTTAACGATTATATTGCTGATTTTTGATGGTGCGTTTGTCACCTTACCCTGACGGATGTTGTAAATCTTCTGCTCAGCATTGTCAAGAAGGATGTCTGCGGACTCCTCCTGAGCAACGGCACTTTCAATTGTTTCGCTTGAAACAGTGATGAGCGTGCGAAGGTAATATCTCTCACGCACGATTTTTGCGTACGTTTCAACGTTGGACGTTGACGGAACGTTCTGTGCAAGCTGGAAAAGATAAGTTCTGCCGCTTGCGTTGTCATAAACATTCTGCGAAACAAGCTCATCAAGAATAACAAGCGGGTCGATTTTTGTGCCGATGTTGTCAAGCGTTATCATCGTGGCAAAAATTGCCTTGTGCTGAGGCAAAAAGAAACTGTCGGGGTTAAGATAGACCTGCACCGCCGAAAGGCACGACGGGTCAACAAGAATACTGCCCAGCACCGCCTGCTCGGCAGGCATGCTGAACGGCATTGATATATTTTCAAGTAATAAATTTGAATCTGCCATATTCTTTCTCCTTGGCCGGGGGTTAGTTTACTGCTCGTTTACCGAAACATAAAGAGATGCAACAATACCTGTGTAAAGCTTGACTTCAACAGGGAATGTGCCGAAGGTTTTGATATCCTCAACGGTTACCTTCTTTTTGTCAAGAGTTATGTTGAACTGCTTTGAAATTTCGGCGGCAACATCTTTTGATGTGACCGAGCCGAACAGTTTGCCGTTTGCTCCACCCTTTGCAAGGAGCTTGACCGTTTTGCCCTCAAGCTTTGCCTTTGCTTCATTTGCGGCAGCAACCTCAACGGAAATACGGTGTTTTTCCGCAGCCTCTCTGTTTTTAAGTTCGCTCATTGCCTGAGAATTGGCTTCCATTGCAAGCTTTTTAGGAAAGAGGAAATTTCTTGCGTATCCATCGGAAGCGGAAACCATTTCGCCTTTTTTACCGAGGCCTTTAACATCCTGAGTCAAAATAACTTTCATTTTATTCAAATCCTTTCAGTTGATTTATCTGTTCTCGTTGACAGCATCAATTGCTTTGCGAAGCTTTTCGCGCGCCTGTTCGACAGTCGTCTGTCGCAACTGTGTTGCCGCCATTGTCTGATGTCCGCCGCCCGAAAGCTGTTCCATAACAATCTGAACATTCATTTCGCCGTAAGACCTTGCGGAAATGTTGACATTTTCGTTATCTTCAAAAATCACAAACGCCGCCTTGACATTCGCAACGTTGAGCAACTCGTCCGCCGCCTGCGCACAGATGATGCGTATATCCTTGCTTTTGAAGTCAGCGCAGGCAATCACACAGTCACCGTAATTTTCGGCATTTGCAATTACCGCATTGCGTTTCTGACTTACCGTCATTGAATTTGCAAACAGCTTTTTCACCTTAACCGTATCTGCACCCTTGTCTTTAAGGAATGCCGCCGCCTCAAAGGTGCGCACATCTGCACGCAGAACAAAGTTTTTGGTGTCAAGCATTATGCCCGCCATAAGCGCCTCGGCAACAAGGGGGGTCACCTGCGGCTGAGGTTTCATATAATAAAGCAACTCCGTAACCATTTCGCAGGTTGAAGAAGCTGAAATGTCGTGGTAATTAATGACCGCCGTTTTAATGGCATTGACTGCCGCACGGTGATGGTCAATAACAACAAGCGAGCTTGCCTGAGAGCAAAGGTAAGGAAACTCTGTAAAGCTTTCGATGTGTGTATCAACAACAATCAGCAGAGTTTTCTTCGTCATTATTTCAACGGCCTGCGCCTCGGAAATAATGTTTTCAGCCATACCCTCAGATTTCATTCGTTCAACAAGAGTCTGTGCAAGCGTGCGCTTTTCATTAGTTGCGATGTATGCATTCACACCCATTGCCTTTGCCGCGGAACAAAGGCCTGCGGCGGCACCGAAAACATCAAGGTCGGGGTATGTGTGACCCATGATTATGATGTTGTCGCTTGCGCTCATAAGCTCGGAAAGAGTTGAACTGAGAACTCTTATCTGCACCTTATCCGTCTTTTCGGTGAGCTGGGCAACACCGCCGAAAAACGAATAACTGTCATTGTTCTTGTCAAGTGCAAGTGCAACCTGATCTCCACCGCGACTGAGAGCCTTTTTCAAAGATTGGCGTGCACTGTTTTCACACTCAACAAGTGTATCGCAGGAATAGGAAATGCCGATTGAAAGAGTAGTGCCGACCCTCATACCCTTGTAATTATATTCACGCACGGTTTTGAGTACGGAAAATTTATCCTCAATCATTCGGGCAAGGCAACGGCTTTCGGTAAAGATTATAAATCTTTCGCTGTTCAGGCGTTTCATCACGCAGGAATAATCGGACAACCAATTTTCAAGTGCCGCCTCAACGCCGCTGCCGATTTCGGCAATTTCACTCTCCTTATAATTTCTCAGGTGATTTTCGGGACTGTCAACTTCAATGTAGATAATTGCAGGTTTTCTGAAATTGAACTCACGCTCAATTTCACGCAACTCGGTTTCATCGGCAAAATAAAGTGTGTAATAATCTTTACCGCCGATTGAAAGCCTGCTTGCGAAAACAGAAAACGCCCTGTCGCTGTATGTAACGGCAGTGCCGTCGCAATTGACAAGAGTTTCAGGGTCAACGCCGTTGGTGAATTTTGTCACGTCGGACATTTCATCGTCGCCGATTGCGGCAATACTGCTGATAAATCTGCTGTTGTACCACTTTATGTTGCTGTCAGAATCACAGACAACCGCCGCAAAAGGTATTGATTCAAGAGCGTTTTTTTCACTCATATCAAACTCTGTGACAAGTGCGGTCTTAAACGATTTGTGACTTTTTCCGGCAACATAGCCGAGAACAAGCGCAACTATGGCAATAACAACAAACACCGCCGCCTCAACCGCAGCAAGCAACGGCTTGTAAAGCGCTGTCAACGCAATGAAAACGGCCGCCGCAACCGCAGCCGTAATCAGAATAGCTCTTCGGCTGAAATCGCCGTTGTTTTTCATAGGTTAAACCTCCATAATAAGGGGAAGTATCATTGGACTGCGTTTTGTTTTTTCGTAAACAAAATGAGAAAGCGTATCTCTCATTTTTGCCTTGATAGCATTAATATCAGTTACGCCGCTGTCATAGCAATCTTCAATTGCATCGCTCGCCAGACGGCACGCCTGCTCAATAAGTTCTTCTGCCTCTTTGACATAAACAAAACCGCGAGTGACAACCTCGGGACCCGAAACGAGCTGAAGCGTTTCGTAATCAAGTGCGGCAACCACAACAATGATTCCGTCCTGTGCCAGATGCTTTCTGTCACGGAGGACAATGTTGCCGACATCACCGACTCCGTAACCGTCAACAAAAACCTTGCCCGCAGTTACACCCGCACCCTGACGGATGTAGTTGGCTGTCATTTCCGCAACATTGCCGTTGTCGGCAATAAAAATATTTTTTCTGTCAATGCCCATGCTTTCAGCGAGCATTGCGTGCTTTTGCAGATGCTTCTGCTCACCGTGAACGGGAATGAAATATTTCGGCTTCACAAGACCGATTATCATTTTAAGCTCTTCCTGACAGGCGTGACCCGAAACGTGAACGTCATACATACGCTCGTAAACAACCTCTGCACCGAGTTTCATCAGTTCATTGATAACGTTGCCGACGGTTTTCTCGTTGCCTGGAATCGGGGTTGCCGAAATAATGATAAAATCATTGGGGCAGATTTCAACCTTGCGGTGGTCTGAGAAAGCCATTCTTGTCAGCGCAGACATCGGCTCGCCCTGACTGCCCGTAGTTATGATAACAAGCTTGTCGGAAGGATAGCGGTTGATGAGGTCAATATTGATAAGCAGATTATCGGGCACATCAAGGTAACCGAGCTGTGAGCTGATGGAAACAACGTTTTCAAGGCTTCTGCCGACAAGGGCAACCTTTCGGTCAAGACGTTTTGCAACGTTCATAATCTGCTGAACACGGTGAATGTTTGAGGCGAAGGTTGCAACAATAATTCTGCTGTTACCTGCACGGCGGAAGAGGGTTTCAAAGGATTCACCGACTTTTTTCTCACTTTCGGTATATCCCGGGCGCTCGGCGTTTGTAGAGTCGGAAAGCAGACAAAGCACACCTTCACTGCCGATTTGTGCAAGCCTTGCAAGGTCAATCATTTCACCGTCAATGGGTGTGGAATCGATTTTGAAGTCACCCGTCTGGACGATAACGCCTTCATCACAACGGATAGCAAGCGCCAGAGCATCAGGAATTGAGTGGTTGACGTGAATGAGCTCAACACTGAACTGACCGAGTTCAATCGTATCGCCTGCGTTAACCTCAATGAGCTTTGTTTCTTTAAGGATGCCGTGCTCACGAAGCTTACCCTGAATTAGACCGGCTGTAAGGCGTGTTGCATAAACAGGAATGTTGACCGTTTTGAGCAGGTAAGGAATTGCACCGATGTGATCTTCGTGACCGTGGGTAATCACAATACCTTTGATGTTGGCGGCATTGCGCTCAATGTATGAAAAATCGGGAATAACAAGGTCAACACCGAACATTTCGGGATCGGGGAAAGAAAGGCCGCAGTCAACAAGGAACATATCGCCCCTGTATTCGTAAAGAGTCATGTTCTTGCCGACCTCGTTGAGACCGCCGAGGAAACTGACCCTTACAGGCGGATTGTTAGCCCCGCGCTGAGCCTGCTGTTGCTTTTTGGCAGCAGACTTTTTACCGCCCTGAGATTTCGAAAATTTCGGTGCGGAATTCTTTTTATTTTTAAAAGTTGCATCAATGATTTTTTTCTGCATAGTATATCTCCTAAAATTTAAAACACAAATCAATCGTATGTAGGTGGGGTAAAAACATATACCCCGATTATAATATTACTTTTTTTATTAATAATTGTCAAGCTATATATATTTATTATTTATATACTTTCGTTTTCGCTTGTGAGAAGAAGTTCGATATCCGCACAAAGTTCACGTGCAAATTCGGGCGAATTTGCCTCCGCAATAACTCTTACTTTATTTCCGCTGCCCGCAGGTACAATCAGCAGTTTGCCGTTGTCACGCACAAGTCTTATCCCCTCTTTTTCGCCGCCCAGGCTCACGTGCTCATTACCGATTATTGATGAAAGTTTTGCAGGTGTGTAGCCCAGATTAATAATCTTTCTGGAAAAATAAACCTGAGGCAATTCTGCAACAAGCTCAGATAAACTCATTTCTCTTTCCGCCATTATCGACAGCACCCTGACCGCAAGAAAAAGACCGTCACGCACAAAGAATTGCTTTGCCGCACAACGCCTTGCAGCTGCATCGGACGTGTCACCGGGATTTGTGAGATAACGCAAAACTTTCCGTGAATAGCGTGCCGCAAGCGAATCCAGAAACATAGGCGAATCATAAGGCACAGCGATATCATTGCCTTTTTTAATTTCATTTAAACAGCATATCGCAAGCATTTTTTCAAACTCGACCGCTTCATCTGCATTAATCAGCGCAGAGACTTTTGTGCCGCTGTAATCAATGCTAATCACAAGGCTGTCATCTGAAACAGCGCCGAGCTTTCTGAAAGTATCATTAAGCAAATCGCTGATAATACGGCTTTCGCTTTCCGCACGCACACGCATACCCGACAGACCGTAAGGTGCCTGCTTTGAAAGCTCACGGCAATAAAGCATTTTCATTGCACTCATGTCTGAGCTTTCACGCATTTCATCCTCGCCGGCCGTGTGAAACTCACACTTTGCAAGCCGTTGCTCAATATCTCTTTCGAAATATCTGGGAATTGACAAGCCGCCCTCACCGCAGATTTTTATGTGCGTTGAGTCACCGCCGCCGATAAAAACGCCTGCGCCGAGACCGCAGAAATCAACAAAAAAATTCAGCTGAGACTCAAAACATTCCGAAAAATCCCATATGCTCGCGCCTGCCGACATGAGTCCTGCCGAGACAGCAAGAGACACGGCTTTTGAGCGTTTTTCTCCGTCGTAACCGAGTCCCGTTTTTTTGCCTGCGTGCGTGCTTCCGAGGGCACAGCCGAGTCGCGCACACATATCAACAGTCAGGTCGTTTACACCCTCATCACCGTCAAGCAGGCTGTGTGCGGATATGCCGTATTTGACATTTGAGGACACAACCGTGCGCTCGCCGATAACCTTACCGGGCCATATCAAAACGCCCGAGTTCACACGGCAGTCAGCACCGATTATCGCACCGGAGCCTGCCGCACTGCCCTCAAACATTGCGCCGCCCCTTTTCAGAGCCGCCCCCGAGCAGAGCAGAGCACCCGTCATTGCACTCTGCGCACAAACATCTGAATTTTCAAGCGCGGCAGAATAGCGGACATGCGCATCCCGCCCTACGTAGCAACAGTCATCAATTACCGTGTAGGGTCCTATAACGGCTCCTTTTTCTATTTCGACACCCTTTCCGATATACACAGGAGGCACAAGCGTAAAACCGCTGTTTCTGTAATTCTTTTCAATAAAAAAGCCTTTTTCATCAGTCAGTTTCAGGCGTTTTATTCTGCCGTCAAGAATATCGTGCTGACATTTCATATATGCTTCAAGGTTGCCGATGTCGCACCAATATCCGTCAGTGACATAGCAAAAAATCGGCATATCTTTTTGAAGCATCAGCTTAAACAAATCCTTTGCAAAATCAAAGGGCACGTTATCTTTTATCAACGGTAAGCACTCGGGATTCACCACGTAAACACCTGTATTCACAAGGCCGCTGACCGCCTGACTCCACCCCGGTTTTTCAACAAAACCCGTCACTCTGTTTGTCTTGTCAACCGTGATTATTCCGTATTCGCGCGGGTCACTGACCTCAGTTGCAACAATCGTTACCGCCGCCTTTGAAGCTGAGTGGTAAAGCATAATTTTATCAAGGTCAAAATCACAGAGAGCATCGCCGCTGATTACAAGAAAAGGCTCATCCATATCCCCTGCCGCATTTTTCACTCCGCCTGCCGTGCCCAACGGCTCATCCTCACGCACAAAGGACAGCTTCATTCCGCGGTATCCGTCGGCAAAATGGTTTTCGACAACATCGGGCAAATACCCGAGAGTCATCACAGCCTCATCAATACCTGCATCTATCAGGCTGTCAAGAATATATTCCACAATCGGTCTGCCGCAAAGGCGTGCCATCGGTTTGGGCACTGTGCAGGTCAGCGGTCGTAATCTGTTACCCTCGCCGCCCGCCATAATAATTGCTTTCATTACGTTTCCCCCAACGAAATATTCGCAAATATTATTAGCAGTGTTTGGGACAATTATGACAAAATCGGCTTGTAAAAAAATTTTGATGATGGTATAATAATTTCATCAGAATATAACGGAGAAAACACAATGTCAGAATTAAAAAAAGTTGAAATATTTACTGACGGCTCCTGCTCGGGAAACCCCGGTCCAGGCGGTTGGGGTGCGGTTTTGCGCTACAAGGGTCATGAAATCGAAATCAGTGGCGGAGACAAGCTTACCACCAACAACAGAATGGAGCTTACCGCATTGATTGAAGCGTTGAAGAAGCTTAAAGAAAGGTGCGAAATTGTTATATGCACCGACTCAAAATACATTGTTGACGCATTTGAGCAGGGCTGGATTTTCAACTGGATGAAAAGCGGTTGGAAAAAAGCAGACAAAAAGCCTGTTCTGAACGCCGAAATGTGGCAGGAACTTTACCGCGAAATATCAAAGCACGAATATTCTTTCATCTGGGTAAAAGGTCACGCAGGGCACCCTGAAAACGAGCGCTGTGACAAAATGGCAACCGACCAGACGGCAATATTCAGCAAGGAGATATAAATATGTACGTTCTTATTGCTCTGTTACTGTTGCAATCAGTAACGATGATAATTTACAGCCGCACAAAAAAGCACTGGCTTGCGGCAAAAATGACTTGCTCGGCTGTATTCGTCGCAACCGGCGTTACGTCAATGATTCTCACACGTGATAACATAACGCTTTATTCTGCGCTGATAATGGCCGGTCTTGTTTTCGGTGCAATCGGTGACTATACACTCGAAGTCAAGGTTTTCGGCAAGGATTTTATTTACGGTTTAATCAGCTTCCTTATCGGTCACGTTTTATATGCCGCTGCTTTTTACACCGCATTTTATCCTCCCCTGCATGAGCATATTATACTTTTATTAATCGCAACGGTAATCATTACAAGTGCAGGCGTCGGCGCAGTTTTTCTTTTTAAAATCCCCGTCAAACGTTATAAAACAGCGTTATTGCTTTATTCGGTGACCATTTCCGCAATGATTGCCACCTCAGGCGTGCGCTCATTTATGCTTATTTCAGAGGGCAACATTACCGTCGGCATTCTGCTGCTTGTCAGTTCACTGCTTTTCGCTGTTTCTGACACGGTGCTCGGTCTTGCAATTCACGGTATAACATATAAATTTTCAAACAATGTTATTCTGTTTACCTACTACATTGCTCAGACACTGTTTGCGGTAAGCATTTATCTTAATGCAGCATAACAGCATCTGAAATTCAGTAGATTTCAAATATGATTTTTGTTTAATAATTATTAATTTTGAACAGAGGGATTAACAATGACAGCATTATCATTAATTTTATTCTTCGGCACACCGATAGCGGCAATCGTTTGCGCAGTTTTTTTCCATGGCAAACACCGCTTGGCACAAGAAGCAAACAATGAAAATCCCGGTACATACAGCGATGAGCAAATCAAAAAGGTTAAAGCGGCAATGACAGCATCAGCAGTCATTGCGGGATTTCTGTCGGTCGTTGTTATCGGAATCGTCGTTCTGTTGTTTATGTCTGTTGCTTATATGTGAGGTGTCGGAAATGACAGATCGCACTTTTTTAAAAATTATGGCTGTGGTAATTGCCGTTTGCCTCTTACTTACCGTTGCACACCTAATCTATGATATTTACGCTTATCAGCACTGCTCAATCATCTACTTTATTGCAAAGGAGCTGTGGTGATATGAGTAACAGGACAAAAACGGTAAAACAAATATTGATTATTGTTGCGGTTATTGCTTTGTTTGCTGCGTTCAACAGCAGTATGTATCTGTTGTTGACAGTCCGCCTTTCCAACAATTTCAGTGGTGCAACACAATCAAAAATGATTGATGTCGGCAGATATCTGCCACACGAAGCAGATTCGGATCTGGCTCGGATTGATACATCTCTTAAGCTCACCGAAAACCTTCCCGTTCTTGACGGCGCAGCCGCTCTCGTGCCCGTATATGCAGCATTTATCAATGCGGTTTATCCCGAAGGCTCTGTTACATACGAGGGCGGTGTTTTTTCAGACGATAACTTCTATGGCGAAAACTTTGCCGCAGACAGCAAAATGCAATATAAAAACACCGTAAGGGGTTATCAGGCAATTGTGGACGGAACGACAGATATTCTTTTTTGTGCTGCCCCGTCTGAGGAGCAGAAGCAATATGCCGAAGAAAAAGGTGTTGAGCTTGTATATGTTCCCGTCGGTCTGGAAGCATTTGTTTTCTTTGTCAATGAAAATAATCCGATTGAAAATTTATCCGTTGAGCAAATAAGGGAAATCTATGCAGGTGAATGTAAAAACTGGGCAAAGGTCGGAGGAAGCTACCGTATAATCAACCCCATCACAAGACTTTCGGGCAGCGGCAGTCAGTCTGCAATGGATGCATTTATGGGTGAGCGCAAAATCGCTTTAAAATCACCGTTTGCCGTTACGGGAGGTTCACTCGGCTTTTCATTCAGATATTATTTGGACGGTATTGTCGGCAACGAGGCTGTAAAGATGATTTCGCTCAACGGAATTTATCCGAGTGCAGAAAACATCCGCAACGGAAGCTATCCCGTCATTGCCGAATTTTACGCTATATACCGTGCAGACAACACCAACGAAAACATTCCTGTTCTCATTGACTGGATTTTATCCGACGAAGGTCAGACAATAATCGAAGAAACAGGATATGTCAGAATAAACTGACTTTACCGACAAAAGGTTAACGAAGGCATCGCTATGGCGGTGTCTTCATTTTTGTCATACTCTGCGGACAGGTTGAATATATTGCAATGAACAATCAAACGCGGAGGAGACATTATGGAAGGAAAAAACATCTATAACGACATTGCGAAAAGAACAAAAGGCGATATTTACATCGGCGTTGTCGGACCTGTAAGAACGGGCAAATCGACATTTATAAAGAGGTTTATGGACACGATGGTTTTGCCCAACATAGAAGACCCGATGAGGCGTGAAAGGGCAACAGACGAGCTTCCTCAGTCCTCGGCAGGCAGAACAATCATGACGACCGAGCCGAAATTCATACCCGAAGAAGCGGTTGAAATCGCACTGCCCTCTTCGGCAAAAATGAAAGTGCGAATGATTGACTGTGTGGGTTACATTGTGCCGAGCGCACTCGGATATATTGAAAACGAAACGCCGAGAATGGTTAAAACACCGTGGTTTGACGAAGAAATCCCTTTTAACCTTGCCGCCGAAACAGGCACACACAAGGTTATCACGGAACATTCAACAATCGGTCTTGTTGTCAGCACGGACGGCTCAATCAGCGAAATTCCAAGGGCGGAATATGAAGAGGCGGAAGCGCGCGTTGTCAATGAATTAAAAGAACTGGGAAAACCTTTCGTTTTGTTGCTCAACTGCACAAAACCGAAATCAGCGGCGGCACAAAGCCTTGCATCAAAGCTGACGGATTCCTACCGTGTGCCCGTTCTGCCCGTAAACTGTCTTGAACTCACCGAGGAAGAAATAACAAACATTCTTTCCAACATTCTTTTTGAATTTCCGATTAAAGAAATCGGCGTTGATATGCCGAAGTGGATTTCACAGTTAGAACCCGACCACCAACTGCGCTCATCAATTTTCGGAAACATAAGCGAGCTTGCAAAAAAGCTTGAAAAGGTGCGTGACGTTGACAGTTTCGCCAACGAAATTTCACGGTGTGAACACATAAAATCGGCGGCAATCGAAAAAATGAATCTTGCCGACGGAAGCGCAAGACTGATTGTGACGGTAAATCCCGACCTGTTCTTTAAAGTGCTGACTGAACAAACGGGCATTGAGGTAACAGAAGAGCTTGAGCTTATGAAAATGCTCAAAGAGCTGACCGCACAAAAGAAATACGTTGAGCGGCTCAAGGCCGCACTCGATGAGGTTGAAGCCACGGGGTACGGAATTGTTTTGCCGGATATTGAGGAACTGACGCTTGAAGAGCCTGAAATCATGAAGCAGGGCGGTCGCTACGGTGTAAGACTCAAAGCATCCGCACCTTCAATTCACATGATGCGTGCAAACATACAAACCGAGGTCGCTCCGATTGTCGGCTCAGAGTCACAGTCAGAAGAATTACTGATGTACCTGCTTAATGAATTTGAAGAAAATCCCGTAAAAATCTGGGATTCGAACATCTTCGGTAAATCACTACACGAGCTTGTAAACGAAGGCTTGCACAATAAGCTTTTCCGTATGCCCAACGAAGCACGGATGAGGTTGCAGGAAACCCTTGAAAGAGTTATCAATGAAGGTTGCAGCGGTTTAATCTGTATAATCTTATAAAAAACAAAAAAGAGCCGTATCGTGAAAGCACGATACGGCTCACAGTTGTTATAATCAGAAGAAAAGAACAACAAGGGTTGAGATGAGAGCAAGTGCAAAGAAGATGCCGGCACCAATCTTTGTGATGAGGACAAGCTTGCTTTCAACTGTCTTAGACTTGTTTTTGCCAAAAAAGGTGTCAGCACCGCCCGAAATAGCGCCTGAAAGGCCTGCGGAACGGCTTTCCTGAAGAAGAACGACAGCAACAATGGCAATTGAAACAACAATAAGAACAGCACCGATTAAAACCTGATACCAAGCCATAGGTGTAAACCTCCATTTAAGAATTAATTATTTTCACCACAGTAATTTAACATAAACAGAACTGAAATGCAAGTGTTTTTTCAAATTTCTTGGTAAAAAGTACTTTGAATTTTATTTTTTATCGGGTAAATGCTATTATTGCAACGGAAAGTGTGTGATAAAAAGCGTTTGCCGACCTTCCGTTGTGCCGTTTCTGCTTCACGCACAAACGGCAGAGTACATATATTATTCGAGTGTCAGCTGCTCGCCGGAATCGTCAGCTGAGGGTAAAGCGCCTGCTGCGGGAAGATTCTTTGCCTTGTAGCGATAAGGCTTTGCAAATTCGCCGACAACGTAGTCTCTTGCGCCGGTTACAAACTGACCTTTTTTGAGAGTCATTACGGCAACACCCTGAGTATCTTTGGTTGTTTTTGCGGAAATTGTGCCGGTGTTGAACAGAAGCAACCTGCCGGCACTGGACGAAACAACAATGTCGCAATCCTCTTTAATGTGCTTGATTGCGGCAACGGGTGACTTGTCGCAGAAAGCCTTGATAAGCTTTTTGCGGTTGGTCTTGGTGGCGTAGGAGTTAAGGTCAACCTTTGCAACCTTTCCGTTTTCAAAGAAGAACATCATATAACCCGAATAATCATCTGTCACAGCCATATAGATTGCGGTTTCGCCGTCTTCCATTTCAAGCTTGGAGGCAACATAATCACCGAGAGCGCTTGCCTTGGTGTCCTCAAACTGGCAGACACGTGCTTTGTAAACCTGACACTTGTTGGTAAAGAACAGCAGTTCTTTTGCATTTGAGGATTCAATCGCAAGCAAAACGGAGTCGTTTTCTTTCAGTTTCTGCTCACCGCTCATGCGCAGTGACAAAGGCGTGATTTTCTTGAAATATCCTTCTTTTGTGAAGAACAGATGTACGGGATAATCGGGAATTTCTTCCGTTTCATCCTCCTGAGCAATTTCGGTGGCATAAATGATTTCCGTCTTGCGGGGACGGGCATATTTTTTAATTATTTCTTTAAGCTCAAAAATAATAATCGACTTGATTCTGTTGGGCTTTGCAAGAATGTCGTTGAGATCCTTGATTGCCTCTTCAAGCTTTTCAATGTCACGTGTGCGTTTGAGAATATATTCTCTGTTAAGATGGCGCAACTTGATTTCGGCAACAAACTCAGCCTGAATTTTATCAATTTTAAAGCCGATCATCAGGTTGGGAACAACTTCGCTTTCCTCTTCGGTGTTGCGGATAATCTTGATTGCTTTGTCAATATCAAGAAGGATTTTTTCAAGACCGCGGAGCAAATGCAGTCTGTCCTGAGCACGCTTCAGATCAAAATAAGTGCGGCGTTTTACACACTCGGTGCGGAAAGCAATCCACTCATTAAGAATTTCTTTAACGCCCATAACACGCGGATTTCCCGAAACAAGAATATTGAAATTACAGGAAAAGCTATCCTCAAGCGGAGTGTGACGGAAAAGCTTTGCCATAAGTTTTTCGGCATCCGTACCACGTTTAAGGTCAATTGTGATTTTAAGACCGCTTTTGTCGGTTTCGTCACGGATGTCGCTGATTTCCCTGATTGTTCCGCTTTTTACTTTTTCAATAATTCTGTCAATAATCGCCTCCGCCGTTGTGGTGGGCGGAATTTCGGTTATATCAATACAGTTATTTTCTTTGTCATAAACATATTTTGATCGGATTTTAAGACCACCCCTGCCGGTGTTGAAAACATTTTCAATAGCCGCACGGTCATAAACAAGCTGACCGCCGCCCGAAAAATCGGGACCTTTCATCGTGTCAACAACATCGTGTTTGGGATTTCTGAGCAGTTCAATGGTGGTGTTGCAGACCTCTTCAAGGTTAAACGAGCAAATTGAGCTTGCCATACCGACCGCCATGCCCATATTTGAATTGATAAGCACTGACGGGAAGGTTACGGGCAACAGCACAGGTTCTTTCATTGTGCTGTCGTAGTTATCGACAAAATCAACGGTATCTTTGTCAATGTCCGAAAAAAGCTCGGCGGAAATACTTTCAAGCTTTGCCTCGGTGTAACGGGAAGCCGCCCACATCATATCACGTGAATAGGCTTTACCGAAGTTACCTTTTGAGTCGACGTAAGGGTGAAGCAATGCTTCATAGCCCTTGGAAAGGCGCACCATCGTTTCATAAATAGCAGCGTCGCCGTGAGGATTGAGCTGCATTGTTCTGCCGACAATGTTTGCCGACTTTGAACGGGCACCTGTCAGAAGACCCATTTTATACATTGTAAAAAGTATCTTTCTGTGCGAGGGCTTGAAACCGTCAATTTCGGGGATTGCGCGCGACATGATGCTGCTCATGGCGTAAGGCATGAAGTTAAGTTCAAGAGTATCAACAATCTCCTGACTTACAACCTCGCCCGCGCCGTGAATATGTGTATTTTTAAGCAACTGTTCCGCCGTGGGGGCGGCCTTTTCGCTTCTTTTCTTTTTACCTGCCATAACTGTACACTCCTGAATTATGAAATGTCGGCTAAATCAATATACAAGTGGCCGTTCTGAGCAATGTAATCTTTTCTTGCGGTGAGATTATCACCAAGCAGAGTTTCGAATTTTTCTTCGGTTTTTTCAAACAGCGAAGGCTCAACTTTGATAAGTCGGCGTGTTGCGGGATTCATCGTGGTCAGCGACATCATATCCGCATCGTTTTCACCAAGACCCTTTGAGCGCTGAATGGTATGCTTTTTGTTGCCGATTTTTTCAAGTGCATCTGCCTTTTCCTTTTCTGTGTAAGCAAACCATGTTTCATCGCCGCAGGTGATTTCATAAAGCGGTGACTCGGCAATGAACACCTTGCCCTCTGTGATAAGTGTGGGCATAAGGCGGTAAATCATTGTGAGTATGAGTGTTCTGATATGGAAACCGTCAACGTCGGCATCGGTACAGATGATGACCTTGCTCCACCTGAGCATATCAAGATTAAACAAAGATATTTCCTTGTTTGACTTTGACGAAACCTCAACGCCGCAACCGAGAACTTTGATAAGGTCAGTTATGATTTCACTTTTAAAGATCTTGTCATATTCACTTTTCAGGCAGTTAAGAATTTTACCCCTGACGGGAATGATTGCCTGAAAATCGGAATCGCGTGCCTGCTTACAGGAGCCGAGAGCCGAATCACCCTCAACGATGAAAAGCTCACGCACATTGACATCTTTACTGCGGCAGTCAACAAACTTCTGAACCCTGTTTGTCATATCGTTTGAGCTTTGCAACGTCTTTTTGATGTTGACACGTGTTGCCTCGGCTTTAACACGTGAGCGCATGTTGATAAGCACCTGGTCGCAGATTTTCTCGGCATCAAGACGGTTTTCAATAAAATAGATTTCAAGTTGATGCCTGAAAAATTCAGTCATCGCATCCTGAATAAACTTGTTGTTGATTGCCTTTTTGGTCTGGTTTTCATAAGACGTCTGTGTTGAAAAAGATGAAATAACAAGCACAAGGCAATCTTCAACATCCTGAAAAGTTACCTTGGGGTCACTTTTGAGATATTTGCCGTTTTGTTTGAGATATGCATCAATCTGATAAACAAAGGCGTTTCGTACAGCTTTCTCGGGCGCACCGCCGTATTCAAGCCAGCTGGAGTTGTGATAATACTCTTTAAGCTGTGACTTGTTTGAGAAAGAAACAGCGGCATTAATTTTAAGTTTATAGTCTTTCTGGTCCTCTCTGTCCCTGCCGACACGCTCGGCACGCCACACCTGCACAGGCGTAAGCGCAGAATCGCCGACTACCTCATTAAGATAGTCAACAATACCGTTTTCATAAATATATTCATAGGTTTCAAAGCCCTTGCCGACCTGATTGCGCAGAATGAAGCGCACACCCTCGTTGACAATGGACTGACGTTTTAAAACATCCTGAAAATATTCAAGCGGAACATCAATCGATGTAAAAACCTTCAAATCGGGACGCCACTTGATACGTGTGCCCGTATCTTTTTTATTATAAGGCTCTTTTATCATATCACCGACGGGTTTTCCCTGCTTGAAATGAAGCTCATAGCGGAAACCGCCCGAATGAATTTCAGCCTCCATATACTCGGAAGCATACTGAGTGGCGCAAAGACCGAGACCGTTGAGTCCGAGTGAATACTCATAACTGCCGCCGTTGTTGGTGTCGTACTTGCCGCCTGCGTAAAGCTCGCAGAAAACAAGCTCCCAGTTATATTTCTTTTCCTTATTGTTATAATCGACGGGGATGCCTCTGCCGAAGTCCTGCACCTCAACCGAATTGTCGGCATATCTTGTCACAACAACGCGGTCACCGTAGCCCTCTCTTGCCTCGTCAATTGAGTTAGAGATAATTTCAAAAATCGAGTGCTGACAACCCTCAATTCCGTCCGAGCCGAAAATAACGGCAGGACGTTTTCTGACACGGTCGGCACCTTTAAGGGAGGTAATACTGTCGTTTCCGTATGTGTTAGCTTTTGCCATCTGTTACCCTCCGAGAAAAACGCAAATTTTTACAAATAACATTATACCATATATTGTTTCAATGTCAAGAGAAAGCACAAAATGAAGAGTCACACAAGATTTCCGAGCTGTTTGATAATGTCGCAATTCACCTGCAAAGGTATTGAATCAACAGCAGGAACAGCCTCACCCGTCATATCGGTAAGACCGTTTGCAACTGCCGTATTAAGGAAATCTGCTTCCTGAAAAGGTGACTGCAAATATTCTTCATTTTCCGCAAGAACACACATCGCCGCAAGGATTCCGTAGCAGCCCCATTCCGACGTTGTGCCGACAACGGCAATGTCGGCTGCATTTGCCGCCGCAATGCCCGCACCGCAACCGCAGGCACAGGTTTTCAATTCGGGAATATTGCAAATCTCTGCAACCTTGCCCATACCGATTTCGTTACCCAGGTCACCGACACAAACACTGTAAATGCCAAGCGAAACGCACAAATCAAAAACTTCACTGCACTTTGGCTCGATTGCCGAAATATCCGTTCCCTTGCAGGAGTGGTATATCCCCTTTTCATTTGCGGCGGGACACTCCACGCTCAGCACAAGAGAAAAATTCTTTCTTTCAAGCAAGGTTCCGCCCTGATGCAATGCTTCATCGGAATCGGTTGAAATACCGATAATTTCGGTGTTTTTATCATTAAGCAAAGCGCCGAGTGCCGCAACCGCCTGCTCTGCACAGGCAAACGTCACCTTAACGCCACTCTTCGAAAGAGCATTTGCAATCTGTGCCGCACCGATAACGCCGTCAGTTTCCGCATGAAGATTAACAGACATTACAAAGCCCGTTAAAATAAGCACTTCCTCCCCTGCTCTGAGCGCACAAAGTCTTCGTGCCGCCGCCAGATGAGGCGGTTCATTCAGCAAGGAAAAAGCCGCACGGTAAAGCTTTACGGGTATTTTCGTATTCTTATAATCGGTTGTTATTATTTCACCGATCGTGTCAAATATTTTTTCCATAAAAACACCAGCCAAGTCAAAAAATTTCCCTGCCGAAGCAGGGAGATTTAGCAATAATCAATGTATGTATTTTATTTCTTTCTGATTCGCAGATATGCGCCTTTTTGTACCGGGAACGGACATTTAAAAGAAAGTTTCATTGTCGGATGAGGGGCACTTTCGATTTTCTCGCCGTTTTCATCACGCAAATCCTCAACCCTGACGGTACGCGGAGCAATACCCTTTTCCATTATTTCGAGCTCATCGCCCTCAAAGAAGCGGTTGCGCTGATAAGCTGTCAAGCGGTCGCCGTCAAAGCTGTCGGCAATTGCGGCAACCTCCCACTCACGGATATAACCGCCGCCGTAATAAATATTGGCATCATCCATCGGGCTTCCGAAATAAAAACCGGTGCAGTAATCACGGTTGCTGATTTTCTTTTCCTCTTCAATAATCCACTGTTCGGGCACATAATCACTCGCAAAGCCGCTGCTTACATAACCGTCAATTGCGCAACGGTAAGAGTTTGTGGCAACCGCCGTGTAATAAGCCGACTTCGCCCTGCCCTCAATTTTAAAGCTGTAAACACCAGCCTCAACAAGTGCGGCAATGTGACGTATCATACTCATATCGCGCGAATTGAAAATAAACGTGCCGTTGTCATTCTGCTCAATGGGATAGTATTCGCCGGGACGCCTTTCCTCTGTCAGCGCAAATTTCCAGCGGCAAGGCTGTGCACAGTCTCCACGGTTTGAATCTCTGTTTGTCAGATAGTTTGACAAAAGACATCTGCCCGAAAAAGAAACACACATGGCACCGTGCACAAAGCACTCGATTTCAAGGTCTGACGGAGTTTTCTCACGTATTATTCTTATTTCTTCAAGCGAAAGCTCACGTGCCGTCACAACACGTTTTGCCCCCATTGAATAAAGCAGATTTGCAGTTGCGTAATTTGCAACACCCGCCTGAGTTGAAATGTGAATATCAACATCGGGCGCATATTTTTTTGCAATCTCCATAACACCCAGGTCTGTGATGATAAACGCATCAACACCGCAGGCGGCCGCCTCACGGAAAAACTCGGGCATATCGTCAATTTCGTTATTGCGTGCAACAATGTTGCAGGTAAGATAAACTTTAACGCCGTTTGCGTGTGCAAAGTCAACCGCACTGCGCAGTGCTTCAAGCGTGAAATTCTGCGGAGCGGCACGCATGCCGAAACGGGTTGAACCGAGATAAACGGCATCAGCACCGTAATAAACAGCTGCCTCCAGCCTTTCAAGGTCACCGGCAGGGGCAAGCAATTCGGGTTTAAAAGGTTTAATCATAAACACACCACTTTGTTAAACTACTGATTGACACGCAAAACTTCAAGACCGTTCTTGCGGTGATCAGCATAGGTTTGTGCCATATAAATCTGGCCGTATTTGTCGTGTCGGAAGAAATAATAATCCGTATCTTCGGGATAAAGTGCCGCCTCAATCGCATCAACACCGGGGTTACAAATCGGTCCGGGCGGCAGACCTTCGACAGAGTAGGTATCGTAAGTCTGTGAGAAATGCGCTTTTTCCTGCGCACTTGCATAATTTGAAACAAAAGAAGTTATATAATTAAGCGTTGAATCGCAACCGAGCGTGGGATAAGAAGCGGGATGGTTAAGACGGTTGTGAATAACGGAAGAAATTTTCTTCATCTGAGCTTTATCCGCCGCCTCACGCTGAATGACGGAAGCGATTGTGATAACCTCATCCATTGTCAGCCCGAGTTCCTCCGCCCGTGCGGCATATTCCTCCGTCCACTTTTCCTCAAAGTTTGAAAGAAAAACCCTGATTACAGTGTTTGCGTCACTGCTTTCAAAGAACTCATAGGTATCCGGGAACAGATAACCTTCAAGCAGGAAAGTTCTGTCCGCACTGTCTTCAATATCGCTGACGAACTTGTAGCTGAAGTCCGATTTTTCGAGTGCATCCACAAGGTAGTTGAATTCGCAGACGTCAAATTCATCCAACTTTTTGAAAATCTGATAAATTGACCAGCCTTCGGGGAAAAGAAGCTCAATTGTTTTTGTTTCAACCTGAATCTGCCTGAATTTGAGCAGCATACCTTCAAGGCCGATGTCGGCATTTACATAATACATTCCGCCGATGTAATCATACTCACCAAGCGTCTTTGCAAAGCCGAAAGCTTCTTTCATTGCGCCGAACTTGCCTTTTTTCGCACGGATTTCTTCATCTTCATAAATATCTGTGATATTTCCGAGATTTTTGAAAACACTGATTCCTTTGAAATAAAGTTTGCAGAGCGCTTTTTGCTTTATGAGGTCATTTTCGCTGAGGATATCAATAATCTGGTTTGTCGTTGCCTCGTCGGGAATATTAACGGTGACCACCTGATCTTTTCTGTTGATTGCAAGAACATCGTTGATGAAGCTGATTGCAACAACAGAAGCAACAATTGTGACAAAGCAGATTACAGAAATGAAAATGAACGAAAGTGCAGAGCCTCCGATTATATTTTTCTTTTTCTTTTTTCTGCGTTTTGCCTGCGGTTTTGCCGACGGTGAGCGCACGGGCTTTTCGCCGTTACCTCCGGAAGGAGCTGAAACGGGCACGGCAGGCTCGTTTTCCGCAGCATAACGGTTTTGTGATGCACGGTTTGAAAAATACACCTCACCCTTATATCTGGGAGCGGTTTCATCGTCGTAAACATCAAGCAGGCTGTCGTCATCGTCAAAATTAACAACAAAACGCGGCGGAGTAAAATCGCTTTCCGTTTTTGCTTCCGAATTCTTCGCAGAATCGGTGCCGTTTTCCGACACGGGAGATTTACTCAAACCGAAAAAATCCTCCGACGGGGTTGCGTTGTTATTTACATTTTTGTTTTTATCGTCATTCATATGTAAGCCTCCTTTATATGTCGCCTACATTAAAATTTAATTACAGAGTTTTCACTGACAAGATAATCCACACTCTTGTCAAAACAGTCAACCGGCAGTTTTTTGCACAGAAAATTCTCATAGCAGAGACCGAGCGATAAAACACCCGTTTTTGCAAGAAAACGGTCATAATATCCCTTGCCGTAGCCGAGGCGGTTGCCGGATTCATCAAATCCGAGGGCAGGCACAACGCACAAAGCATCCGTAAAATCGGTTATCTTTGAGTCATCACTCGCCACGGGTGCAAGAATCCCGAAAGCTGACGGCACAAGCTGTGAAACATCGTCAAACAAATAAAAATCCATTTTTCCGTCAGAATCCGCACATACGGGTGCGGCAACGCGCTTGCCGTCACGCAAAGCCGAATTAATAACAGCAAAGGTGTCAACCTCAATCGGGGTTGAGCAATAAATCAGCAGGGTTTTACACTGCCGATACAGTTCGGAAGAAATAAAATTCTGCGCAATGAGCAAATCCGACTCTGCCTTTTCTTCCAGATTCAACGCCCTGCGTTTTTTAAGCAAATTCTTGCGCAAAAGCATTTTTTCGTCGGCAATCATGAGCACTGAAGGGTTGCTTCAAGGCTTGCGGCTTTTTCTGCACCGACAAAATATGCGGCAATGGCAAGTCCGAATTTAACGGCACTGCCCATACCCTTTGCTGTGATGTAATTGCCGTCAGTGCAAACAAAATCACCGCTGACAACGGCACCGAGCAAATCCTTTTCAAAGCCGGGGAAGCAAGTTGCTTTTTTTCCGTCAAGCAGACCGAGATGTCCGAGAATTGACGGTGCGGCACAGATTGCAGACACAAGCTTGCCGTTTTCCGCACAGTATCCGACGGTTTCAATAACGGTTTTGTTGTTTTCAAGATTGAGCGTACCGGGCATTCCGCCGGGAAGAATCACACCCTGCAAAGCAGAATCAAGCGAAATTTCGCTGTCGGTAATATCGCACTCAACGGTAAAACCGTGAGAACCGGTAACGCTTTTTGAGCCGACACCGACAAGCAGAGTTTCAACGCCTGCACGGCGAAGCACATCTGCCGCGGCAATTGCCTCAACCTCTTCAAAACCCTGTGCAATAAACATATACAGCATTGTTTCACATCCTTTATTATTCAAGCGTAAGACCCATATAACCGCTGATATTGCCGCACAAACGGGCAACGTCACCGTTAAGGGGTCTCAGCATTGCTTTATCAAAAGTCTCTGAACTTTTCAAGTTAATTTTCACATCACGGCAACAGTCAATGACAAATTCATCACCCGTGCTGTTTTCAAGCAAAGCAGCAAAAACACCGTCGTAGCTGTCACGTGCAAAGATTTCTTTTACATAAACTTTGCCGTTGTGTTCGTGAAAAAGTGCATAACCTGCGAGTCGGTCTTTACCGACAAAAACAGCTTTACCGCCAACCAGAAGCGTTTCATACAGCGCATAGCTTACAGCGCTTTCATCCCACATAAAGGCATCGCTTTCTGACAACGCCCCGTTTCGAAGGCCGGTGATTTCGTAGACGTCGGGAGTGTATTCCGTGTATTCACCCGCAACAGCGGCAAGTGTTTTGCGGTCGACGCACACACGCTCCGTCACAAACGATGTGGCAAAACCGCAACGTGAATAGTAACCGAAAAGTGAGGGCTCGGCAGGAGTAAGGCAAAGGAAACCGTAACCGGCCTCAACAGATTTTTCGGCAGCAAACTCAATCAGCCGCGACATCAGGCCCCTGCCCCGACAGTCGGGGTGTGTGCAGGCAGCATAAATATAGCGTGCAGGATAAGTGCTTTTGCCGATTTTCATTTTGCCGTCAAGCAGGAAAAGTACAGATAAAGCAACACCGTTTTCTTTGAAAACAACAGTGTTGTTA
This sequence comes from Acutalibacteraceae bacterium, assembly GCA_045595825.1. GTDB lineage: Bacteria > Bacillota > Clostridia > Oscillospirales > Acutalibacteraceae > CAG-177. The sequence continues at coordinate 65,067 of JAZOBD010000018.1, forward strand.
TCCGTAAACCGACGGTTTAAAAAATTGAGAATATATTCATCAGTGTCACCGAATGAGATTTTCCACAAATTACAAAGTGCGGAAAAATCGCTTTTGTCGGCAAAGCAAAACATAAAAATCAGTCTTTCAGAACAGCATTGTATTTTTTAAGCAGGATTTCGGGATGATATGAAAGTTTCGCCTTGCGAAGACCCTCAGCACCCATATCCTCTTCACGGTTTACGTATTTATAGCCGCTGATAGTGTTTGCGGCAAACTCTCTGTTTATTACGGCATAAGAGCCCCTGACATCGGAAAAGGCTTTTTCCACGTGGGTACAGAAGCAGTTGTCATTGATTTTTTCACCGAAAGTAAACGCGACGGGTGCGTCGTCGGCAAAAAGAATTCCGCCCGTGAAACCGAGTTCAAAATAATTGTCAAGTGCAATGTCAACAGCGCCTGACTCATTTGCAATGGCATCGGGATTCTTTTCAAGATTAAGGCGCTTCCACTCCTCGTTGACCGCACGGCATAAATGGAAATTACTTTCGCTGATCTCCTCGTAATGCCACTCGTTATTCTTTTTGAAAGCCGTTACGTGGTTACGCTTCGGGTGATATTTTTTACCCGCAAGGTCGGAAAGGTCGGAAACAATATAGATATAATCAAAACTTCCGCGGCGCTCGATAAATTCGAAACGGTCGGGGTAAATTTCACAAAGAGCCTGACGGAATGACTCCGTAACGCCGTAAAACGACATTTGCTGATTTCTCTGACGGCTGTCGGCAATTATTTCGTCAATTGCTTTTTTCAGGTCTTTTGCGCCTGCCGGACAGCAGTAAGCGGCAAAGCCGTTGTCACCGACAGACATCGAAACAAACGTGTTGTCAAAAACCGTGCAGGTTGTGCGGAAAAAGTCAGTCCACATCAGCAGGTTTCCGAAAGTAAATTCACAGCCCATGTAACCGCTTGCCTGCAAAACAGGTCTTATGACATCGCGGTCATCCATGGTGGGCTTATGAAAATCAAGCACAAGAATACACTTCCTTACATAATAGCTGACTGAATTTTTGCGGCAATTACATCAATCGGCAAAGCCTCGCCCTCAGATGCACATTCAACAACGGTCCAACCCAGTTTTTCTGCCGCATAAGATGCCCCCTCACGGCATGAAAGCAGGTACTGAACATTTTTCTCATGAATGTCTTTTTTATTCTCATCGCCGCTGTAACGGGCGGTCATAAGCTTTTGCGAAACCTCAATGGGCATATCAAGATAAACAACCTTGTCGGGTTTGGGGATTCCGAGCTTGCCGTATTCAAACTCTTCAAGCCAGGCAAGATATTCATTCCACTGCTCTTTCGGCAATTTTGTCAGCTGATGATAAGCGTTTGAGGTTGTGTAGCGGTCGGCAAGGATGACGGCACCCGAAAGATAATCTTCTTTCCAGAGGCAGTTGTAGCTGACGTATCTGTCAACCGCATAAAACGTTGATGCTGCGTATGCATTGACTGCGTCGGGGCTTGTACCGAAACGGCCGCCAAGATACATTTTGACAAGCTCGCAGGCAGGGTCATCATAATTGGGAAGCTTGATTTTTTTGACGGTTTTACCCGCTGCTTCAATACGGTCGGCAAGCAAACCGAGCTGGGTTGATTTGCCGCTGCCGTCAAGACCTTCGATAACAATCAGTTTTCCGCTCATTTCAACAACCTCGTCTTTTTGCATAAAATATCACTTTATTATAACAGATAAAACCTTTTATTTCAAGTACAATATGCTATTTTTCGGTGTTGAAAAAACCGTCTGAAACACATCCAGACGGCTGTATGATTCATTTGATTATCGGTTGCAGCTGCACTCCTTCCAGAGCGCTTTTCATTGCCTGCCAAGTGAGAGAAAAATCCGCAACAACCGAGCGCGGCTTGTTAAGGCTGTCATCCTGCCGCATGGGTACAAAATAGATGTTTCTGTTGTTGAGAAGCCTGCCGATATTCTGCGCCGCAAAAGCAAGTGCATCGTTGGTTGAAACGGCGATGAGAACAGGTTTTCCGTTGCGCAGATGTGCCTTCGCCGCAAGAGTTACACTTGTGTCGGCAATGCCGTTTGCCAGCTTTGCAAGAGTATTGCCCGTGCACGGCTCAATAATCAGAATATCAAGCATTTTTTTGGGGCCTATCGGCTCGGCTGACCTGATATCAGCAATAATTTCCCTGCCTGTGATTTCTTTGATTTTGTTGTTAAAGCTTTCCGCCGTGCCGAATCTGGTATCGGTTGAATGGGCAAATTCAGACATAATCGGAACAACCTCAACGCCTTGTGCCACAAGGGTTTCGAGCTGCTCAATCACTTTTGAAAAGGTGCAGAAGGAACCGCACATTGCAAAGCCTGCCGTCACTTTACTCACAACCGTCACCCCTGATGATTGAATTTATTCCGTCGGCAAGAATTATGCCTGCCGTCACGGGGGCAACCTTGCCGGGCAAAGAGGGACACTGAATTGCTTTAATACCCATTCTTGATGCCGCAGAAAAATCCGTGCCGAAAGGAGCAGAGGCAATGTCAATGACAAGACATTCTTTTTTTGCCATGCCCAGTACCGCACCGTCAACAACAAGTACCGGCACTGTGTTGACAATTATATCAAAATCCCCTGCCCGTGCACTTAAACGCCTGAGCTTTTCGGCGTTCAGTGAGCGTGCACGCGCCGTTGCAAGATCTTTTTCACTTCTTGCAAAAACGGTGACACAAGCACCGAGTGAATCAAAAACATCGGCAACAGCCTTGGCGGTTTTGCCGAATCCCGTAACCGCAACACTGCTTGACAGCACGGTGTATCCGATGTTGTCAAGAACAATTTTGAGTACTCCCTGCGCCGTCGGCACCGCATTGCTTATCTGAACGCTTTCAAGCAAAAAATAGTCAAAAACTCTGACCCCTGCCGCCTCAAATTTTTTTCTGTGCGCAGACGAAAGTTTTCCCGCAAAAACGGTTTGTTCTTTGCTGAGTGTGTCTATTATGCGATTAATGCTGTAACGCTGTTTTCCGCGCGTGTATATGTGAGAGCCGTCTGTGCTTGCCGGTAAAGGCAATACAACGGCATCAAAATTTGTGATATTTTCAAAAAGTACGTTTTCATTTTCAAAAACCTCGTCATCGGTCACCTCATAGCCGTGTTTTGTGAGCTGTGAGCAAAGCGAATTCCGCCGCTCATCACCGCCGATAACAAGCAGACTGCTGATTTTTTTCATGGCACACCTCCGATTTTTAAATTAACAGCGCCAGTATCATATTATGAAAAACACGGCTCACCGTTCACAGATAAATTTTTTTAATTTTTTATTATATTTATATTTATTTTTTCGCAAAGATGGAATATAATGTATTTAATAATATTGTTTGAAGGTGAGTTACATTGTTTGAAATAGATCTGTTGCTCAAAAAAGTAAAAAGGATTCACTTTATCGGAATCGGCGGCTCAGGCATGTGCCCACTTGCCGAAATTCTTCACAACGAAGGATATTTGTTAAGCGGCTCCGACAACAACGAAAGTGACACACTCGCAAGAATCCGCAACCTCGGCATTCCCGTTACACTCGGTCAGAAGGCGGAAAACATTGAGGGCGCCGAGATGATAATTTACACAGCCGCTCTTTTAAAGGACAACCCCGAACTTGTTGCCGCAAAGGCTTCGGGAATTCCCACGTTTGAGCGCAGTAAGCTTCTCGGTGCGGTTACAAGAATTTATCCCAACAGCATCTGCATCAGCGGCACGCACGGCAAAACAACCGTCTGCTCAATGCTGACACAGATTCTTGTGCAGTCTGACTTTGATCCTACCGCAGTCATCGGCGGCAAGCTTCCGCTGACAGGCTCAAACGGACTTGTGGGCAACAGTGACCATATGGTTTGCGAAGCCTGCGAATTTGTTGACACATTCCTTGACCTTTCACCCGACGTTGCCGTAATTCTCAACGTTGACGAAGACCACCTTGATTATTTCAAAACCTTCGAAAACCTCAAAAAATCATTTGTCAAATTTGCTTCAATGGCAACAAAGGCAATCATCTATAACGGCGACGACCCCGACTCTGTTGAGGTTGTAAGCCGAGTTGCCGGGACGTTCGACAAAGAAGTAATAACATTCGGTCTCAAAGAAACTAACGATTTTTATGCAACAAACATTGATATGATTAATGAGCACGCCGAGTTTGACGTTGTTGCAAAAGGGGAAAAACTCGGCAGAGTTTCACTCGGCTGTCCCGGCAGCCATAACATTTACAACGCACTTGCCGCAATTGCTTCGGCTGTTTATTCAGGTGTTCCTTTCCAAAGCTGTGCCGCTTCACTCGCAGAATTTCACGGTGCAGGCAGGCGCTTTGAGATTCTTGCAAAAATCAACGGGATAACAATTGCCGACGACTATGCGCACCATCCCAAAGAGCTTGAAGTAACCCTTAACACAGCAATGAAAATGGGATTCAACCGAGTGTGGGCTGTATTCCAGCCTTTCACATATTCAAGAACAAAGATTCTGTTTGACGATTTCGCAAGAGTACTCAGAATTGCCGACAAATGTGTTATGAGCGAAATTATGGGCTCACGCGAAATCAACACTTACAACATTTACACCGCCGACCTTGCAAAGGAAATCCCCGGCAGTGTGTGGTTTGACACTTTTGAGGAAATTGCCCGCCACGTTGTTGACAACGCCGAAAGCGGTGACCTTGTTATCACCCTCGGTTGCGGCGACATTTACAAGGCGGCTAAAATAATGATTAAAATGATGCAGGATAAATGAAAGGAGTGCGATTATGCAATATAAAATTAACCGCAACAATTTCAATGACTTTTCCTTCTATGAAATCAACAAATTAGAAGGACGTGCCTACAACATCCCCTATTCATCAAAAGATGTTCTGGCAAAAACAAAATTCCAGAAAGAACGCACAAATTCCGACATTGTGCGTGTGCTTTCGGGCGACTGGGAATTCAAGTATTATGAAAAAAACGTTTCAATGCCCGACATCATCGACACCGCAACGACGGAATTTGATAAAATCACCGTTCCCTCAACGTGGCAGCGCACAGGTTATGAGCCGCCCGTTTACCTCAACTGCCCATACCCATTTGATGATGCACCGCCTCACGTGCCGTCAATTCAGTCGGTCGGCGTTTACAGAAAAACTTTTGATATTTCATCGCTTGACAAGCGTTACATTATCAGCTTTCTCGGTGTAATCCCCTGCATCGACCTTTACGTAAACGGCAAATTTGTCGGTTACAGCGAGGGTGCTCACAACACAGCGGAATTTGACCTTAACGAATACCTTGTTGAAGGTGAAAACGAGCTTCTTGCCGTTGTTCACAAATGGTCAAACGGCACCTTCCTTGAATGTCAGGATATGTTCAGAGAAAACGGCATTTTCCGTGACGTTATGCTTTATGAGCTTCCCGAAACACATATTTTCGACTATTATCTCAGGACAAGCAAAACCGCTTACGGCTGGAATATTGACACAACAATTGCCATTACCGGCAAAACTGACGGCTACACGGTAAAATATGAGCTTTGTGACGGCAAGAAGGTTGTTGCCCAAACCACAGTACCTGCCGAAACTTCAACACATTTCCTTTTGCAGGACCTTAAAGTAAAGGAATGGAACGCCGAAATCCCGAAGCTTTATACCTCTTTCATCACTCTGATGAAGGGTGACGAGGAAATCATGTGCATCCGTAACTACACGGGATTCAAGCGCATAAAAATCATCAAAGACATTTACACATTCAACGGCAAAAACATTAAATTCAAGGGCGTAAACCATCACGATACAAACCGCAAGACCGGTTACGTCATGACAATCAAAGACATTGAAAATGATATCAGGCTTATGAAGGAGTTTAACGTAAACTCCGTGCGTACCTCGCACTATCCGCCCGACCCCGCTTTCCTCGTGCTTTGCGACATTTACGGACTTTATGCCGTTGATGAAGCTGACATTGAAACACACGGTTGCGGCAGTGAGCCCCACAACAACAGCAAGCTCATCAGCCATAACGGTGAATGGATTCCCCGTTACGTCGACAGAGTAAAGCGCATGTACCTTCGTGACAGAAACCGCGCCTGTATTGCAATGTGGTCACTCGGCAACGAGGCTGAGGGCTGGAAATGTCAGGATGCCTGCTACGATTACCTGCACGAAGTCTGCCCCGAAATTCCCGTACATTACGAGGGCGTTATCCGCACACCCCGTCATTCCTACGACGTGACATCTGAAATGTACCCCTCACACGCACACGTCGACAGAGTCGGCAGACACAGAGCCGGTATTAAATTCTCATCAAAGCCGCTCTTCCTTTGCGAATACGTTCACGCTATGGGCGTAGGCCCCGGCGCAATGGAAGAATACTGGGAATCTTTCTACAAATACGACAACCTTATGGGTGGCTGCATCTGGGAATGGGCTGATCATGCGGTTTATCACAAAAACGGCAAATTCAAATACACCTACGGCGGCGACCACGGCGAAAAGAAGCACGACGGAAACTTCTGTGTTGACGGTCTTTTCTATCCTGACAGAACACCTCACAACGGCGCACGTCAGATGAAAGAAATCTATCGTCCCATCCGTGCCAGATTTGAAGAAAACGAACTGATTTTCAAAAACACCAATTCATTCAAAAACGCAAAATACATCAACGCTGTCTGGGAAATTGTCAAAAACGGCAACGAACTTGTTGAAGTTTTTGATGCAGTGCTTGATATTGAACCCGGCGAAGAAAAAGGCTGGCCGCTTGATTACACTCTGCCCGAAGATGACTGCGACATCCACGTAAACATTTACTATTACGTCGGTGACAGCGAAATCGCACGTGAGCAGATTGCTCTTAAAACCGATTACGAGGTTGACACGGACGACTGCGAGGGTGAGCTTGCCTGCTCAGTAAAGAGCGGTCTTATCACCGTTGAATTTGACGGCGGCACCGTTGTTTTCAACAAAAACAGCGGCATGCTCGAAAGCTACACCGTCAACGGCACAGAGCTTGTCAATCAGACGCCCGCAGGCGAAAAAGGCTTTGTTCCCAACATTTTCAGAGCACTGCTTGACAACGACGCACACGTCAGGGATTCCTGGCTCAACGCAGGCTATGACGACTACAAGGTCATTTGCAGAGATTGCGAAGTCGAGGTTGAGGATGACGAGGTTGAGATTAAATATGTTCTCAATCTCCGCAGCAAGGCAGGCATCATCGGCATTGTCAACCTTGAATATGAGATAAAGCCCAACGGAAACATCGAAGTAGAGGCTCAGTTCAAGCCCAAGAAAGAAAAGCGCACGGCAAAGCATATGCCGCGTTTCGGTCTTACGCTTGAAATGCCCGCAGATTTCAAAAACATTGAATATTTCGGACTCGGCGAATTTGAAAACCTCTGCGATTTCAACAAGCACACAATTGTCGGCGTTTATCAAACAACCGTTGACGAAATGCTTGAGCCTTACATTATGCCTCAGGATTCCGGCAACCGCACCGAGGTAAGATATCTGACCGTCACCAACGACAACGGCGCAGGTCTTAAATTCGCATTTGAGGACAAATATTTCTCATTCAATGCACGCCCCTTCACACAGAAGCTTCTCAACGATGCAAAACATCAGGAAGACCTTCACAGTGAAAACACAACCGTTGTCAACATTGACGGTTTCCTGCGCGGCACGGGCACGGCAAGCTGCGGCCCCGACACGCTTGAAAAGTATGACGTTGATGCAAGTGATTCACTCGGTTTTGCTTTTACGGTAATACCCGTAAAATAAGTTCTTGCTATTCCGTCAATTAAATAGTATAATGATTTTAATATTTTTAAGTGAGGTAAAGAAATGAAAAAGTTTATTTCCCTTTTACTCGTTTTCGCAATGCTCCTTGCTGTTACGGTGCCCGCTTTTGCAGGAACTGACGGTGTTGACGTTTCAACGGGTACTCTCGAAGACCTTGACCGTATTACAGGCAGCGAATATCCCATCGTTTTTGTAACCGGCATCGGTCAGACCTGGACACACCTTGTCAACGAAGACGGCTCTTACAAAACCGACGCTGACGGCGACATCATTGAGTACAACCTTATTTATCCCGATTTCAACCTTGTTCTCGGCGATATCGGCTCCATTCTCAACCTTCTGCTTCTTGTCGGAGAAATCCTCGGCACAATTGCCCTTGACACAAACCTCGTAAAGAAAGAGCACGTTTCTGCTCTGCTTGAAAAGCTTTTCTACTACAACATCATCGACGAAAAAGGCAATCTGCCCGCAGAAGTTGAAGACGTTACAAAGCCTTACCCTATTTCAGAGTACAACGAAATCGACCTTGATAACTTCTACCGCTCAATCCCCTGTCAGGAAATGGCCGCAACAATCGGCACTGAAAACATTTTCTGCTACAACTATTCTGCTTTCTCTTTCACATTCAACAATGCAGACGGTCTTGACAAATTCATCAACGAAATTCTTGATAAATATTCCAACGCTGACAAGGTTGTTCTCATCCCCATGAGCATGGGCGCTTCTGTTGTCAACGCTTACCTTGCAAACTACGGCCACAAGGCTCAGGTCAAGAGAGTCATCGGTATCGTCGGTGCTTGGAACGGAAGTTCCGTTTTCGCTGACCTTCTTGAAGGTCGCTATGCCGAAGATGCTCCCGAAATTCTTTACAACCGCCTTCTTCAGGAACTTGTCGGCGAGCCCTGGGGTTACCTCATCAACGTTCTTATCCGCCTTATGCCCAAATCTGCCGCACGCGGTCTTATTGATGAAGCTCTTGAAGGTCTTAAAGAAACCCTTATGTACAAAACGCCTTCTCTGCTTGCACTTATCCCCTGGCAGAGATATGAAAGAATTGAACAGAACATTCTTTGCGGTGACGAATACGCTTACATCAGAGAACAGACAAGACCCTACTATGAAGTTCAGAAAAACCTCAAAAACACAATGAAAACCCTTGAGAAAACACAGGGCGTTGAGTTCTACTTCATCACAGGTTACGGCCTTGAATTCGGCGGATTCAGCAGCGACTATCTTTTCTTCCGCTTTATGGAAAGCTCTGTCACCACAAACTCTGACGAAATTATCGAAATCGCATCCTCTGCCCCCGGCACAACTTTTGCACCCGCAGGTCAGAAGCTGACAAAGGATTGCTACGCAAGCGAGGCTGCCTATGCCGCTTCACAGGCTAAGTACGTTTCTCCCGACGGCGGAATCGACGTTTCCACCGCTTTCTATCCCGACAGAACATGGTGCTTCTACAAGCAGAAGCACGAACTCGAATACAACAACACGGCTCTTAAAATCGCTCTCGGCGCCGCACTCGGCGAGTTTGACAGCATTGACGACGTCAAGGACGTTTATCCCCAGTTCAACGGTTCAAGAGACGTCAAGAGTGTTGTAAGAGGCGACCACAGCTACCTCAACCTTCTTAAAAACTACATCAACGAGAATCCCGCAGGCGAAAAAACAGTTCTTGCACAGAACGCTCTTGATGCACTCAATGCAATGCTTGACCGCACAATCAACGACCGTGAAGCTGACGATAAAGTTATTGAGAATGCACACGACACTCTGGTTACCATCGGTGTTTTTGATGCTCCCTCCAAGCCCGAATGGCACGAAGAACTGCTCAACAAAGCTTTCAAGTCACTCAACGATACCGTTTATGACATCTTTGGTGCAAAAGGCTTCAGAGACCTTATTTGGGAATTCTGATTACTGAAATTTGCGCAGTCATAGCGGTTTATGACTGCGCAAAATTAATTATTAAATGAAAGGAACGGAATTTATGAAAAAAATTGTTGCTGTTATTCTTGCACTGACACTTTTCCTTTTGATTCCCGCAACTTCCTTTGCAGGCTACAACGCCCCCAAACTCACACCTGAGGAATGGGACAAGGTTTACAATGCATACTGCAAAGACAACACTCTGCCCGCACTTAACGTTGGTGCTGACCAGACTCAGGTTAACCTCTGTTGGCACGCAGATGCCGCAAAAGCAAAACCTGAGGTAAGACTTGCAAAAAATGCAGCGATGACCGATTACAAAACATTCAAAGGTAACACAACACCTGCCGAAGCCGAAGACCAGCTTGTCTGCCGTGTAACCGTCACCGGTCTTGAAGAAAAAACAACTTATTATTATCAGTACCATACAGGCAAAGGCTGGAGCAAAGCTTACAAATATGAAACCAAAAGCTTCGGTGACCACGTTGCAATGGTTATCGGTGATATTCAGATAGGCGGACAGACTGAGGACAGTTCAAAGCAATCGCTTGACGGCTACACCTGGAACAACGTTCTTGCAACAGCACTTGCTGACCGTCCCGACATTGCTTACCTTGTTTCACCCGGTGATAACACTTCCACCGGCAAAACAGCTGATGAATGGCAGACACTGCTTATGCCCTCCGCCCTGCGTTCACTGCCTACTGCACTTGCAATCGGCAACCACGACAAAAAAGGCTTTGCATACAATTACTACAATAACCTGCCCAACGAATTCTACGGTGAATATTTCGAAGGACTTGACCGTGATTTCTGGTTCCGCTACGGCGATGTTCTTTACCTTTTCTTTGACGCAACATCAAGCTGTGCGGCTGACCACATGGCAATGGCAAAAGAGGCTGTTGAAGCAAATCCCGACGCAAAGTGGCGCATCGGAATTATGCACCAGGCACTTTTCGGTCCCGGTTTCTGCATGTTCTCAACCGAAACAATGCTTCTTCTCAACGCTGTTTTCACCCCGATTTTCGACACTTATGACGTTGACCTTGTTCTGACGGGCCACAGCCACATGCAGGGTCGCTCACACTTTATGTATGAAAGCAGTGTTGTCGGTCTTGCAAAAAGCGGCAAGACGTACACCAATCCTCTCGGCACGGTTTATCTTAACACAAACGCAATCTGTGACCAGACAAATATTTCGGATGAATACGGCGACATCATCGGCTCCTTCAAAAACCATTACACCGCTTATTATTTCTCTGAAAACGAGGTAACAACCTATACAACTCTTGATTTCAGCGGAGATACACTCAAGATTGAAACAAAACGCGGTGACAATGCCGAGCTGCTTGACTCACTGACAATCAAAAAGACAAACGATAAGCACTTCGACAACCTGCTCAGTAAAAAGCTTCACCGTTTAGCATACAAATTCGTTGAGCTTTGCGGTATTATTTATCAGGAAATTGACAGAATTGTTGTTGCTTACCGTGGCGGACATTTTTAAAAGATAACAAGAAATCCCTCGGCACACGCCGAGGGATTTTTTTATGCATTATAAAACTTCAATATCAATTCCGAGGATGGAAATGTCTTCAAGAGGTTTGTCGCCGTAGCCTTTTTTACAGGTTGCAATGGCATCAACAACATCCATTCCTTCGAAAACCTGACCGAAAACACTGTGCTTGAAATCGAGCCAGGGTGTACCGCCGAGAGCTTTGTAATCCTCAACGCTTTCGGTGGGGAAGCCTCTGTCTGCAAGTTTTTCCATCTGTGCAAGCAGACCGTCGTCAACGCTTGAAGCCTGAACAATAAAGAACTGACTGCCGTTTGTGTTGGGACCTGCATTCGCCATTGAAAGTGCGCCCCTTACATTGTGAAGGTCAACGTCAAACTCATCTGCAAAAGATCTGCCCCAGATGCTTTCTCCGCCCGTGCCTGTGCCCAGAGGGTCACCGCCCTGAATCATAAAATCTTCAATAACACGGTGGAAAATGATTCCGTTATAATAACCATTCTTTGCGTGAGTTGTGAAATTTTCAAAAGTTTTGGGTGTTTTGTCGGGGAAAAGACGAATTTTGATATCGCCCATTGTTGTGTGCATAATTGCAACGGTATCGCCCGCCTGCGGCGCTCTTGTCTGATAGCTCATAATTATTTATCCTTTCTTGATGTATTCTGAGGAAATGCGTCGGTAAGCTTCATAAAATCAACCTTTGCCATTCTTGTTCTGGGCAAAGCATCAATAAACTCAATCTTACGTGGGCAAGAGAATTTTGAAAGATTTGCTTTACACTGCTGAAGAATCTTGGTTTCAGCCGCTTCTTTTGTAATGTTGCTTTCAAGCACAACGCAAAGCTTGACGCAAGGTTTACCTTTGAGATAACCCTGAACAGCACAGGCTTCTTTGACGAAGGGAAGCTGCTGAACGCAGTTTTCGATATCCATGGGATAAACGTTGTAACCCGAAATAACGATAAGACGCTTTTTACGGCCCGTGAAGAAAATGAAGCCGTCGTCGTCTTTGTAGCCGAGGTCGCCGGTAAGAATCCAGCGTTCACCGTTTTTGTCAACATACACACCGTCATTGGGTACTGTCTGGTCGGCATTGTAATAACCCTGCATCAACGTGTTGCCGCTGACAACGATTTCACCGATTTCGTTTGCGGGAAGTTGCTTTCTCATCTCATCCCAGATTTCAACTTTAAGGCCCGTCAGAGGCTTACCGATTGAATCGGCACGGTGAGCGTCGTATGTATTAACACAACAAACAGAGCTTGACTCGGTCAGACCGTAACCGCGCATCAGGCGACCTTTGCCGCCCTCTTTTGCAACAGCTGAATTGAACTCTTTGACAAGCTGCTCGGAAAGAACGTCACCACCGCAGAAAACAAGGCGCAGACGGCGAAGATGTTCTCCTGCAAAGTCCTCATCCTCCATCATCTTTTTAAACATATTGGGTACACCGACAATGAAAGAAACGGGATATTTGGCAATGGTTTTATTGGCATCCTTAGGAGAAAACTTTGCAACGGGAATGCACGTATAACCGTGAGTGAGGCTGTAATGCATTGCAGTTGCAAGACCGAAAGCGTGGAACATGGGAAGAACAATCAACGAACATTCATCGCCGGGTTTGTGCGGGCTGTCAAGAGGTTCAAGCTTTATGGCAAGGTTGTTGATAGCATTGTTTGAAAGCATTATTGTTTTGCTGTGACCCGTTGTTCCGCCACCGTGAAGATAAACAGCCGTTTTTGCGCCGCCGTATTTTATGGTTTCAGCCTTTTTCCAGGAACCTTTGAGCACTGCAAATTTGTAAGTCGTTGTTTTGCAACGCAATTCAACAATCTTGTGCGACTTCACGCTTTCATAAACCTTGATTGCCGGTGCCTTTACAAGACCGACATAGTCAGATGTTGAACAGATGATGCAAGGCAACTTAGCCTCATTTAACATTTCAACATAATCAGGTGTAAGAAGGTCAAGCATCATAATGCCCTTTGAGCCGGTAAATTTCATTATTTCGGCAAGTGATTCGGGCGAAGTGAGCGGATGTACGATGTTTGCAATGACACCGATTTTGCTCAGCGCATAAAACGCAACAAAAGAATGGATGCAAGTGGGCAAAAAAACCGTGTAAACATCGCCCTCACACAAACCGTGTGCAACAAAGTAAGCTGCAAGATTGTCAATGTGTGACATAAGGGTTGAAAGTTTCACCTTGTGACCGTATGTAATCGCAGCAGGAAAATCACCGTTTTTCTCATATGCCTGTTTAAGATATTCATAACAGGTAATGTTCAACTCTTTCATTCCTATTTTCTCCGTTCAAAAAAAATCATGTTATTTCAAGCGCATAATATACCATTTTAATTACTGCAATAATGTAACAAAAAACACCCCCGTTTGTCAACAAAAGCGGAGGTGTATTAAAGAAAAATTAATAATTATTAAGTTAATGTATATGATTTGTAATGAAAATACCGCCGTCGTCAGCAATTGTAAAGATTAATCCGTTATTGTCATAAGTTGCATAAGTTGCCGCACCTGCAACCATTGTAAGATTCCACTTGACGTTGGGATAAATCTTGCCGAGCTGATTTGTAACAACGGCAATTTCGGGTTTCAGCTTACGAAGAAAGCTTGCCGAAGAAGAGCCGTAATATCCGTGGTGACCGATTTTCAGCACATCAACGTCACCGATACTGTCTGCAAGCAATTTTTCAAGACCTGTTGATGCCGTTATGTCAGCTGCAAGAAATACAACGCGCTCCCCTTTTGTGAGCTTTACTCCAACGCTTGCAGCGTTTTCGCCCTTGCCGACAACGCTTTCGGGTGTGACAGTGTTATAAAACTCAACGGTAAAATCACCAAATTCAAACGGTTTGTCAGGCAACGAAGAAACAACCTCAACCTTACGTGAAGCAAGACCGTTTATAATCTCGTTATAAGTCTGACCGAGCAACCAGTCTTCGCTTTCATAATCTTTACCGACATCTGCACTGTAAGGCTTGATATAAGCTTTTTCAATAATAATATCTTCTTCTGAAATAATCGCAGGAAAAGCACCGATATGGTCATAATGACAGTGGGTGGCAAGAATAAAATCAAGGTACACCTTGCCGTCGTTTGCCTTTGCAGCTTTTTTAAGATAGTTTACAACCACATCTTCAAAGCCCTGATATTCCGTTTTTCGTCTGGGATTGGAATTACCCTCACCCGAGTCAACAAGCGCAAAACGGCCGTTACTTTCAATAAGAATGGCATCAGAATTGGCAGTGTTGAGAAAATGTATTTTGTCATCGCCGTTTGAGTAAGAAAAATCCTCAACGCTTATTTCGTATTGCGCCGCGTGCTTGTTGGCAAGAACAACTGTGACAATGTCAAGGATGAAGATTGCCGCCATAAGCGGAACAACAATCCACGTGGCAATTTTTTTAGCTTTATTCTTTTTCATTTAAAACTCCGATAAACAAAAATGTCAGCATTAATTTTAACACATAAATATTTCTTTTACCATACTAATTTTTGATTTTCAAAGAAAAATCTCTTGTATAGTTTTGGTTTTTATTGTAAACTATATAATAATTCTTTAAAGACAATGGAGAAACTGTTTTGAAATTGACGAAAAATAAAATCTCATCTGCCGTTTGCTCGGGCGTTTCAGCCGCAAGCTTTATTTTGCCCTTTTCGCTTGCCATGGCTGCGTGTACGGACCTGGGCATTTATGCAGGCATTATCGGTGCAGTCATTGCCGCCGCACTTAGTTTTGCAGGCAACAGAGCAAGTCTTGCGCCAAGCCTGACGGCGTTTATCATTCTCATCGGTTTAAGTGACAAATTCGGTGCAGGCGCCGCTTTTGCCGCAACCGCACTTGCAGGTTTCTTAACCCTGATTGTGTTTTTCATTACATCAAAATCCGGCACAACCAAGCCGGTTACAATTTCGCCCGCTGTGGCAGGTGCAATTTCGTTAGCACAGGCTCTTATCATCACGGTGCTGATAACAACCGATTATTTCGGAATAGGCGCTGTCGGCTCAACTGTCAGAGAGATGCTTGCATCTTACCGTTACCTGGGCTTTCACGCCAACTGGCGCGGTGTACTTTACGGCACAATCGTTTTGGTTGTTATGATTACTTTTCCCAGGAAATTCAAAAGCTTTTCAAAAAAAATCAGCGCCGCTTCACTTGCGGTTATACTTACACTGATTCTCAACCTTTTCTTAAACCCCGACGTTAAAACAACCGCAATCAAAGAAGCCGGTGATTATCCGCTTTCATTTGAAAAGTTTTTTTCAGGCGCACTTTTTTCAGGATTTGACACCTCGGCGATTCTGCCCGTAATTCTTGCGGCAGCAGCACTTTCACTTGTCGGCATTTATTTTCACGCCAACATCTCTGACGGCACTTCAACCAAACGTGACATTATCGTTTATACATCATCGCTTGTGCTTTCGGGCGTTGTCGGCGGCGTAGCGATGCTGCCTTCAAAAAGAGAAAGAACAACCGTTTCCGCTTCAATAATTGCGGCGGCAATCGTACTTGCAATCACAATTGGGCTTCACGGTCTTGTAGCAAGAATCCCTCTCCCCTCGCTTGCCGTCGTACTGATTGTCGGTGCGTGGCAGTCGGTTGACTGGTCACAACTGAAAAAAGCCTTCACCGGCGGCGTTGTTTCAATTGCGGTTTTCATAATCTGTGTTGCGCTCATGCTTTTTGCAGACGTACCGCTTGCAATGGTTTTATGCATTATTTTGGGCAGAAATCTTAAATAACAAAAACTTTAACGGGCATCATAGGATGCCCGTTATTTTTATCGCATTTTCGTTATATCACGAATATTTTTTGATTTCTCATTAAAACACACTAATATTTTCAGTAATTATGAATTTTTCAAAATAATATTTTCCGTTATATCAGCTACTTTTTGAATGACCAGGCTGCTGTGTACCGCGTTTTTATAAATGCACGATTTCACAAGGATTTCTTTTGCATCACAGCTTGTTGTAAAAAGCTTTCTGTTTGCTTTTGCAAAAATTTCGTTTGCATCTTTGACAAGGCTTGTGATTCTTTCGGTGCAGGTATAAATCGGCGTTTGCTTTGTAAAATTTTCAAGCGCAGTCATGCAGTCAAGCATTGCAGCGGCACAGTCAAGAGCAATTAACGAAAGTTTATGCATAAAGCTGTCAGCATCAGTCAGATTGCAGAAATAAACGCACTGCAAAATATCCTCTGAAGCACAGATTGTTTCAACCAATCCCCTTGCAAGCGCAGCAATATCCTCACGCTCAAACGGCGGCAGAAACTCTTTTGAAAGTGCAGTCAACGTCTCTTTTTTTACACTCTCTGCCTGCTTTCTTACTGTGCCGATATTTTCAATCGTTTCCGGTAATAAAAATACGTCAAAATTTTCAAAAAAAAGTTTCACCGTTTTTGCCGCAACGTGCGAAAATTGTGCCAACTCGGTAAATTTAAGAAAATAGAAATTTTTCTTTCTTGTCAACTTATCACCCCACTAAAAAAGCTTGAAAAACAACAAAGCGGTAAGCCACCCGACAAGACCGCACCCGGGAAAAGTCAGTACCCACGCAAGCACCATTTCCCTGACAACACCCCAGTTTACACTGCGCCGTGTTTTCGCCGCCCCGACACCCATTATCGCCGTAACCTTTGTGTGCGTAGTGCTGACGGGAATTCCGAAGCAGGACAAAACGAAAAGACTCAATGCACCTGCAAGGTCAGCGGAAAAGCCCTGATATTTTTCAAGCTTTACCATATCCATTCCGACAGACCTGATAATTCTGTAACCGCCGACTGACGTGCCAAGTGCCATTACAAGCGAGCAGACAAGCATCATCCACACGGGTACATCAAAAGCGGTTTGAGTACCGCCCGTTGAAATTGCAAGAGTAAGCAACATTACCCCCATAAATTTCTGACCGTCCTGCGCTCCGTGCATAAACGCCATTGCGGCACCGCCGCCGATTTGCATATACTTAAAAAGTTCAGATGAATTTTTTCTGTCAGCATTTTTAAAAAGCGCAACAACTGTTTTAACAGTAAGAAATCCTGTTGCAAAGCCTGCCGTCACAGAAAAAAACAGACCGTAGAAAATTTTTATCCACTCGTCGCCATTAATGCCCGAAAATCCGCCGTTTGCCGCAACAGCGGCACCCGTCAACCCTGCAATTAAAGCGTGGCTTTCACTGGTGGGAATTCCGAAATACCAGGCGGCAATTGCCCACAAAACTATTGCAGTCATTGCCGCACAAAGGGCAACCATTGCGCTTTTTCCGTCAAAGCCGAAATCTGTCATTGAAAAAATTGTATGTGCAACGGAAGAGTTGACGGCTGTCATAACGAGGATTCCCAGAAAATTGAAAACAGCCGCCATTGCGATTGCGGTGCGCACACCGATACAGCGTGTTGAAACGCAGGTCGCAATAGCGTTTGGCGCATCGGTCCAGCCATTGACAAAAATCACGGCAAGAATAAGTACAGCCGACACAAACAAAAAAGGGCTTGCACGTACCGCCCCGATAAATTCGTTAAATCCGACAGTCATGCAAGCCTCCATAATACAGAGAAATGATTCAGTTTTTAAACAAATTGCCGCCGTTACAATCAATCGCAACAATCAGCGGAAAATCTTTTAACTCCAATCTTTTTATACTTTCGCAACCGAGGTCATCAAAAGCAACAACCTCGCACGCAGTTATACTTTTTGAACAAACCGCACCTGCACCTCCGACAGCACAGAAATAGACGGCGTGATTGCGCACAATCGCATCACACACAGCCTCGTTTCTTTCACCCTTGCCGATCATTGCGGAAAGACCCAGGTCAAGAAAACGAGGGGCAAAAACATCCATTCTGCCCGAGGTTGTGGGGCCGCAACTACCGATTACCGCACCCGGAGGCGTCGGTGTGGGACCTGCATAATAAATGCAGGCACCGTTAAGTTCAATCGGTAGACATTCATCCGCATCCAGCAATGCTGTAAGTCGCTTGTGTGCGGCATCGCGTGCGGTATACGAAGTGCCTGAAAGCAAAACCGTATCACCTGCACGCAGGCGCGGAGCATATTCTTTTATCTGATCAGTATTTATTATGTATTCAGCCATATCAATATTCGTTAAAGTTTCTGTTTCTGTCTGAAATTTCTTCTGATGAATTGCTCTGTGCAACAACGGCGTCGGGCTTCGCCTGAGTGTCATCTTCAAAACGTGTTGCAAGTGAGCCGATGTCGGTGAAAAGGGTTGAAATTCTGTCAGAAAGGCGTGTAATGACTGTGCCGAAATCGGTTGCAATCTTATTGATGTCTTCACTGATTGCGTTGATTTCGCCCGCAGTTGAGGAAATGTTTTCCTTGGCACGCTCGGAAACCGCCCTTGCTTCTTCTTTTGCGGTGCCGACGACCTGCTCAGAATATCTGACGGCATCCTGAACAATGTCGTTTACCTTCGCTTCATTCTCACTGAGATTTGCAAAATTTTCTTCAAGCGCAGTAAAACGCTCCTCAAGCGCAGAAAGCTCCTCATCATAACCGGCGAGCTTTTTACGGTAAGTTTCAACCTTTTCCTCAAGCTCACAGTTGTGTGTTTTTACATCTTCAAGCTCTTTTTCGGCTTTTTCCGCACGCAAAAGTGCATCTTCAAGCGCCGCTTTATCAGTCTTGTTCTGCTCGGCTGTGCGCTTTGCCTCAACAAGCTGAATCTGCAGTTTTTCGACATAATCAAGAACATCAGATTTTTTAAAACCGCCAAAAGCCGCTTTCTTTAAAACATTGTCAGCCATATCACGTTTTTCCTTTCACAAGAAATCCACAAAAGTGTTATTTGAACACCAAAATTTCCTCAACATCCGTATCCAGAGTTTCAAAAGAGCCGTTGCCGTAAAGAATCAGCTCGGTTGAATCTTCGGTCTGCCGTAAAAAAACGGCATTCATATCACTGTCGGTAAAAAAGCTGTCGGTGAGCACGTTGTTGCTCAACAGATGCTGTTCACCGTCTTTAATCAGATAATACTCGGCAAAAGCCTTACCGTTATTATCCGTGTAATTCTTAACTGTAATCACGCCGTCACCGCGCCTGAAAAAAGCGTTTGCGGCGTTAAAAATTTTATTTTTTTCTCCGTTTGAAAAAGAATAGACATCGCCTGAATTTTTGCCGACATCAAGTGTCAGATAAACCAATTCATCATCAAACAGACAATAAGACGATGCACTTTTTTCAACACTTATGCTTTCAAGCTTAGCATTGTCGGGATTAACGTGGTTATAGGTAATGCTTGTATCGCCCGTTTTGTCACGCTCAAAAGCAAAGAAATCTCCGCCGTCGCCGAAGAAGCTGAACAAGGTTGAGCCTTTGTCAAAATCCTCCAGAGTGCAGCTGTAAGGCTCAACGTCGCCCGCACAGCTGACTACAAGACCCTCAGACAAAACCGCCGTGCCTATCAGGTTGCACGCGTAGGCAATAACATCGTCAAGGTCACTGCGTGCGGCAATATTGACAAGTGTTGAAATATCGGCAATTTCGCCCTCAATAACGGTGCTTTCGTAAATAATACGGGGCGTGCCGTGAGCCTCAGCAGCGTAAACATATTCGGGATTGACGGAATCGGCAAGTTTGTAAATGCCGTCATCCGTGTAAGCATAAGCAGTATAAATCGGGGCAATGAGTGTACCGTTGGCAAAGGATGTGTCAAGAGACTGACGGATTTCATCCCTTATCATTTTATCCTGATAAGCTTCAAGAGCCTCAATATAGCCCGTTGCAGTGCCGCCGTAAACAGAAACATAATCATCCCTGACGGGGCGTTCAAGTGCTTCATCACTTTCACGGTAATTGTCTGAAATAATCTGACTCCACGAAACCTCCTGCGAATCGGAGGAAAAGTAATAAAGATTTGACTGCGGCAGGTATTCATCATACAAAACCGCCGCAACAGTATCTGAAACAAGGTCACTGCCGTCACGGTCAGCAACATAAAGGCTTTTTGAATAGCCGTCAGAATTGAGAGCCTCATAAATTATATGCGGTTTATCGCAGTTGTTATACAGGTTTACATTGACAATATTTCTGCAGATTTCGCTCATTGTTTCGCCGTCAAAGCAGTAAAGCACACGGGAATCTGCGTGAGGTCGTGTAAACCAGACAGTATTTTCGGATGTAAACACATAAAGCGCATCCACATTGCTGGCAAAGCAGGTAATACTGTTGTTGTCAAGCGAGCAGACTGTGCCCTCAAAGGCTTTGTCTGCGCCGTTATATTTGCGGTAATAGACAAAGTTTCCGTCATCCGAAAGGAAGTATTCTGCGGCAACACCGATGTCAATTATCGTCAGTTCCTTCAAAGCGGAAGTTTGTTTGTCATATTCGGTATAAACAAGGTCATAAATCTCGTTGCCGTCACCATCAACGGCAGAGGGCACAAGACAAAACAGCCTTTTGGCCCTTTCGGAATAATCAATGTTCATACAGTCGGAACGTTCAAGTGCAAGCTTATTGCCGTTGATATTGACAACGGTTCCGTTGTCCTTTTTATAAACAGCAGCAAAAGAATCGGGAACACCGCTTTTGGCATCAAGACAGATGTTGATTACTAAAATGCACACGCCAATCATAACGGCGGCAAGAAGTGACACCATTACGATTTTTGCGGTTTTATTTAACCTTGTTGTTTTTTCAGCCTGCACTGTTTCACACTCCGAAAATCAGGCGGTTGTCTGAAAAACAACCGCCGTAATTTGAATTTTTATTTGAGTGCAACTGCCTCTTTTGCCTTTGCCACGATTGTTTCAGCATCAAGACCGTAGATTTTAAGCATTTCAACTGCGGGACCTGAACGGCCGAACTCGTCATTGACGCCAACGCGAACAACGGGAACAGGACATTTCTGAGTAACAACCTCGGCAACGGCTGAGCCGAGACCGCCGATAATGCTGTGCTCTTCTGCGGTAACAATTGCACCTGTTTTCTTCGCCGCTTTTATTATTGCCTCTTCATCTATGGGTTTAATCGTATGAATGTTGAGAACTGCTGCGGAAATTCCTTCATTTGCAAGAATTTCCTTTGCTTTAAGTGCTTCACCGACCATAAGACCGGTTGCAACGATTGTGACATCACTGCCCTCGCAAAGCTCAATAGCCTTACCGATTTCAAACTTATAAGTTGCCTCGTCGTTGATTCTTTCAACGGCAAGTCTGCCAAGGCGCAGATAAACAGGACCGTCATATTCGGCGGCAGCCATAACTGCGGCTCTTGTTTCAACGTCGTCGGCAGGATTGAGAATAACCATACCGGGAACAACACGCATAAGAGCAATGTCTTCACAGCACTGGTGGCTTGCGCCGTCTTCACCGACAGAAATACCTGCGTGGGTTGCACCGATTTTTACATTGAAATGAGTGTAAGCGATTGAGTTGCGGACCTGCTCAAAAGCACGGCCTGCGGCAAACATTGCAAAAGAACTTGCAAATACAGTGTAGCCGACACTGGAAAGACCTGCGGCGACACCCATCATATTACATTCGGCAATACCCGTGTCAAAAAATCTTTCGGGAAAAGCTTTTTTGAACATGCCTGTTTTTGTTGCCGCGGCAAGGTCGGCATCGAGAACGACTACCTTATCATTTTTTTCACCAAGCTCAACAAGAGCCTTGCCGTAAGCGTCTCTGGTTGCGGTTTTGATTACATCAGCCATTTTAAATTACCTCCCCTGATTAATTTTCAAGCTCGTCAAGTGTTGCCTGAAGCTCTGCCATTGCCTGAGCATACTGCTCAGCATTGGGAGCTGTGCCGTGCCATGAGCACTGGTCTTCCATGAAGGAAACGCCCTTGCCCTTAACACTTTTTGCAACAATTACAGACGGCTTGCCTTTGAATTCAGCAGCACCTTTGAAAGCGGCATCAATTTCATCAAAGGCGTGCCGACATATTTCAATAACATTCCAACCGAAAGCCTTGTACTTTTCGGGGATGGGATAAGGTGAGTTGACCTCGGCAATTTTTCCGTCAATCTGAAGACCGTTATTGTCAACAACGGCAACAAGATTGTCAAGATTCTTGGCGGCGGCATACATTGCAGCTTCCCATACCTGACCCTCCTGAATTTCACCGTCACCGAGAATGGTGTAAACACGGTAGCTCTTACCTGCAAGCTTTGCGCCCAGAGCCATACCGCAGGCAACGGAGATTCCCTGACCGAGAGAGCCTGAGCTCATATCGACACCGGGGGTGAGCTTCATGCTGGGGTGACCCTGAAGGATGGAGTCACTTTTTCTGAGTGTTTTGAGAGTTTCAAGGGGGAAGAATCCCTTCTGTGCAAGCACTGCATAAAGTGCAGGTGCAACGTGACCCTTTGAAAGAACAAATCTGTCTCTGTCTTCCATATCGGGATTTTTGGGGTCAACATTCATCTGATGAAAATAGAGATAGGTCATAATGTCAACGCAGGACAATGAGCCGCCGGGATGACCCGACTTGGCATTGTAAACGCCTTCAATAATTCCCATTCTGGCTTTGCAAGCCTTGATTTTCAACTGTTTTCTGACAACTGCATCCATTGCAGCCACCTCCTGTATATTCTGCTTTCCGCAAAGCAATTATTACGGAAAGTCAAATTTTACTGTTTCCAAGTTATTTCTCAAAATCCGTAGAGGTTTACGGTTTTCAGCGGATTTTTCTGAGAAACCCCGTAAAGTAATCGGGCAATTCCGATTCAATTTCAATATATTCACCGCTTTTGGGATGAATAAATCCAAGAAGTCCCGCGTGAAGGCACTGCCCCCCCAGCTGAGCAACACCGTTTTTGGGGCCGTAGACGGGGTCGCCCGCAACGGGATGACCGACATAAGCCATGTGCACTCTTATCTGATGAGTTCTGCCTGTTTCAAGCCTGAGTTTCATAAAGGAAAAAGAATCAAACTCTTCCAGAACAGTGTAATGTGTGACGGCGTTTTTAGAATTCTGCGCAGTGACACACATCTTTTTTCTGTCATTCGGGTTTCTGCCGATTGGAGCATCAACAATCCCCTCCGACTGCCTGAACCGGCCATGAACAACGGCACGGTATTCGCGGGTGAGCGAGTGCTCTTTTATCTGGTGAGCAAGCGAAATGTGAGCGGCATCATTTTTGGCCACAAGCAACAAACCGCTTGTGTCTTTATCAATGCGGTGAACTATTCCCGGGCGGATGACTCCGTTAATTGCAGAAAGCCGACCGCGGCAATGGTAAAGCAATGCATTGACAAGCGTGCCGTCGGGATTTCCGGGTGCGGGGTGAACAACCATCCCCCGCGGTTTGTTGACAACAAGCAGGTCGTCGTCCTCATAGCGGATATCAAGAGGAATATCCTGCGGCTGTGCGGAAAGTTCCGAAGGTTCGGGCACGACAAACTCAATCACCGTTCCTGCTTTTGGTTTAAGGCTTTTTGCGGCCTGCTTACCGTCGGCAAAAACGCCGCCGTCTGCAATAAGGCCCTGCACAAAAGACCGTGAAAGCCCGGGTACACATTCGCTTATCAGCTTATCGAGGCGGATACCCTGAGTTTCTGCGGTAACGGTAAAGGAAATCGGCTGAGAAATATCGGTTATTTCATTGCTATCAAACATATCAACCGACCTTTTTTCTGTCTTTTATTATTTCATATATCTCATAAATAAGGATTGTGAACGCACCGACCGTGATACAGCAGTCGGCAAAATTGAAGACCGCAAAATCAATGAAAAGCGGTTCAATAAAATCAACAACATATCCGAAACGGATACGGTCAATCAGGTTGCCTATTCCGCCTGAAACAACGGCAATCAAGGCAATGTTGATGACAATAGGTTTAAATTTGCGAATCATCAGAAGCGCAAGGCACGCAACAATCATCACGGATGTTACAACAGTCAGAATCTCTGTTTTTTCTGAAAATAAACTGAACGATGCGCCCGTGTTTTCAACATAGCGGAACTGAAAATTGCCTAACAGAAACTCAATCGGCTGTGCACCTTTTACAAATTCGCAGATATAGTATTTTGTCACCTGGTCAATCACGGTCAGAACTGCAATGACCGCAAGTGCCGTTATCTGGAACATGGCAACCTCACAAAATCAATTAAAATCAGTTTTCGTCAAAAAAGCTGTTGAAGAATGACTGAAAATCATCGGGGTCTTCGTCACCGTCTGTTTCCATATCGTCAAGGTTTACTTTGAAGCCTTCAAACTCCTCATCCTCATCAGCGGGCTGAGCGGCAGCCATGCTCTTGAAAACGGGGATATCTTCGGCAACAGCCTCAACAGGCTCTTCGATTACGGTTTCTTCAAAAGCGGGAGCAGGCTCGTAAGCCACGGGAACATCGAAAACGTCAAGTTCGTCGTCCTCTGTTACTTCTTCAACAATTTCTTCATACTCAGGCTCTTCCTGAGCAGCGGGAGTGGAGAAGATTTCGTCTGCAATGTTGTCAAACATATCCGTTACCTCATCCTGAGAAATAGCCTCAGGCTCTTCGGCAACGACTTCCTCAACAATTGCTGCGGGCTCTTCTTCGGCAACCGATTCCTCAACAGCGACTTCGGTTTCTTCAACAAATTCAGGCTCTTCAATAACCTCGGGCTCTGCCTCGGTAATATCCTCTGCCTCAACCTCCTGAATTTCAACAACCTCGTCATAAACGGGTGTTTCGCCGATTACGTCATCTTCTTCAATAATTTCAGGAGCAGACTCCTGCTGTGCGGAAAGCGGCTCAGCAACGGGAGAATCCTTGATTGCGGAAATCTGGTCATAGTAAAGGTTAAGTACGTTTGTTCTGAACTCATCAGATATTGCGGCAATGCGCTGATATTCAGCAGTAACGGCGGCAAGGCGAGCCTCGCTGTCACCGATAATCTGAGCGGCTCTTTCTTTTGCGGCAGCAATCATTTCGGCAGCCTTCGCATTTGCGGCGGCAACGGCAGCCTCGCTGTCCTGCTTTGCCTTTTCCGTAAGAGCTTCAACAGCAGCTTTTGAGTTTGCAACAAGGTCTTTTGCTGTAAGCTTTGCATCCTCAACGGCAACGGCAGCCTCTGCATTTGCCTTGTCGAGAATCTGCTGAGCCTTTTCCTGAGCGTCAGCTGTCACTGCTGCAACGCTTTCGTTGGCTTCTTTTGTGATTTTGTCAGCCATTCGCTGAGCGGTAAGAAGGGTTGTTTTGATGGTATCTTCGTCACGGCGGTACTCTTCAACCTTATCGGCAAGGACGGAAATTTTTCTAACAAGATCGCCGTTTTCTTTAAACACCTGAGTATAAGATTCGGAAACCGCTCTTACGTAAGCGTCAACATCTTCTGCCTTGTAAGCGCCTCTGCTAACTGAATTAAACTGTACGTTTGCAACTTGTTCGGGTCTGAGCATAATTGCCACCTTTCCTCTCACACAAATATTTTCTTAATCAAAAGCTTGACATATTGCTGATTTCGTCAAGAAGCTCGCCCGAAACCGGCACATTATAGGGGGTGATGATATAGGCTCTGCCTGCAACACGCTTGAAATCGCCCTTGTTTGCGTAAGCAACACCGTAAAGGAAGTCAATGATGCGCTGTGAAATATCGTTGGGGCAGGTTTCAAGATTTAAAATTACAATTCTTTTTTCGTTAAGAATATCTGCAACCTCACCGACATTTTCAAAACGGTCAATCTTCTTAAAAACAACGTGAGGCTTTGCAACGGGCTTCTGTGCAGGTGCAGCGGAATCAATGTCAACGACCTTGCTGCTTGCAGACTGATTTCTCACTGTGCGTGAAGCAAAAGAATTCTGCTCCGGTGCCCTGGGTGCCGAAGGTGCGGTATAATCAAAATCGTCTTCTTCGTAATTAACGTCATCATCGTCAACGTAACCTTCTTCGCTGACATTAACAAATTTTTTGAGTTTGTCCATAATTCCCATAGTAAAGTCCTCCATACACTTATATAATTTGATTTTTGTTTATCTGTAATTCCTTGCGCCGAAAATCGCCGAGCCGACCCTAACGAGGGTCGAGCCTTCAAGAATGGCGGGAATATAATCGGCAGACATTCCCATTGAAAGAACATTCATATTTATATTATCTATGTTTTTAGAGCGAATGTCAATAAAAGTACGGTGCATATTTGAAAAAATTGCACGAATTTCGCTTTCATTTTCACAAATCGGTGCAACACACATAAGACCCTCGACCGAAACGCCGCCGATTTCTGCAATTTCGTGTGCTCTTTCCGCCGCCTCTTCAAGGCTGAAGCCGAATTTGCTGTCTTCATTACCGACGTTGATTTCAATGAGCACCTTGCTGTTTATGCCGAGTAAGGCCGACCTTTTTCCGATTTCTCTTGCAAGCTTTATGCTGTCAACAGACTGTATCACATCAACCTCGCCGACAATTCTTCCGACCTTGTTTGTTTGAAGATGACCGATGAGGTGAGCTTTGCAATTCATCAAATCAAGTTCAGGTTTTTTCGAAAGGAATTCCTGAACTTTGTTTTCACCGATAAGGTCAATGCCGCAGGCGATTGCGTGATTGATAAAACGGCTGTCAACGGTTTTTGTAACCGCCATCAGTTTCACATCATCGGCAGCTCTTCCGCTTTGCAAGGCGGCACGCGCAATGTTTTCGCGTATTTCGTCAAGGTTAAGCGAAATATCATCAAAGCGTCTTTTATCTGATAAGCTGTCCATTTTTCAAATCCTTTCCTGAAACGATAACCTCATCGTAAAGCGATGCGTGCTTTGGTTTGTCTTTTGTTTTTCCGTCCTCATCGACATAAGTTGCATTGTCAGGGTTTGCCTTTGCAATAACGAAGCCCGACTCTGAATAAATAACATCAAGTCGTCTGAAATTCATAAGGTTGCCGCGGATTACAAAAACTCCCGTTACATCGTCAACAACACGGACGGCTTCCTTGCTGACTTTAAGGCCCGTGTATTCGCCGACAACAAGCTTTGCCTGACCCTTGCGCAGCGAAAGTGTGTTTTTGCTGACATCTGAGCATTTCAGTACAAGGGCACATTCGCCGTCAACGTTTTTCATTGAATAAACCGACATAACGACAGCGTCGGTTGTTGTGTCGCCGAAAAATACGGTAACCTTTTTGCCGGTATCAAGTGTCAGAGCCGTGTTTGTATCAATAACGGTTGCCAGATACCACGCGGAGCTTTCAACAATCTTGCCGACGACATCAGCCTCAACATTCTGCTCGGAGGCTTCAAGAGCGGCGGTAATATCGGCAACAGTCAAATCTTTGACCCCGTCATAAGACAGCAACGTTTCAAAGCCGTCAGTTTCAACCGTGTAGTAACCCGAGGTCTGAGCGGTCACAAGTCCTGCGGGATTTGCCGTCGCTTCAAGTGCCGTGATTTCACTGCTGATTTCATCAATGACGGCAGAGCAATCAACCTCGTCACCCAACGAAATCTGCTTTCTGGTCATTGCCTGAAGGAAATTCATTTTATCCGTCTGGAAATCGGACAAATCGTTTGTTTTAATGCTGTTTACAGCAGTTTCAAAGCTTAATCCGATGTCACTGCTGAGCAGGTCTGTGTCGATATTTGCATATTTCATCTGCGAATTAAGCTTTTTGTATTTTTCAAGTTTTTCCCTGAGCGAAGCAAGGTAAGTATAATCTGATGCCGTGGCTGTATTTGAAAAATAAGCCGCAATTGCGGAACCGCCTGCAACACGCTCGGTATCATCAACAAGAGAAACAACGGTAAATCCGCTCGCCGCCTGAACATAGCTTTCGTTGCGCACAACAAAATAGTCAATGTCGCAGGTTTCATAAACCGTATATTCATAAGCGATTTCGGTTTTATAAGGCTCAACGGCAATGTTATAAAGCTCAATGCCGAAAAACACCGCAATTATAACAGCGGCACCTGCGGCCAGAACTTTCATAAGCCTGCTGTTTTTTTGCAAAGCTATCCCTCCTGTCGGTTTTTCTTTATTGATTCAAGCCAAGCCGATGCCATCTCAAATGCCTTGTCTGAAATTTCACCGAAGCCGGCATACTCATCAATGTGAAGCCATTTTATTCTTTCGTCACGCCTGAACCACGTAAGCTGACGCTTGGCGTAACGTCTTGTCTGCATTTTAAGGTTTTCAACGCAGCTTTCAAGCGTTGCCTCACCGTCAAGGTAAGGTTTCAGCTCTTTGTAGCCGATTGCCTGACACGAGGTTGAGCCGAAGCCTTTTGCATAAAACGCCTTTGCCTCAGCAACAAGGCCGCCGTCAAGCATTATATCAACACGTCTGTTGATTCTTTCATAAAGAAAATCTCTGTCATTAGCATCGAGACCGATTGTAAAAACGTCATAAGGTGACGGATTAAGTCTTGACCGCTCTTTTTGTTCGGTCATTGTCATTCCCGTTGAATGATAAACCTCAAGAGCTCTGATTATGCGTTTTACGTTGTTTTCGTGAAGCTGCGAAGCCGTTTCGGGGTCGATTTCACGAAGCATAGCGAGCAGCATTGAGGGAGATTCTTCATCAGCAATTTTTTGCAGATAACTGCGGTATTGACTGTCGGTTTCTTCCTCAACAAGCTCAACGTTATCAACAAGCAGTGAGTAGTAAAGACCCGTGCCGCCGACAATAACGGGTACCTTTCCCCTGTCGGTTATGTCGGCAATACATTCTGCGGCAAGCTTCTTATACTCGGCAACGCTGAAAGTATCGGTCGGTGACAAAAATCCGATAAGGTGGTGCGGCACACCGTGCATTTCCTCAACCGTGGGTGCAGCTGTTGCAACATCCATACCCTTGTAAATCTGCATGGAGTCGCACGAAACAGCCTCACCGCCGAGCCGCTCACACAGCGAAACGGCAAGCGAGGTTTTACCCGAAGCGGTAGGACCGACAACGGCAATTACGGGAATTTTACACTCTGCCAAAATTCTTTTCCAACTCTCTTTGTGTCATTTCAATAAGCACGGGTCTGCCGTGCGGACAGTAACGGATATCAGGCATTGAAAGAAGCTGCTTTGCGAATTTTTCCATTTCCTCACGGGTGGTGTAATCCCCCGCTTTGATTGCACTTCTGCACGCAACGGAATGGTAAATCCAGTCAAGTTTTTCATACATCAGCTCTTTGCTCTTTTCAAGCAGCCTGCCTGCGATTTCGCAGATGATATCCTCAACATCGTCAGGCGTGATTTCCATGGGACATTCGCTCACGGCGACTGTGCCCATGCCGAAATCCTCAACACAGAATCCGCCTTTTTCAAACAGTTCCGTATTGTCAAGAACAGCCGAATATTCTTCTTTTGTAAGTGTTACGGTCACAGGAACAAGCAACAGCTGACCGCTGCGCTCACCGGAATTTGCCTTGAGCTGTTCATAAATCATACGCTCGTGTGCGGCGTGTTTGTCAATAAACAAAAGCTTGCCGCCGAGTTCAACAATTATGTAGCTTTTGAATGCCTCACCGATTAATCTGAAATTTTCAAGTTCAGTGTCTTCCTTTGCCTCAATATTGGTTCGGGCAGGTGTTTCGGGAACTTTGATTTCCTCAACAGATACCGTCACGGGCGTTACCGTAGCGACGGGTATCTCCGTTTTTTCAGATATGTGTACCGGCTTTTCGTCAGACACCTCAACGGGTGTGACAACGATTTTTTCAATCACCCTGACCTGCGGTTTGATTTCAGGCAAAAGGTCGGGTGTGTTATTTACAGGATAATCTGTTTTGGGTGCAGATAAAACAATCGGGGCCTTTTTGATTTCGCTGTAATCACGCGCAACGGCAGGCTGCGGGGTTGCCTGCTCTTTTTTATATTCGTCAACGCTCATCCTTGTAAAAGTTGACATCTTTGTCTGCTCGGCAACAACGGACTTTGCGGTAAAGGTGTCACGGGCGGGTGACGATTTCATCTGCACACGCGTATCACCGACGGAAAGGGCGTTTTTGCAGGCGTAATAAACAGCATTGAAAATCGCCTTTTCATCGGAAAAGCGCACCTCAATTTTTGCAGGGTGCACGTTGACGTCAACCTTATGCGGGTCAACGCAAATATTAAGAATACACGACGGGAATTTGCCGACCATAACCGTGTTTTTATAAGCCTCACTTATAGCGGCACCGCCCGTACCCGTTTTGACAAGGCGGTCGTTGACAAAGAAAAACTGCATATTGCGGTTTGGGCGTGCAACGGCAGGCTTTGAAATGAAGCCCGTCACCTTCACACCGTCAAAGCCGTACTCGGCAGGAATGAGACCCTGTGCAAAATCTTTGCCGAAAATCTCACGTGCGGCAACAAGCAAATCACCGTTACCCGACGTGATAAGAGTCTGCTTGCCTTCACGAATAAAGCGGAATGAAATTTCAGGGTGTGACAAAGCGATTCTGTCAACAACACCTGCAACGGCATTTGCCTCAGAAACATCCTTTTTAAGGAATTTCATTCGGGCTGGTGTTGAATAAAACAAATCACGCACAACAATTGTGGTGCCCGTCGGACAGCCTGCATCATCAAGCAAAACCTCTTCGCCCGACTCAATGACATACCTTGTGCCGATTGCTTCATCGGCGGTTTTGGTCAGCACCTCGACACGGGCAACCGCCGCAATACTTGCAAGCGCTTCACCCCTGAAGCCGAGGGTCATTATTGCCGAAAGGTCATCCACGCTTGCAATTTTGCTTGTGGCGTGACTTACAAAGGCATTTCGCATATCTTCCCTTGCGATTCCGCAACCGTTATCGGTAATGCGGATATAAGAAATGCCGCCGTTTTTGATTTCAACGTTGATGTTGGTTGCACCTGCGTCAACGGCATTTTCAAGAAGCTCCTTGATAACCGATGCAGGACGCTCGACAACCTCGCCTGCGGCAATAAGCTCCGCAAGCTGTTTTGAAAGCACATTGATTTTCGGCATCGGTAATCACCTCTCTGATTTATACAAGTTCGTTTTCTGCGGCAACAACACTGACACCGCAGTATTTTTCGCGAAGCTTCGGCTTCTCGATTTTACCCGTGGGATTACGGGGCACGTTGTCAAAAATAATCTTTCTGGGGCGCTTGTATCTGGGAAGACCCGTGCAGAACTCTGCAATTTCTTCCTCGGTGCAAGTGCACTCGGGTTTAATTTCAATAATGGCTGCGGCAATTTCGCCGAGTCTGCCTGCGTGAAGACCAATAACGGCAACGTCTTTGATTGCATCGTGCTTGCGCAGGAAGTTTTCAATCTGAACGGGATAGATATTTTCGCCGCCTGTGATGATAACGTCTTTTTTACGGTCAACGAGATAAATGAATCCGTCTTCATCCGCCATTGCCATATCACCCGTAAAGAGCCATCCGTCTTTTAAGATTTCATCGGTTGCCTTGGGGTCGTTGTAGTAGCATTTCATAACGCCCCTGCCCTTTACGCAAAGCTCACCGACCTCACCGTCGGGAACAGCATTGCCGTTTTCGTCGCAGATTTTTGTTTCCCACATATAACCTGCCTTGCCGATCGCACCGACCTTGTGAATATTTTCAACGCCGAGATGTACGCAACCGGGGCCGATGGATTCGCTGAGTCCGTAGTTGGTGTCATACTGATGGTTGGGGAAACGCTGTTTCCAGCGGTTGATAAGGCTGGGCGGAACGGGCTGTGCACCGATATGCATAAGACGCCATTTTTCAAGCGAATATTTTGAAATTTCAATGTCACCGCGGTCGATTGCATCAAGAATATCCTGAGCCCACGGAACAAGAAGCCAGACAATTGTCGCCTGCTCATCGGAAGCAACGTGAATAATCCACTCAGGCTTTACGCCCCTGAGAAGAACGGCTCTGCCGCCGACAATGAAGCTGCCGAACCAGTGCATTTTCGCACCCGTATGATAAAGAGGAGGAATACAAAGAAAAACGTCATCCTTTGTCTGCATATGGTGATTCT
Source organism: Acutalibacteraceae bacterium (assembly GCA_045595825.1). Taxonomy (GTDB): domain Bacteria; phylum Bacillota; class Clostridia; order Oscillospirales; family Acutalibacteraceae; genus CAG-177. Next base: position 97,188 of record JAZOBD010000018.1, read on the forward strand.
GCTCTGTTTCACAAGCGGAAACAAGGCTGAGATGTGAATGAAGAATCGCCTTGGGGAAACCGGTTGTGCCGGATGAGAAATAAATTGCCGCATCGTCATCGTCGTTGAAATCGCAAGCAGGCTCGGTTGCGGGGAACTTGCGGATTTCATCAAGATAATTTCTTGCATAAGCGGGTCCGTGACCGCCGACAAAGAAATACTCAACAACGTCTTTGAGCTCGGGCTCAACGGCGTTTACACGGTCAATAAACTCAGGTCCGAAAACAAGGCGGGTTGTTTCTGCAAGTTCAAGGCAGTATTTGATTTCATCAGCCGCATAACGGTAATTGAGCGGAACAACAATTGCACCCGTTTTGAGAATACCGAAATAAATCGGCAGCCATTCAAGGCAGTTCATAAGAAGAATTGCAACCTTGTCGCCCTTTTTAACACCTGACGCAATCAGAAGATTTGCAAAGCGGTTGGACATATCATTAAATTCTTTCCAGGTGATGCTGCGACGGTAGGGATGAGCAGCATCGCCCTCAACAAGTTCAAACTCGTGCCACGATTTTTCGGGACGGGTTTCGGGGTTAACCTCTGCAAGCGCCTCATCGTTGGGGAAGATATTGGCGTTGCGCTTTAAAAATTCGGTAATAGGCATATCTTTTACTCCTTAAAAACTGCAAATTAATCAGTTATTTTTCGCTTCGTTGACAAGTTCATAAAGAATTCCAAGTGATTCAATCGGGGTAAGAGTGTTTACATCGAGTTCCCTGAGTCTGTCAATAATTCCGCTGTTTGCACTTGTGCCGAATGACAGCTGAACGTCATCGGCATCGGTTGAAGCAGTGTGTGCGGCTGTGCGCACAACACTCTCTTTGCTTTCAAGCTCACGCAGAACAACCTTTGCACGCTCAACAACAAAATTGGGAACACCTGCAAGCTTTGCAACCTCAATACCGTAACTGCCGTCAGCGGCACCGGGAACAATGCGACGCAGGAAAGTTATATCATCGCCGCGCTTTTTTACGGCAATATTGAAATTCTTTGTGCCGGCAACCTCGCCCTCAAGCTCTGTAAGCTCATGATAGTGCGTGGCAAAAAGAGTTTTTGCACCGAGCTTTGATTTGTTTGCCGAATATTCGAGCACCGCCCTCGCAATGCTCATACCGTCAAAGGTGGAAGTACCTCTGCCGATTTCATCAAAAACAATAAGGCTGTCAGATGTTGCGTTTTTAAGAATTGCCGCAACCTCATTCATTTCAACCATAAACGTTGACTGACCCGATGAAAGGTCGTCAGAAGCACCGATTCTTGTGTAAATGCCGTCAACGATTGAAAGTCTTGCCGACGAAGCGGGAACAAAGCTGCCCGCCTGCGCCATAAGGCAGATGAGCGCAACCTGGCGCATATAAGTGGATTTACCTGCCATATTGGGACCCGTTATGATTGCACAGCGGTTACTGTCACAGTCAAGCACGGTGTCGTTCGGAACAAAGGGTGCGCCGCCGAGCATTTTTTCAACAACGGGGTGTCTGCCGTCCGTGATGCTCACAACGCCGCCCTCACACATTTCGGGGCAGGCATAGTTGTTATCTCTTGCAACCGTGGCAAAAGAACAGAGTGTATCCAGCGTTGCAACGGCGTTTGCCGTGCGCTGAACCGCAGAAAGCTCCTCTGCCGTTCTCTTGCGCACACTTTCGAAAAGCTCAAATTCCAGCTTGACGATTCTGTCCTGTGCGCCGAGCACCTTGGATTCCAATTCTTTGAGTTCCTGTGTGATGTACCGCTCGCAGTTTGTGAGCGTCTGTTTGCGTATGTAATCCTCAGGCACAAGCTCTTTGAACGAGTTTGTGACCTCAATATAATATCCGAAAACACGGTTATATCCGATTTTAAGCTTTTTAATTCCGGTTCTTTCCTGCTCACGTTGCTGAATGTCAGCAATGTAGCCTTTGCCGTTTGCAACAATGTCACGCAGGGAATCGAGTTCTTCGTTGCAGCCCTCTTTAATCATGCCGCCCTCACGGACGGAAAACGGAGGTTCATCAACGATGAAGGTATCAATCAGCGTGCTGATTTCCTGCAAGGTGTCGATTTTTGCGCCGATTTCGGCAAGCAAAGCACTTTTGCAGGAAGTGACAAGAGCTTTTATCTGCGGCAGACGCTGTGCAGTTGCACAAAGTGCGCGCAGTTCCCTTGCATTCGCCGTGCCGTAAACAATCCGCGTGATAAGACGTTCCATATCCTGACAGCCGCAAAGCTGTTCAATGATATCTTCTCTGACAGATGTGTTTTCAAGCAGTTCCGCCACGGCGTTGTGGCGTTTTACGATTTTGGGCAGATTAAGAAGAGGCTGTTCAAGCCAGGAACGCAACATTCTTTTGCCCATTGATGTTTTTGTTTTGTCGAGCACCCACAGCAGTGAGCCCCTTTTTTCGCGGTTACGCATTGTTTCAACAATTTCAAGATTACGCAGTGTTGAAACGTCAAGGCGCATAAAATTGCTTTCGCCGTAATAATCAACCTCTGTGATATTGTCGAGGTTTGTTTTTTGAACACTTTTAAGATAAGTAAGAGAGGCACCCAACGCATTGAGTGCACTTTCGTCGTTGTCAATACCGATATCCGCCAGGTTTTTAACATTGAAATGCTTCATAACCAACGACATATTCGCCGATGTATCAAAACATTCGTCATCAAGCACCTCGACGGTTGCCATAAGACGGTTACGGACAAACTCCGTCAGGGTTTTCATTTTAAGTGAAGCGCTGTTAAAAAGAATCTCACTCGGTGCAAAACGGCCGAATTCATTGATTATTTTTCTTTCGCTGTTCTTTTTGGGGAATGAAGTGACGTGAACGGCACCCGTTGAAATATCCGCAAAACAGATGCCGACAGATTCCTTTGACACACAGACACAGCCAAGGAAGTTATTCTTGCTTTCATCAAGCATTGTGCTTTCAATGACAGTACCGGGTGTGAGAACACGGGTGACATCCCTTTTGACAATACCCTTTGCCAGCGCAGGGTCTTCAAGCTGTTCGCAGATGGCAACCTTGTAGCCCTTTGCAATAAGCCTTGCTATGTAGGAATCGACACTGTGAAACGGTACGCCGCACATGGGCGCACGCTCTTCCTGGCCGCAATCTCTGCCCGTGAGCACAAGCTCAAGCTCGCGCGAGCCGATTTTTGCATCTTCGAAAAACATTTCGTAAAAATCGCCCAGGCGGAACATCAGCAGCGTGTCGGGATAATCCTTTTTAATCTCAAAGTATTGCTTCATCATTGGGGTAAGCTCTGCCATGAGATGTAACCTTTCCTTTCTTCATTCCTGTTTTGTTTTGCTGTGCAGGACGGAAAACCGCCCTGCACAAAACGAATCAATCAGTGGCAGCCGCTGCAGCTGGAGCATTCGCCGCCGCAGTCATGATGCTCTGCTTCGGGGTCGCAGGTAGCGGGGTCCTGACCCTGAAGGCAAAGTGCAAAAATGCCGTTGATGTAGTTCATAAGCTTGTCGATTTCAGCCTTTGCAGTCTCAAAAGCCTTCATATTTTCGTTAGCCATGATCTGAGCGTAGATTTCGCCGAACTCTTTGTCATAAGCTTCAAGCTTCTGCTCGTTTCTGTCTTCCTTTGCAGCCTCATGCTGGAAGGACATCTGAATAAGCTGAATCTTTGCGATAAGTTCATTAAGGCCCTCATCGGCTTCGCTTGCCTTCTGAGCTTCCATAAGAGCGACGTAGCGCTCGTCCTGCTGGAGCATTGCTCCGAGTTCTCTTGCTTTTGCGATTAAATCCATAATCGTGGTCTCCTTTTCGGGTTTTATTTTCGCACAAATTAATGTGACTTTTAACTACTCAAGCTCTCCTTTGAGAATCCATGTCAGCGCCTCGGTCACCTTAACGTCGCGGAAGGTACCGATAACGCTTTCGTCGGCGGGGAATTCAATTATAATATTCCCGCCCGTTCTGCCTTCAATCATACCGTTTTTCGCAACGCTTTCGCAAAGCACACGGTAAGTTTTACCCTGCATTTTTGCGGTGCGCTCACCTGCGATTTTTTCCTGCACAGCCAGAAGCTCCTGAAGCCACTGTCCCTTGTCTTTACGTGAAACGGGGTCGGGCATCGAAGCCGCTTTTGTGCCCTGACGCGCAGAATAAATGAAGGTGTACATCGAAGTGAATTCCGCTTGTTTTACAAGTGAAACCGTATCAAGGAATTCGTCATAAGTTTCACCGGGAAAACCGACAATAACGTCGCTTGTTACGGAAAGGTCCGGCATGACCTTATAAGCATAAGCAAGCAAATCAAGGTAAGCCTCACGGGTGTAGCCCCTGTTCATTGCGGTAAGGACTCTGTTATTACCGCTCTGGAAAGGCAGGTGAAGATGCTTTGCAACCTTGTCACAGCTTGCCATTGTGTCAAGCAGCTCGTGTGTGCAGTCCTTGGGGTGAGAGGTCATAAAACGGATTGTAAAATCACCCTCAATATCATTAAAGCGGCGAAGAAGCTCTGAAAAATTACAGCCGTTTTCAAGTCCTCTGCCGTACGAGTTGACGTTCTGGCCGAGCAGAGTTATGTCTTTGTATCCGCTTGCAACAAGCTCTTTTGCCTCGGTAATAATATCATCGGGGCGACGGCTTCTTTCCCTGCCGCGCACATACGGCACGATGCAGTAACTGCAAAAATTATTGCAACCGTACATAATGGGCAACCAGGCGCGGAAACTGCTGTCACGGTGAACGGGTAACGGCTCGGCAATCACCCCATCGCTTTCGGGGCACTCAAACACCTTTTTTCCGTTAGCATAACAGTTGTGAATCAGTTCAGGCAAACGGTGAAGAACGTGTGTACCGAACACCATATCAACGTAAGGATAACTGCGGCGGATTTTTTCGGCAATGTGCTTTTGCTGCATCATGCAACCGCAAAGTGCAATTTTAAGCGTCGGCTTGTCCTTTTTATAAGCTTTCAAAGCACCGACGTTACCGAAAACTCTGTCCTCTGCGTGTTCACGCACTGCACAAGTGTTATAAAGCACAAGGTCGGCCTCTTCAAGCGTTTCTGTAAGTTCAAAGCCGATTTCTTTGAGCATACCCTTTATGCGCTCACCGTCAGAAACATTGCCCTGGCAGCCGTAAGTGTGAACAAACGCTTTGGGCGCACCCTCAGGAAAACGGGAGCGGATTACCTCAGCGGCAAGTGCCGTGAACTCACGCTGACGTTCCAACTGAGACAGCGGAACGAACATATTCTTTTTTTCACCGAAATCAGTCAAGGTAATGTCCTCCGTTACGTAATGGGTAAAAATTTGCAATTTATATTATTATATAATAAATAAATAAATAATTCAATAGCAAATCACCCAAAAAGCGTGCAGAAAAAGCATTTTTTTATTAAATCCGTGTTACATTCCGTATCTGTAACTTTCCCGTGAAATTCCGTAACAGTTTTGTTAAAGCTTTGTAACACTTCCGTGGTTGATTTACAGCAACTTTACGGCTATAATACATACAGAGAAAAATAATGAAACTGCTGAAAATATTGACATTTTTACATAAAATGTGGTAAAATATTATTTAATCGATTGTCATTACATTTGCAGAAAGGAGCCGCCATGGAAACCGTAAGAATTGACAACGCTGCGGAATTTGACAGCTTTGTGCGTGCGCACGAAAGATGTCATATGATGCAGACATCGGCGTGGGGTCTTGTTAAAAAAGAGTGGTCATGGACAGGCTTCATCTGCCGTGACGAAAGCGGTAATATCAAAGGCACCTGCGGCGTTATCATCCGCAAAATGCCGATGATGCCGTTTAAAATGATGTATGCACCCCGCGGTCCCGTCTGCGACCTTGATGACGAAGAAACAGTCAACGCACTTCTTTCGGCAATCTGTGAATTCGGCCGCAAAAACGGTGCTTACACTTTCAAAATCGACACGGACACTCCTGTTGCCAACACAAAATACATTGACCTTCTGAAAAAAAGAGGATTTGTTTTCAAAGAGGCTAACAAGGATTTCAACACCATTCAGTCGAGATACATTTTTAGATTGAATATCGCCGAAAAAAACGAAGATGACATAATGGCGTCATTCCACCCGAAAACCCGATACAACACACGGCTTGCCGTAAGAAAAGGAATAACGGTTGAAGTCAAAGGCAAAGAAGCCTGCAAAGATTTTCACAAGCTCATGGTTATCACCGGCGAAAGAGACGCCTTTGCAACACGTGACATTTCATATTTCGAGCGTATTTTTGATGCTTTCGGTGATGATGCAAAAATCGCCTTTGCTTACCTTGACGGCACACCGGTTGCGGGAATACTGAATATATTCTGCGGAGATAAAGAGTGGTATGTTTACGGCGCCAGTTCAAACGAATACCGCAACTATATGCCGACTTACCTGCTGCAATGGGAAATGATTAAACACGCCATTAATCACGGTTGCAGATACTATGACCTGCGTGGCGGCTATCCCGACGAAAAGAATCCTCTGCACGGCATTTTCAAGTTCAAAAAAGGTTTTTGCCCGGAATACACCGAATTTATGGGTGAAGCTGATTTAATCCTTGACAAAAAGGGCTACGTTGCAGTTGAAGCGGCGCAAAAGCTGGTTAAATCAACACGCAAACTCAGAGCAAAGCTTTTTAAGCACAAATAAACAACAAAAAAGCACCCCGACGGGTGCTTTTTTTATTCGTCAAACAACGAATTCAGCAAGTCAAAATTTTCTTTTCTCCGTTTTATCTGCTCGTCAATATCGGTTGTAAAACCGTTTTCGGGGTCACCGTCAAGCACACTGCCCTCATCCGTACCTTCGGGAAGCAGTGAAAGCTCAACAACAAGGGTTTCGCCGTCATCTCCGACAAGAACGGCAAGTCCCTCCTCTACCCTGTCAACGCTGTATTTCATAATGTGCCTCCTTAGTAATTCACGGTGTAGTCCGTGCCGTTGCTTGTAATAACAACCGAGCCGCAGACATCCGTACGGTAAATATCCTCGGTGTATGTCTTGATTCTTCTGAGTGCGGCATCGTGCGGATGGCCGTAATCGTTATATTTGCCGCAAGTGATAACCGCAGTTTCAGGCGTGACAAGTTCAAGAAAAGCGTAACTTGAAGATGATTTGCTGCCATGGTGACCGACTTTCAGAACGTCGCAGTCAAGGTCATAGCCGGCTTTTATTATGTCTTCTTCCTCCTGCTTTTCGGCATCCCCCGTAAACAGGAAAGACGTTTCGCCGTAATCAAGGCGCATAACAACAGACATATTGTTAAGGTCATCCACAATATTTAAGGGACCGAGAATCGTGACAACAGCCTCACCCACCGAATATGTTTTGCCTGCGGATGCGGCAACAACCTTTGCACCGTTGTCAGCAACGGCTTTAAGGAATTTTGTGTAGGTTGAGTTTGTCGGGGTTGATGCTTTGCTGATTCGCGGCATTATTATCTGACCGACCTCAAAAGTTTCAAGCACCTCAACCATTGAGCCCATATGGTCGGTGTGCTGATGTGACACAACAACGTAGTCAAGTGAATCAAAGCCTTCATTACGGATATAATTGATCACAGTCTGTTCATTGCCGCGCTCACCGCTGTCAATCAGCATGGTTTCGTCACCGAATTCAATCAGCATACAGTCACCCTGACCGACATCAATGTAGTGCACGTTCAGTTGTTCAGCTTCTTCCTGACCGTTAAATAATTCGGGCACAGTTGAATTACCCTTTAAAAGCTCCTCGGGAAAAACATAAGCTGACAGTCCGCTGACAACCGCAATAACAATTGCAATAATCAGGTATAAAAGTCTTTTATTTAGTTTTTTTGTACTGTTTGCCATTTTTTCTCTTTTCTGCCGTAAATCGGCGGTCTGACGTTTCATTTCTGAGGGGTGCAACAAGGCATTTCGGCGACGTGCCGATAAGATCACGCCTGCCTGCAATTTTCAGCGCCTCAATCACAAGTTCTCTGTTTTTGGGGTTGAAATATTGCAGAAGCGCACGTTGCAACGCCTTGTCGTGCGAAGATTTTGCAACATAAACTTCTTTTAATGTGTAAGGGTCAAGACCCGTGTAAAACATACAGGTTGAAATCGTGCCAGGTGTGGGGTAAAAATCCTGCACCTGTTCAGGCCTTATGCGCTCACGCTTCAAAAACAGCGCAAGCTCAACCGCATCTTTTACCGTGGAGCCGGGATGAGATGACATAAGATAAGGCACAATATACTGTTCCTTACCTGCTTTTTTGCTGAGGTCAAAATACTTTTCAGAAAATTTGATATAGGTTTCGATGTGCGGCTTGCCCATTTTGTCAAGCACCGCCGCAGAGCAATGTTCAGGGGCAACTTTGAGCTGACCGCTGACGTGGTGAGTCACAAGCTCACGGAAAAATTCATCACTCTTGTCGGCAAGCATATAATCATATCTGATGCCCGAGCGGATGAACACTTTTTTCACTTTCGGCAAAGTTCGCACCGTTCTGAGGATGTCAAGATATTCGGTATGGTCGGATTTAAGATTCGGGCAAACCTCGGGTGCAAGACACTTTTTGCCCTTGCAAAGCCCCCTGCTTTCCTGACCCTGACACGAGGGTGCACGGAAATTTGCGGTGGGACCGCCGATGTCGTGAATATACCCTTTAAATCCGGGCAGGGTGGTGAGAAATTCAACCTCGTTGATCACCGAGTCAACGCTGCGGGAGGTTACCGCCCGCCCTTGGTGGTATGCGATGGCGCAAAAGGCGCAACCGCCGAAACACCCCCGATTGTGGGTAACGGAAAATTCCACCTCGGTTAAGGCAGGGATTCCTTCCTTGCCATAGCTCGGATGGGCTTTTCTCGTAAAGGGGAGCTCCGCCAACCGATCCAACTCTTTTGTGTTCAGTGGTTTTGCGGGCGGATTTTGCACCAAAATCCCTT
>JAZOBD010000019.1:0-80074 GCA_045595825.1 Acutalibacteraceae bacterium
AGGGAGCGATAATCTGCATCTCGGGAGCAAAAGCCTTGATAGCAAGCTCAAAACGAACCTGGTCGTTACCCTTACCTGTGCAGCCGTGGCAGATAGCGTCAGCGCCTTCAGCCTTAGCGATTTCAACGATTCTCTTGGCGATTACGGGGCGTGCAAAGGATGTGCCGAGGAGATAATCCTTCTCATAAACAGCGCCTGCCTTGAGGGTGGGGAAAATGTATTCGTTTACGAACTCTTCCTTAAGGTCCTCAATGTAAAGCTTGGAAGCGCCGGTCTTTATTGCCTTTTCCTCAAGACCGTCAAGCTCAGTGCCCTGACCTACGTCGCCTGAAACAGCGATAACTTCACAGTTGTTATAGTTTTCCTTAAGCCAGGGGATGATGATTGATGTATCAAGACCGCCGGAATATGCGAGAACTACTTTTTTAATTTCTTTCATAACAATACCTCCGATATTTTTTTGACAATGGTTAGATTATACAGCAAATATTCAGAAAGTCAAGCGCTTTTTGAATTTTTATTCACTGTTTATGAATTTTTATGAAAATATGCTGAAAAAGAATTCATCAAATCCGCATATTTTATCATGGCATATAAAGGCCGACCTTTTTCTGCACCTTTGCAAGGGTGCGCTGAGAAATTCTTGTTGGCGCTTGAGCGCCGTTCTTTGCAACCTCGTTGAGGTAAGCCTTATCGGCAATAAGACGCTTGAAGTTATCCTGAACGGGGCGAAGCTCTTCGATTACAGACTCTGCAACCGCAACCTTGAAATCGCCGTAGCCCTTGCCGGCAAATTCATTTTCAATCTCTTCAAAGCTCTTGCCGGTGCAGCAGGAGTAGATTGCCATGAGATTGTTGATACCGTCCTTACCGTCAGCATATCTTACAACAGCCTCGGAATCCGTAACGGCAGACTTGAACTTCTTGAGGATAACCTCGGGAGGGTCAAGCAGCGAAATGGACGCCTTGGGGTTGGGGTCGGACTTGGACATCTTCTGCGTGGGGTCCTGAAGGCTGCTTATCTTTGCGCCTACCTTGCCTATGAAGGGCTCGGGAAGCACGAAGGTGTTGCCTCGCATGGTGTTGAAACGGTCCGCAATATCCCTTGCAAGCTCAAGGTGCTGCTTCTGGTCAGCTCCTACGGGAACAAAATCAGCCTGATAAATGAGGATATCAGCCGCCATAAGCACGGGATAATCAAACAGACCGACGGTGATGTTGCCTGCGTGCTTTGCGGATTTCTCCTTGAACTGAGTCATTCTTGATGCCTCGCCGAACTGGGTGTAGCAATTAAGAATCCATGCAAGCTCACTGTGAGTATGAACGTGGCTCTGGAAGAAAACGATATTCTTCTCAGGGTCAAGACCTACCGAAAGCATGAGCGCAAACATCTCAAGCGACTGCTTGCGAAGGCTTGCAGGGTCAGGATGAATCGTAAGAGCGTGCAAATCCGCAACACCGTAAATACAGTCATAATCCTCTCTCATGTTCTTCCAGTTCTTGAGCGCACCGAGGTAGTTGCCGAGAGTCGGCACCGAGGTGGGTTGCATAAGACTCAACACGCGCGGCTTGCGCTCGGGAGCTGTATTTTCCATAAGATTTTACTCCTTTTTAAAATGTTAATGCTACATCTCTTAATTTTCTGATACCCTCGACAATCTTGTCATCGGCGGGGGTTGTGAAATTAAGACGGATATACTGTGTGGGTGTATCCTCTTGCGCCATAAACGCTGCACCGGGAACAACCGCAACACCTGCGGCGGATGCGCGACGGCAGAATTCCATCATATCAATGTTGTCGTTAAGCCTGCACCAGACAAACATTCCGCCCTCCGGCTTTATGTATTGGATAAACTCGCTGAGGTATTCGTCAAGTGAATCGCACATAAGATTCAACTTTTTGCGGTAAATTGTGCGGATTTTTTCAATGTGTGCAGGGAAATCGTACTCGGTCAGCCACTTGTGAACAACAAGCTGTGACATCAGCGGTGTGTGAACGTCCTGAGTCTGCTTGACAACGGTCATTTTTGCAACAACCTCTTTGGGACCGCAGACAAAGCCGACACGGATGCCGGGTGCAACAATTTTTGAGAATGAGCCTGAGTAAACGACAATACCCTCTTCGTCAAAGCTTTTGATTGACGGAAGCTCTTCGCCGCTGACACGGATATCGCCGTAGGGGTTATCTTCCAGCACGACAATGCCGTATTTTTTTGCAAGTTCATAAACGCCCTTGCGCTTTTCAAGCGACATTGTGACACCCGAAGGATTCTGGAAATTGGGGATTGTATAAATAAACTTTGCTTTTTTCTCTTCGGAAAGCGCCTTTTCAAGCTCTGCAAGATTCATACCGTCGGCATCAACACGCACGCCCCTGAGCTTTGCGCCGAAGCTGCGGAAGCAATTGAGCGCACCGATGAATGAAGGCTCTTCGCAGATGACGACATCGCCGTTGTTGAGCAGTGCATGGCTGAGCATGCTCATTACCTGCTGTGCGCCGCTTGAAATGATGACGGAATCATTTTCGCCGCCGATGCCGTAACGCTCGTGGCAGAGCTTTGTGACCGATTTGACAAGGGGACCGTAGCCGTCGGTTACACCGTACTGCAAAGCGGTGATGGGATTATTTCTGAAAACATCCGCCATAATCGCCTCAACGTCTTCGCAGGGAAAAGCGTCGGGCGCAGGGTTGCCTGCGGCAAGCGGGATTGTGTCGGAATCGGCTGTGTTCTTGAGAATTTCTCTGATAAGCGAGGGCTTGAGTGAAGAAACTCCGTCAGAAAACTTGTAATTCATGGTAATTCAACTCCAAATTAATATCTAAGAATATATTATAACATAACAATATTTAATTGTAAATGCAAAAAGCAATTGTAATGCGTGATTTTTTGTGATATAATCCGACCGTATTAACTTTTTTGGGATGATATTAATGAAAAAATTGTTTGACGCCGTTCTTTTTGACTTTGACGGCACAATCGCCGACACGGGCGAAGGAATTTTCAAATCGATACAGTCCGCCGTTGCCGCAATGGGTTTTGAGCCGCTTGATGAAAGCACACTGCGCACTTTCATCGGCCCGCCTGCCCGTGACAGCTTCAGCCGTGTGCTTGGCCTTGACGGCGAAAGAAGCACCGAGGCGGTAAAAAAATACCGTGAGGCTTACTCCGAAAGCGGCATTTTTGCCTTTAAGCTTTACGACGGAATCGAAACAATGTTCAGGACACTCAACGAAAACGGCATTTTTGTCGGCGTTTGCAGTTCAAAGCCCGAGCCTTTTATCAGACGCATTATTGAGCACCTTGGCTTTGATGATTTGATTGACGTTGTCGCCTCCCCCGCCTCTGACACCAAGGATGAAAGCAAGGCAATGCTCATTGAAAGAGCCGCCGCAACACTCGGTGTTGACAAAAGCAGGGTGCTGATGGTCGGTGACAGATATTTTGACATTGACGGGGCAAACCTTTCAGGTGTGCAAAGTGTCGGCGTAACCTACGGCTACGGTGACAGGGATGAGCTTGAAAAGGCGGGTGCAACACACCTCGTTTCAAAGGTTTGTCAGCTCAACGAAATTATTTTTGAATAAGAAAGAGCCCGGCGCTTTAAACGCCGGGCTCAGTGTTTTTCAGAAAATTATAACGTGACCGACTCTGTGCGTCAGAGCATCATACTGTGCCCAGGAGTGCCAGAATCAAATTAATAAACATCATAAAAACATCAATAAGTGTTTGCAGAATACCTGACGATACACTGACCTCACACTCACAGATATCCCATGCACCGTTTGCATCGGTAAACTTGCAAACAACCGTTGCCGTGCCCGTTGCCAGTGCCGTTACGGTGCCGTCAGCAGAAACCTTGGCAACAGACTCGTCGCTTGAATACCACTCTGTTTTCACGATTTCTGCGTTTTCGGGAGAAACCTCATAGCTGATTTTGGCAGTCTCTTCGGGTACCATTCTTAAATCAGAAACTTTTACCGTCAGTGCTTTACCAGAAGTTGAAAGATTTTTGTCAAACTTTGACATACATCTTAATGTGGGGTAAGGATAAGCGGCAGCACTGTTGATATTCCACACCGTAGTGAAATTAAAGCCTGTATAAGACTCTTTTTTTGCCATTTCGGCTTTTGAAAGAACCTTGACAGAGGAATTTGTTGAATTGGCCGTGACAGGGCAGGTATAAACTCCCTTCACTTCCGTAGCTTTAAGGAATTTGTCACTGCCCGAAATTGCGCCGACCCTTGTGTATTCGGGATCGGTTGATTTCGTACCGTTTTCATTGATATATGCCTCAATCACAGCAGATGCATTGTAGCAGTTCACAATTGCAAAAACGTCATCTTCCGTACCCATTACGCCGGCAATTCCGCCCGCTTCAACAAAAGTGCTTCCGTAATCTCTTTTTCCGTTTGCCCAGGCAAAAACCTCACCTGTATTGAAGCTGTTTGATACCGTGGAAGCCAATATTTCAAGAGACTCCGATGAACAGTATCCCACTATTCCTCCGACGTCCGCAAAACCGTCTTTAACCTGCACGTTTACGGTTGCGGTGTTATAACATTCATCAATAAGCGAATTGCACGTGCCGTGACCGGCAATTCCGCCCGCCATTACATCCTGCGCATTTTTTACAACAACGCCGCAAGAACCGTCGGTTGACGGGGCGCTTATGTTTGCACATTTTTTGATTTCAGTGGCATAAGCCGCACCGACGATACCGCCGACAAACAGCTGATAATCATAATAGTTTCCCGTTGCAGGCTTCGCTGAAACAAGACCGTTGACAACACAGCCCTCAACGGTTACGGATCTGAACCATGCATTTGTCCAACCGACAATGCCGCCGACCGTACATTCCGTATCCTCACCGTTTTCAGCAGTGACAACAATGTCGGGCACTGAATAACAATTCTGAATAACCGCACCGTCCGCAGCCTCGCCTGCCAATCCGCCGATATCAATATATTTCGGCGTACCTTTTACCTGAATTGACGTCACGGCGTAGCAGTTACGGATTGTCACCGTGTGTTCTTCGCTGTAATTCGTTGGGTCTATGCCGTAAGCTGCACCGACCAAACCGCCGATCTGAGCTTTGGGTCCATTTTCGGTTTCAGCTAAAATTGCATTCACGTCAACCTTAATGCCGAGATTTTTAATCACGGCATCACCGTAAACCTCGCCAAAAATGCCGACATAAGCAAATACGTCTTCACTTTTACCGTCAGTCTTGATTTTAACACCGCTGATTTCATAGCCGTTACCGTCAAGTTCACCGTTGAACTTTTCAACAATGTTATTGTTAAAGGTTTTACCCTGAAAATCAATGTCATTCATCAGAATGTATTTTCCGTTTGCAGGAAATGCTTCGGCTTTACCGATTTGCGAAAAGTCTTCGGCCGATGTAATTGCAGTGTAGCCCGAGGGTGCGCTCTGGGCGGAAGTGACGCTGTTTATGAAATAGACCTTACCGTAAACAGATGCGCCCGCCGTTACCGCAACGGCAGAGAAGACAAGGCTCAAAACCAACAGCAGCGAAAAGAATTTTAATAATCTTTGTTTTTTCATGGCTTTTTCCTCCTGAAAAATAAACTGCGCCGAAGCAATGCTTCGCTTATGCAATAATATTATAACATACATTTTTATTTTTTCAACAAAAAAACAGCCCCCGTCGAAAAGACGGAGGCTGCGAGGAACATATTAAACTAAATTATTGTTAAATTAGTTAGCTTCCTGCTTCTTTGCGAAACATTCGCTGCAGAATACGGGTCTGTCCTCACGCGGCTTAAAGGGAACCTTTGCAACTCCACCGCAGGAATCACATGTTGCTTCGAACCACTCACGCTCACCACGAGCTGCATTTTTGCGGGAATCACGGCAAGCCTTGCAACGCTGGGGCTCATTTACGAATCCTTTTTCAGCGTAGAACTCCTGTTCGCCGGCTGTGAAAACGAATTCCTGGCCACATTCCTTACAGATGAGAGTTTTGTCTTCGTACATTTTTTTAACCTCGCTTGAATAAAAATATTTGCCCTTGGACGGAATTGCACCGTCACCTTTGATTGAACAACGCTCTGCTTTAAGCTACGGGGGCATTTATATCTTAGCGCGCAGTTTCTTTTTCACGCGCTGAAGGGCGTTATCAACCGCTTTTTCCGTTGTGTTAAGGATAGTCGCGATTTCAGTGTAGCTTTTGCCCGCAATGCGGTAACCGACAACCTCTTTTTCAAGGGATGAAAGGCAGGTGTCAAGCACCTGGCGGTAAAGTTCAAAACGCTCACGGCACGAAACAATTTCCTGCGGGTCAGCGCCCGTGTCGCTGATGGTGATTTTCTTTTCATCATCATCCAATGAAATTGCTTTTGTCAGAACGCGGGTTTTGCCGCTTTGGCTTGAACGCACGGCAGACTTGATTCTGTTGCCGATGCAGGTGTCTGCATAAGTTTTGAAAGAGGTTTCTTTTTCGGCGGAGAAAGTGCGCAGGGCACTGATGAAACCGAGCATACCCTCCTGAATCAAATCTTCCGAAGGGATGTCACAACAGTCGTAAGCCGCCGCTTTCGCACGGGCAATGGGGGTCAAAGCAAAGATGAGCTTTGCCATTGCGCCGTCGTCGCCGTTGCAGGCAAGCTCAACAAGCTGCTCAACGGTCAGCGCATCGTAATTACTGGCAGCGGACAAATCAGAACACCTCTCAAGAAAAGCCACTATGCAATATATCTTAATCGAATTTTTATGTTTTGTCAACAATTATTTTAAATATTTACTTAGTTTATCATGTATTTTGACAATTTTTTTCATTTTATTTGTTATTTTGAGTATTTTTCTTTTTAAAACATTAATAATGAAGCACGCCTGATGCAATCCCTGCCGTATTTTTCCCTCAGGGAATCAACGCTGCAACCCAACCGTTCCAGCCGCTGTGCCCTTGCAAAGTCAAAACCGAAACGCATCTGAATTGCCTGAGTGTCGCTCATCAGCTCACACGCACGTATGCCCACCGAGCGCACGGGGCGACGCCAATCCCAGTTTTGCCGAAAAAGCTTCATCCCCTCACCTGCCAGCGTTTCCGTAAGCCGTGTGGGCGAATCAAGCTTCATCTGTCGCTCGAAGCTCATCAGCATACAGTCACGCACGTGAATCTGCACAGTACCTGCAAGCAATCCACAAAGACGCAGTGTTTCGGAAACGTTTTCGCTAAGATAAAGCAGTGTGCGCCGCACGTCGTCATCGGTTTTCAGGTCTGCCCTGCCGGTCATGCTTTTACCGATACTTTTTGCCGCAGGCAATTCATTTTCGCGCAAAACGGGCGACGTGTCAAGCCCCATTGCGTTTATCCACAATCCCGTGCCGCTTTTGCCCAGCGCACAAGTAAGAATATCCTTACCGACTGCGGCAATGTCACCGACAGTATAAAGTCCCATTGACTCAAGCGCCCTTGCGGTACGACTGCCCACCCACAAAAGCTTGTCGGCAGAAAGCGGCCACACAGTCTTTTTGAAATTTTCGGGAGTAATAATACTGATTCCGTCAGGTTTGTTGAGGTCACTGCCGAGCTTTGCAAAGCATTTGTTGAAGCTGACACCGATTGAAACTGTTATTCCGAGCTCTTTTTTGACCCTTTTGTTTATCTCGCGTGCAATCGTTTCTCCGTCACCGAAAAGCAGATGGCTGCCCGTCACATCCAGCCAGCACTCGTCAACGCCGAAGGATTCGACCATATCGGTATAGCCCTCATAAATACTGCGTGCACGGCGCGAAAAATCAAGATAGCGGTCATAGTGCGGCTCAACAACCGTAAGCCCCGGACACTTCGCCTTTGCCTGCCATATTGCCTCTGCCGTTTTGACGCCGTATTTCTTGGCAAGCGGATTTTTTGCCAGCACAATTCCGTGGCGCTCCTGCTCACTGCCGCAAACGGCAAAGGGCACATTTTTTAATTCCGGTCTGTAAACGCCCTCGACACTTGCAAAAAAATTGTCAAGGTCACAGTGCAAAACTGCTCTGAATGACACTTTTTCTTCACACCTTCTCGAACATTTGTTCGATATAATTTTACCGCAAAAGTGTCTTTGTGTCAACCCACAAGATATGGTAGCGCACCCGTTTTGGCGCACCAGAAAAAGAAAAAAGCTTGCAAGGTCATCCCCTGCAAGCTTTTATCAATTAACGTAATTACTGTGCGTATGAGCCGACGGTGAGCATATATTCGCCGATTTGTGCGCCGAATTCGGGAGCGCCGTCCATAATGAGCTTACCGCTCTTAACGGAATCAAGCATATCGTCGATTGACATGAGAATGCCGAGCGCACTGTCAAGGTTGTTGAAGCGCATTGTGAAGAAAGGCATTGCTCTCTTATAAACGCCTCTACCTGCCTTTGACTTACCTGCTTTGACTCTGATGTAAGCGGAAAGGTCGGGGTAACCGTCAACTGCCCATGAGTAAACACGGTCGGGGCTTTTGAGCGCCCAGTTGTGAATAGCCTCGTGACCCTGCTTGTTGAGGGTGCTGATACCGCTTGAAAGCAGATAGAAATAGCACTTTACAAGCAGTGCCTTTGTAAATTCATCCTTCGGGGGCTCTTTTGCAGTCAGCAATGATGACATTTTAAGAAGCACCTGGAAGAATGCGGCAAAGGTTGCGGTTTTTGTGAAGCCCTTCATTTTGGGAAGAGTTGCGGGGCCGATGTTGCCTTTGAAGAATGCGTTCATCGCCTCAATGCTCTTGAATTCCAGCTCAATGTGAGCATTGTCAGTGATTTTGTCGGTGTGGCAAATCCACTCGCCGCAGTTGACGACGAAATGGGTTGCATATTTGCCGGCAGGAGCATCGGGGTCAAGACAGCTTACCTGAATGACGGCGTGAGCGTGCTCAAATTTTTTGGCAAGCTTGGGGTCGTCGGTGGCAATGGTCTTGATGAGGGGAAGAACGGCGCAAAGGAAAATTTTATTAGTGAGTATATCTTCTCTTGAAGCCATAGAAATCATTCCTTTCTGTAATATCGGTTAATTATCAGTTTTCAGCCGATATTATGCCTCGTCATCCCAGTCATCATCAAGTTCAAAGTCTTTACCCATAACCTCACGGACAGCGTCGATGATGCCGTTCTGGTCAATGCCGAGTGTTGACATAATGTCTTCATGAAGACCGATGGGAGCAAAGGAATCGGGGATTCCGAGCTGTTTGAATGCACAGCCCTTACCTGCATCAACAATAACCTCAGCAACAGCACTGCCGAGACCGCCGATGATGTTGTGGTCCTCAACCGTAATGATGCGGCGGGTATCCATAACAGCCTTTATGATGGCTTCTTTGTCGATGGGCTTGATTGTGTGCATATTGAGAACGCGGATTTTGAGACCGTCTGCATTCTCAAGGAATTTTGCAGCCTGAAGTGCCTGGAACACACAGGAACCGCAAGCGATGATTGTGAGATCTGTACCCTCGTTGATTGTGACAGCCTTGCCTACCTCAAAGCCGTAATCTGAGCTCTGATAAAGAACGCGGTCAAAACCACGGTTGATTCTGATGTAGTACGGGCCCTTATTTTCATAAGCAGCATAAACTGCATTATAGGTTTCAAGACCGTCTGCGGGGCAGATAACGGTAAGGTTGGGGATTGAGCGGGCAACAGCCATGTCGCAGATTGCGTGGTGGGTTGAGCCAGCCTGACCGAAGGATGTACCTGAATGGGTAGCAATAACCTTGGCGTTGATGTTCTGGTAGCAGATGTCTGTGTGAAGCTGGTCAGCACTTCTGAGAGAAGCGAAAACCGAGAAGGTGGAAAGGAAGGGAACAAGGCCTGCCTTT
Organism: Acutalibacteraceae bacterium; assembly: GCA_045595825.1. GTDB lineage: Bacteria > Bacillota > Clostridia > Oscillospirales > Acutalibacteraceae > CAG-177. Next base: position 9,811 of record JAZOBD010000019.1, read on the forward strand.
GCCATACCTGCGGCAACACCGAACATATTCTGCTCTGCGATACCTACATTAAAGAATCTGTCGGGGAACTTTTCACCGAACATACCGATTTTTGTTGATTTTGCAAGGTCAGCTGTGAGAGCAACGACCTCGGGATGTGCTTCGCCAAGCTCGCAAAGAGCTCTGCCGTAATACTCAGCCGTTGAGAAGGCCGTAGAATCAGTTGCTGTATAGGTCATTCCGCCTGCCATTGATTAACCCTCCTTTTCGACACGAGCCACACGGGCTTTGTAATAAGTTTCAAGGCTTGCTTTTGCCTTCTTGTACTTTTCATCATCAATTGCGCCGTAGTGCCACTTGTAATCGTCTTCCATGAAGTCGATGCCTGCGCCCTTGATTGTGTTGGCAATAATCATAACGGGAGCGCCCTTGTTTTCAAGTGCAAAGTCAATTGCCTCTGCAAGCTCTTTGAAGTTATGACCGTCAACCTCTTTGACGATGAAGCCGAAAGCCTTCCACTTATCTGCGAAAGGTTCAAGGTTCATAACGTCTTCTGTTCTGCCGTCGATCATGCACTTGTTTCTGTCAACGAAAGTGATGACGTTGTCAGCTTTGAAGTGAGCGGCTGACATTGCAGCCTCCCAGTTTGAGCCTTCGTCGCATTCGCCGTCGCCGAGAACGCAGTATGTTTTGTAATCTTTGCCGAGAACTTTTGCGGCAAGACCTGTGCCGACCGCAATGGGAAGGCCGTGGCCGAGTGAACCTGTGGAAGCGTCAACGCCGACAACCTTGTTGGAGTCAAGGTGGATACCCATCTTGGAGTTTGAAAGGTTGAAGGTTTTGAGCTGCTCGGGGTCATTGAAACCGAGGTCGCAGAGAAGTGCTGCAAGAGCTACGCCTGCGTGACCCTTACTGAGAATGAAACGGTCTCTGTCTTCCCAATTGGGATTGGAAACGTCGATTTTCATATACTTGTGGTAGAGAATGGTCATAATGTCCATAACGCTTGTGCCGCCGCCGATGTGAGCACTGCCTGCCCAATAGGTTGTATCAAGGCAAAGGTTACGAAGCTCATGGGCTTTCTTTTCGAGAGCCAGCCATTCCTGCTTTGTTAATGGCATACTGATTTCCTCCTTTGTAAATATGACTTACATTTTTAGCCGGTAACACACCGGAAAAGTACCGTGTAAAAAAATTTATCTGAGTTCGGGATGATTTTTGCGAAGAACGTTGAAAGCTTCTTCGGCAACGTCAATTGTGAACTTGATGTCTTCATCGGAAAGTGATGCGTTGATGAAGTGGTTGTGGTGGTTTGTAAGGAAAATGCCTCTCTTGACGCACTCTGCAATCCATTCCTGATGGAGCATGAGAGAATCGTCGTCTTTAAGCATAAGGTAGAAGAGTGCGGGTTCACCCGAAACGCTGAGATGGAAGCCGTTGTTTGCGGCGGCAGCCTTGAGTCCGTCGGTGAGGGCAATACCCTTTTCACGGAACATCTTGGGAGCGTCGAGAGCTTTAAGCTTGTTGATACAGGCGATACCTGCGGCAAAAGGAACGGCGCTCATCCAGTAGCTGCCTGTGTAGGTAAGACCGCTGATTGAGCTCTTTAACCAATCCTTACCGCAAAGGGCGGAAACGTTCCAGCCGTTTGCAAGCGCTTTACAGAAGCAGATAAGGTCAGCTTCAAAGCCGTAATAATGGTCAGAGCCTGCGATATCAAGTCTGAAACCTGCACGGACGTCGTCAACGATGAGAACAATACCTTTGTCGGTGCAAAGCTTACGGACTTTCTGCCAGTAACCCTCAGCAGGAAGAACGTTGTCAACAAAGTTACCGTGCATATAGGGTGTGGAAATGAAAGCGGCGATTTCGCCGTCATTTTCCGCAACAACTTTTTCAAGCTGTTCAAAATCGTTCCAGTCAACATAGAGGTTGTTGGAAACGTCTTCTTCAATAACACCGGGATAGTCAACCTTCTGGCACCACGGAGCAACGCCGTGATAGAAGCCATTAACAAAAATAATCTTTTTGCGGTTTGTTGCGGCTCTTGCGGTCATGATTGCGGCGGTTGTTGTGTCGCCGCCGTTTTTTGCAAAGAAAGCCCAGTCCGCACTTGCAACGGTGTCAACAAGGCACTCAGCAAACTCAATAATCTTTGTTGAGGGTGTGGTGACACAGTTTTCAAGTTTAAGCTGTTCAAGTGCAGCTGCGTCAACGTCGGGGTCGCAGTAGCCGAGAACGTTGGGGCCGTAGCCGCACATATAGTCGATGAATCTGTTTCCGTCAACATCCCAGAAATAGGAGCCTTTTGCCTCTTTACTGAAAAGCGGGAATGCGGAAACGGGAATACAGCAACCCTCAGCGGGGCCCTGATGGCCGTAAAGGCCGGAGGGAATTACCTTGGTTGCTCTTTTAAACAGTTCTGTACTTTTTTCGTAAGAATTAATCGGAAAGCTCATTTACCGCACCTCCTTATGCTAAATAGACAGCAACTCTGTCAAGAATTCTGTTAAGATTGTCGAGCATTGAAATCATGCCCTTCATTTCGATTTCACCTGTGCCGATGCAGGCAACGGCGTTTACCTTGCCGTCAAACAGGTCACGGGCAAGCTTGATTGACTCGAAAGACATTGAAGCCCTGGGAGCTTCGCTGGGGCATTTGATGCCGAGGAGGCGATGATTCTTAACCCTGACAGTTGTGGAAATGCCGCCCTTGATGCCGAAGCTGATTTCGCCGTCAACCATATGTTTTGCAGAAGCCTTACCGATGGGGTCATTATTGCCGATCTGGGCAATTGCAACGGTGATAAGGTTTAACATAAGGGTTGTGCTGGTGTTGAAGAATGCCTCATCCGCAAGGTCTTCTTCGCTTGCTCTGAGATATTCGTTGAGAATATCTGTGAGCGGTGTGAATTTCTTCAACAGGAAACCGATGTGAGCGAAGCCCTTTGAAGGGATGGGTGTCACCGTGCCGTCGATAAGGCCGTTGAACTTTTCACAAGAGCTGAAAGGAAGCTTGACATTGCACTTGTTGCAACCCTGCTCCATACGGCACTTGCCGTTTTTGAATGTGATGGTAGCGCTGGGGCCGCCTTTGACGTCGAAACCGATTGACAGGGGCTTTTTGGTCTGTGCCAGTTCGCTTGCCTCGGGAACGAGCTCACAAAGATTTTCCAACGTACCCAGGATTGCGTAAAGATTGATGTACGCAAGGGTTTTTTGATCAATCATTTGTAATTCCTCCTTAAATGATTTAGGAAAAAATATTTTACCCTACATTGTTAAAAGACAGTATAACAAATATCGGCAAGGTTGTCAATACAATGCCGTATATTCAACATATTTTTATGCAATTTCAACCATACGTCTGATAATTTCGGTTGCATTGGCTGCGGCAACGGGCAGGAACTTTGCATAATCCATGTGTGAGCTGCCGTCGGCACAGTCGCTGACTGCCCTGACAACGGCAAACTTAACGCCGTTCATATAACAGACGTGACCGATGCTTGCCCCTTCCATTTCGCACACAATTGCGCCGAAATTTTTGACAATGGCGTCTTTCTTTGCTTTATCCGCAATAAACTGATCGCCCGATGCGATTGTGCCCGCAACGCCCTTGACGGTGCCGAGCGATTCAATGCAACCGAGTGCGGTATTCACGGTGTCGGTGTCACAGGGAATTTCAACAACATTGAGTCCCGAAATATAGCCGACGGGATCACCGAGCGCAGAGGTATCCATATCGTGCTGAACAACGGCATTTGCCACGGCAATATCACCGATTGCAAGCTCAGTACTAAGACTTCCGCCGACACCCGTGTTTACAATCAGCGTGGGTGAATATTCAAGTATCATCGTCTGTGTGCAGACGGCGGCGGAAACCTTGCCGATGCCGCACTTTGCGACAACGATTTCTTTGCCCGAAAGCTTGCCGCAGACGTAGGTTATTCCGCTGAAAATCTGCTCTGTTTTGTCGGTCATCAGTTCTTTTATCGCGTCAACTTCAATGCTCATTGCGCCGATAATTCCAATCATTTTCCGTCACCTCCGAATTATGACTTATATTTGAAATCCTGCGGATTCTGTAATACTTCAAGGTATACGCGGCACTCGTTTTTTGCACTTTCAAGGTCAAGGTCAAGATAGTTGCCGCACTCTTTTCTGGATGCGCCGAAGACCTCGCCCTCGTGTGCGATAATCTGTGCGAGAATACGCTTTGTAATTTCCAGAACTTGGGAATTTTCAGCATTTCTTACAAGCAGATAGAAGCCTGTTCTGCAACCCATCGGGCCGAAGTAAATGACGTCATTTTTTATCTCGGAATTACGTACGAGAGTTGCAAACATGTGCTCAACCGAGTGGGCTGTCACAGTGTCCATATACTCACCGCAGTTGGGCTTTCTGGTGCGCAGGTCATAGGTTGTGACGTCGCCGTCGACACGGGAAACGTAGATGCCCGGGTCAAGCAAATCATGGTCAATTTCAAAGCTTGTGATTCTTTCCATTTTGTAAATACCTCCTTGGAAAACAACAAGTAAACAGTATAAACCATAATCGTTTTAAATGCAATATCACATATAAAATTTTATTGTAAAGGTGTATTTTGGGCAAAATGCCCAAAAATTCTTTGCTAATTTTTACGTCTCCAAAACAGCTTTTTTATTCAATTTTATTGAAAACAAGATTCTTTCTTGTATAATAAAACTTGCATATTCAGGTAAACCCTGCAAAGTACCAATTTTAAAACGGAGGTCTTTTTCAATGGAAAAGAAAATCAAAGTAGGTATTATCGGTTGCGGCGGCATCGCCAACGGAAAGCACATGCCCTCACTCGCAAAAATCAAGGAAATCGAAATGGTCGCTTTCTGTGACATTATCGAAGAAAAAGCCGAAGCGGCTGCCAAAAAATTCGGCACCCCTGACGCAAAGGTTTACACCGATTACAAAGAATTACTCGCTGACAAGAGCATTGACACCGTGCACGTCTGCACACCCAACCGCTCACACAGCTTCATTACAATTGATTCTCTCGAAGCAGGCAAACACGTTATGTGCGAAAAGCCCATGGCAAAGACCTACGCGGAAGCAAAGGCTATGTATGAGGCTTCCGTAAGAACGGGCAAAAAGCTCACAATCGGCTACCAGTCACGTTGGAGAGGCGATTCCCTCTACCTCAAAGAGTGCTGTGAAAACGGCGACCTCGGTGAAATCTACTACGCAAGAGCAATTGCTCTTCGCCGCAGAGCCGTTCCCACCTGGGGCGTATTTCTTAACGAATACGAGCAGGGCGGCGGTCCCCTCATCGATATCGGCACACACGCACTTGACCTCACACTGTGGATGATGGACAACTACAAGCCCAAGATGGTTGTAGGCACAAAATACAAGAAGCTCGGTGACCAGAAGAACGCCGCAAACGCATGGGGCGACTGGGATCCCGAAAAATACACCGTTGAGGATTCCGCTTTCGGCTTTGTCGTCATGGAAAACGGTGCAACAGTCAGCGTTGAATCCAGTTGGGCTCTCAACATTGCCGACCCTGAAGAAGCTTCCACACTTCTTGCAGGTGACAAGGGCGGCGCCGATATGCACGACGACCTTCGCCTCAACTACGTAAAGAACGGCAGACAGGTTATCGAAACTCCCGATTTCTCAAAGGGCGGCGTTGCTTTCTACGAAGGCGCATCAAACGATCCCTCCGAGCTTGAGGCAAGAGCTTTCTACGACGCTGTCATCAACGACACACCCGTTCGCACAAAGCCCGAGCAGGCAATGGTTGTAACACAGATTCTTGAAGCAATCTACGAATCTGCCAACACAGGCAAGCCCGTTTACATCAACAACGACTGATTATTTTAATCGGAGGATTTACCATGAGATTGGGACTTATTGTCGATACCGACGACCGCGGCTTTCAGCAGGCGCAGTCTCTCGGTCTCTCATTCCTTGAAATTACTTATAATGTCGGCAGGGACGTTGCCGATTTCGTGAACGATTTGGATAACCTCAAAGCCAGATGTGAAAAATACGGCATCGCCATCGGCTCAATTGGTCGCTGGGGCACTGACAAGCTTGACGAAAACGGCGAGCTTATCAAAGAAGAAGTTGAGGCAAACCTCACCCTCATCGACTGTGCCGCAGAGCTTGGTTGCGGCGTGTTCAACACGGGCATCAACTACTGCGACAAGCTTACACTCAACGAGAATTATCAGAAAGCAATTGAGTATTTCTCAATTCTCATTGAAAGAGGCAAACAAAAGGGCGTTAAAATCTGCGTTTACAACTGCGATTGGTCAAACTTTGTTTGCAGCCCCGAGCAGTGGAAAATCATCCTCGGTCAGTTGCCTGACCTTGGCATCAAATACGACGTTTCCCATTGCATGAACCGCGGCGGCGACTATCTTGAAGAAGCTGCACGCTGGGGCGACCGCTTCGGTCACGTTCACATCAAGGGCACACTCAGGGTCAACGGCGAAACTCACGACGACCCGCCCGCAGGTCTTGACGTGACAAACTGGGGCGCATTTTTCGGCATGCTTTACCTTCACGGTTACGACGGCACACTCAGCATTGAGCCGCACTCTCACACGTGGCGCGGCGAGCTTGGCGACTGGGGCGTGAAATTCACCGCCGAATATATCAGACAATTCATTTTCAAGCTTGACAAATAAGGAGAAAAAATATGAAAATTGCTGTTCAGGTTTACTCTGTCAGAGACCATATCAAAAACGGCGACGATTTGCTCAAGGTGCTTGAGGAAATCAAAAAGCTCGGTTATGACGGCGTTGAATTTGCCGGTTATTTCGGTGTTGACGCTCAGACGATTAAAAACAAGCTTGACGAGGTCGGCCTTGTTGCAGTCGGCGGTCACATCGGTCTTGAAGATTTCAACGGCAAGAAAAAGCTTGCCGAAACACTTAAATTCCAGCAGACACTCGGTGCAAAGGCAATCGGTGTCGGTGGCGCACCCCACAGCACAATGGTTATGTGCAAGCGCACTGCAAGAATTCTCGGCAACGCCGACAAAGAGGCTGAAAAGCTCGGCATGAAGGTTTACTATCACAACCACTGTGAGGAATTCAAACCTCTGCGCAACAAGCTTCTTCCCATTGACGTTATCGGCGAGCAGTGCCACCTTGAAATTGATACATACTGGAGCTTCCACGCAGGTATGGACAACTACAAGCTCATCACCGAGAAGAAAGACAGAATCTGCCACCTGCACGTAAAAGACGGCATCGACGGCAAGCCCAAGGCTCTTGGCGAGGGCAACTGTGACATTCCCGCCGTTGTCAAGGCTGCAAAAGAAATCGGCATTGAGTGGCTGATTGTTGAAAACGATGACCCCGTACCCACAGGTCTTGAGGACATCGGCAGAAGCATCAGATACCTTAAAACACTGATTTAATTGAAAGGACTCACGACAATGAAATTAGGCGTATTCACAACACTTTTATCTAACCTTCCCCTTGAGGAAGCACTCAAATATTTCAAGTCACTCGGCATTGAAATGGTTGAAATCGGCTGCGGCGGCTATCCCGGCAACGCACACGCAAATGCTGAAGAACTCCTTGCCGACGATGCAAAGCTTGAGGAATTCAAGGCTCTGCTCAAAAAATATGACGTTCAGATAAGTGCTCTTTCATGTCACGGCAACCCCGTGCACCCCAACAAGGAAATTGCCGCCGACTATGACAAGAACATCAGAAACGCAATCCTTCTTGCCGAAAAGCTCGGTCTGCATCAGATCAACACCTTTTCAGGCTGTCCCGGCGACTGGGAAGGCGCAAAATATCCCAACTGGGTAACCTGCCCGTGGCCCAACGATTTCGGCGAAATTCTTGACTGGCAGTGGAACGAAGTCCTCATCCCCTACTGGAAAGACCTCGTTGCTTTTGCCAAGGCTCACGGCGTTAACAAGATTGCCCTTGAGCTTCACCCCGGCTTCTGCGTTTACAACACGGATTCACTGCTGAAACTCCGCGAGGCGGTCGGCCCCGAAATCGGTGCAAACTTTGACCCCAGCCACCTTATCTGGCAGGGTATGGATCCCGTTGCCTGCATCCGCAAGCTTGGTGACGCAATTTTCCACTTCCACGCAAAGGACACAAAAATTGACAAATACAACACCGCGATAAACGGCGTTCTTGACGTCAAACCTTACTCCGACGAAATCAACCGTTCCTGGATCTTCCGCTCTGTCGGCTACGGCAACGATTACAGCTACTGGAAGGATATTATCTCAAATCTCCGCCTTGTCGGCTATGATTACGCAATCAGCATTGAGCACGAAGATTCTCTCATGAGCCAGGACGAAGGTCTTTCAAAGGCAGTTGCTTTCCTCAAAGACGTTCTCATCACACAGAATCCCGCTGAAATGTGGTGGGTATGATTAAATTTTTTCCTTTTGAAAAGAGGCGCTTTCAATTATGATTAACGGAAAATTCAGATTTGCCGTCATCGGCTACGGCGGAATGGGTTCGTGGCATGCAAACAAGGTGAGGGATAATTTTCCCGACATTGCCGAGGTTGCGGGTGTTTACGACATCAACCCCGAAAGACTCGCAGTGGCGACAGAGCGCGGCTTCAACACCTACGCTTCACGAGAAGAGCTGCTCAGCGATGACACCGTTGACCTTGTCACCGTGGCAACACCCAACGACGTTCACAAGGAAATTGTTATCGACGCGCTTGCCCACGGCAAAAACGTTATTTCCGAAAAACCAGTAACAATAAGTATGGCGGACTTTGACGAAATGGTGGCGGCCGCAAAGAAATACGGCAAACTTTTCACAGTTCATCAGAACAGACGTTGGGACACCGACTACCTTGTCACAAAGGATATTTTTGACAAAAACACAATGGGCAAGGTTTTCAGAATTGAGTCAAGAGTTCAGGGCTCACGCGGAATCCCCGGTGACTGGCGCAATCAGCCCGAGCACGGCGGCGGAATGGTTTACGACTGGGGTATTCATCTGCTTGACCAGGCACTTATGATGACCCTGCCCAGAAAGCTTGTTTCTGTTTATGCCGAGCTTACAAACGTCACAAACGAAAAGTGTGACGACGGATTCAGAACAACGCTGATTTTTGACGACGGTCTTTCATACTACGTTGAGGTTACGACAAGCAACTTCATTTCCCTGCCCCGTTGGTACGTTCTGGGCGAAAACGGCTCTGCCGTTATCAACGACTGGGACTGCAACGGCGAAATCGTTATGGTATCCGACTGGGAAAACAGAGATGCCGTGCCCGTGCAGGCAGGTGCGGGGCTTACCAAGACAATGGCACCCCGAACAGACGACACCATAAAGAAATATCCCCTGCCCGCAATTGAATCGGACTGGTGCGAATATTATGCAAATGTTTTCGCTTACCTTGCAGGTAAACAGGATATTATCGTTACCCACGCGCAGCAGCGCAGACTTTTAAAACTTGTGTTTGCTATTTTTGAATCCGCAAAGCATAACAAGGTTGTGGATTTTGAAGATGTGGACATATAAGCGGCAAACAGCCGCAAAAAAACAGGAGGGTTAAAATCAATGACACTTACTCGTAAAAGAAAGTGGCTGTCGGTGCTGATGGTCTTTGCAATGCTTGCATCATTCCTTGTTGCAACAGCTTATGCAGAAACCGCCGCTACCGAAGCTGCTTCGGTTTCCGAGGCAACCGAAGTCATCGAAGAAAACGAGCTTCTGATGGCAACGGATGAAGAAGCCAAGGCAGACGCCGCCGCAACTGACACCGAAGAAGAATTTGTTCTGACCGTCGGTGCAACAGAAGAAGTTGCGGAAGAAGAAGCCACCGAAGAAGAAACCGAAGAAGCAGGTACAAAATTTTTCGGTACATTCTGGTCACTCGTTCCCCCGGTAATCGCAATTATCCTTGCACTTATCACCAAAGAGGTTTATTCCTCACTCTTTATCGGCATTATCGCAGGTGCTCTGCTGTACTGTGAGTTCCGCGTATTCGATGCATTCAAGGAAATTTTCAGCGTTATGATGGGCTGTATTTCCGACGGTTGGAATCTTGGTATTCTCATTTTCCTTGTCATTCTCGGAATTATGGTTTGCCTGATGAACAAGGCAGGCGGCTCCGCAGCTTACGGACAGTGGGTTTCAAAGAAAATCAAGTCCAAAGCAGGCATCACCCTTGCCACCATTCTTCTCGGCTCACTTATTTTCATTGATGACTATTTCAACTGCCTCACAGTCGGCAGCGTTATGCGCCCCGCAACTGACAAGGCAAAAATTTCAAGAGCAAAGCTTGCATACATAATTGATGCAACGGCAGCCCCCATCTGCATCATTGCCCCCATTTCAAGCTGGGCAGCCGCCGTTTCCTCTTATGCTCCCGAAGGCGAAGGCATTTCTCTTTTCATCAAGACAATCCCCTTCAACTTCTACGCTCTGCTCACCATCGTAATGATGATTACAATCACCCTGCTCAAATTTGATTTCGGCCCGATGAAAAAGCACGAAATCAACGCCGCAAAAGGTGACCTTTATTCAGTGAAAGACGTCGTTTACGAAAAGGGCGAAGAGGAAGAAATCTCTTCCAAGGGCAAGGTTATCGACCTTATTCTTCCCGTTATCGTGCTCATCATTTCCTGCGTTGCATTCATGCTTTACACAGGTAATTTCTTTGATGCAACCGACGCCGCAAACTACATGAACGTTGCATCCGCATTCTCTAACTCCGATGCGTCAACGGGTCTTGTTTACGGTTCATTTATCGCTCTTATCTTCACATTCCTGCTTTATATCCCCCGCAGAGTCATCAAGTTCAAGGATTTTGCAGAAAGCATCCCCAAGGGCTTCAAGCAGATGATTTCCGCAATCCTCATCCTTATTTTTGCTTGGACTCTCAGCACATTCTGCCGTTCCAGCCTCGGCGCCAGCGAATTTGTTGCATCCATTGTCGGTGACAACGCAACCGCCAGCAAGTTCCTGCCCGCAATCATCTTCCTGATTGCCTGCTTCATCGCTTTCTCAACAGGCACATCCTGGGGCACCTTCGGCATTCTTATCCCCATCGTTCTCGGCGTATTCCCCGGCGAAATCACCAACCTCACACTCGTTGCCGTTTCTGCCTGCCTTGCAGGTGCTGTCTGCGGTGACCACTGCTCACCCATTTCTGACACAACAATCATGTCATCCTCAGGCGCACAGTGTGACCACATCAACCACGTTTCAACTCAGATGCCTTACGCACTGACCGTGGCAGGTGTTTCGTTCTTCGCCTACATTCTTGCCGGCTTTGTACCCAACGCCTTCATCGCACTGCCCGTAGCAATTGCGGCAATGGTCGGCGTTCTTGTTCTTATCAAAGTCATCACAAAGAAAAAGGCATAATCAGAAATTTGCGCAATAACAAAAAGGCTTGCACGGCAACCGTGCAAGCCTTTAATTTTATTCAACGCCTTTTGTGTAAAGTCCTCTGGTGAATTCGCCCGAGGGTTTTTCTTTGTTTTTGTAAGCTGTCACCGTGTCGGCAACAGCCTGTGCGGTTTCGTTGGTGAAATAAAGCAAAAATGCATCTGCACCGCTGACGGCTCCGAGCTTATCTGCAAGCCACACGGGGCGTGAATTAAGCACCTCACTGCAACCGTTTGCGCAAACAACGGGGAAGTCGATACCCATTCTGTCGGTGATAACGCTGTTGCCCTTACATTCGGCGCAGGTGAGCTTTGTTGAAACGGGACAATTGCGTGTAAGCATCAGCGGAAGATGCCCGTAGACAAGCACAGAGCGCTTTATTGAGCCGCCAAGGTCACCAATCTGACGCAGAGTCATTTCGCACGACAGCACCGTCTCTGCAACGCCGAGTTTTTCAAGCTGTGAAAGACTCGGTGTGTTGAAGATATTCATACCGAAGCCTGCGACGCAGGGCAAATCCGCCTTGCGTGCAATTTCAACTCCGTCAAGCGTGCCTGCATAAGCAAGGGTAACTCCGCTTTCTTTCAGCTCGGCAAGCCTGCGTGCATACTTTACGGCATTTGAAAACACTGCACGCGGAATTTCGGCGGCAACCTCCGTGCCGTCGGCAACAAGCTTTTTAACCGTCTCCCCTGCCGTGTCAAGCGGCACAATAACACGTGAAACGCCCGAGGGCAACTTTTCAAGCTGCGAGGCGCTTTTCACACGCACGTGAAGCGCAGGTGAAGCGGCAGCAGTGTATTTCTGAATACTGATTTTTTCCGTTTTGAAGTGAACGGTTTTTCTTCGGGAAATCTCTTTTTCGAGCATTTGCAGTGCATTTCTGCGAAGCTCGTTGAAAGCGGAAACGGGCGCATAAAGTTCCGGTTGAAGATTGACTGCGACCTTTTCGGCAAAAAACTGTGTTCCGCCGCACTTTGACAGACGGGATTTCAATTCTCCCTCATCAAGTGCTTTATTCTGTGCGGCAACAGGCACACAGTCGCCCGAAACCGTTACGGTTTTACCCTGTGCGCTGACAGTCAGCGACAGCGGCGAATCGGACGAAACCGAAAGCTCCATTGTGACGGGAATAAGCGGATTTTCATTATCATAAAGACGGGCAAGGTCTTTGAGCACATCAGCCGACCCGACAACATCCTCTTTGGTGCGCACACCGAACATTGCGGCACCTTTCTTGTTTTCATAATAACCGTTTGTAAAACCCGAGCGTGAAAAAACACGGCGCAGGTCGTTTTCCGTTTTTGTGTCATATTCGCCGCAAAGGCTATGTCGGCAGGCGGTTACGGCGGCGGCAACGTACTCGGGACGTTTCATTCTGCCCTCGATTTTAAACGACATAACGCCGAGGTCGGCGAGCTCGCCAAGATTCTGAATCATTGACAAATCCCTGAGGCTCAGCACATTTCCTTTACCGCCGTTGACACCGAAAGGCAGACGGCACGGTTGGGCACACAGACCTCTGTTGCCGCTTCTTCCGCCGAGCACCGCACTCATCAGACACTGACCCGAAACGCACATACAAAGCGCACCGTGAACGAAAACTTCAAGCTCCATATCGGTGTTTGCTGCAATGTCGGCAATCTCCTCCCTCGTCAGCTCACGGGGCAGAACGACACGTGAAAATCCCATTTCCGAAAGCATTTTCACTCCGTCGGCACTCTGCACCGACATCTGTGTTGAGGCATGCAGCAGCATATCGGGCGCAACACGGCGCACAACGTCGGCAAGACCGATATCCTGCACGATAAGCGCATCCACACCAAGACGGCAGGCACGCTCCACGGCGGAAACAGCCGTCTGCATTTCGCCGTCACCGACAAGGGTGTTGAGTGTCATGTAAACGTTGACACCGCGTGCGTGACAGTAATTGACCGCCGATTGCAACTCGTCGGCGGTGAAGTTAGCGGCATTACGGCGTGCATTGAGCTCTTTACCGCCAAGGTAAACCGCATTTGCTCCGCAACGCACAGCGGCCGCCAGCATTTGCATGCTGCCGACCGGTGCAAGAATTTCTGTTTTCTTTGTAATCATTATTATTTTGCGGCTCTGAGTGCGGAAAGCTCTTTTGCAAGTCTTTCAGCCTCACGTCTGGAAATTTCGGCATCTGTTCTTGCCCTTGCGGCATCTTCAAGATAACCCTGGATCTGTGCACGAAGATTTTCGGCAGTGCTTTCGCTTTTCTTGGAAGCATCCGCATATTCGAGAGCGGTCAGGATTGCCGCCTGAGTGACGGAAGCACGGGGGTTTTCTGCCATAATGGAAGAAATGCGTTTGTCAAGCTCTTCACCGAGGGCAGCAACATAATCCACATCGTCATCGGTTGAAACGGAATAAACCGAGCCGCTGATCATAAGTTTTACTTTTTCCATTGTATAAACCTTTCCTTTCAAAAATGCTGTGATACACCGCTATTATACTATATTTTCGGCAAGGAATAAAGGGTATTTTTTAATTTTTTTTACTTTTTTTACGTTTGACTTGAATTAGCGGCATAAAAATTGTATGATATTAAAGAATAAAACGGAAGGAGACTGACTGTGAAAAACTTTTTGCACCGTTTTACAGCGGTTGTTTTTATAATTTGTATTCTTATCGGCATTTTCGGCGGATGCAGCCGGAAGCCGAAAACAGTTATGACAATTTCGGGTGCCGAGGTAAGCGATGAAATTTTTACTTACTACCTCGACCGCATTGTTGCCGCCCCTCAGAATTACGGCTTAACCGAAACTCCGTCTGAGAAAGAGTGCACTGATGCGGCAACGTACCAGTGCAAAAAATACATTGCGGCAAACACACTTTTCACCAAATATGAGCTTACGTTGACCCCTGCCGAAAAAACCGAGGTTGCGCAAACCGTCAACAATCTTTGGATAAGATACGGCAACCATTACGACAAAATCGGTGTTTCAAGGGTAACGCTGACAAAAATCCAGACTGCAAATGCTTACGAAGACAAGCTTTTCTCTTACCTTTTCGACAAGGGCACCGACAGTGAAGAGGGCGAAAAGGAATTGCAGGATTATTTCTATTCAAACTACGTGCTTTACCGTGCAATCTGCGGTTATTTCACCGCAACCGACCTTACGGGCGCAGAGATTGCAATGAACGACGCACAGCGTGCAGAGCTGATTGCAAGCTTTGAGAATATGAAAAACCAAATCAACAACGGCGCAAAGCTTGATGCCGTTGCCGAATCGGTTTCTCTCAATGCCGCCGCTGCCACTCTGCTCAAAAGCACGGACACGGGCTATCCCGACGGATTCTTTGCCGCTGCCGCCGCAATCGAAACGGGCAAATGCGACATAATCGAATATGACGACACGATTTTCCTCATTTACAAAGAGGACCTGAAAGCACTTGAATCCGAATATTACGTAAACTACCGCAACAGCTGCCTTGAAGACCTTTATTACGAAAACCTGAGGCAGAGCTTTGATGCGGAAATTTCAGGCTATACGGCAGACATTGACAAAAGCGTGCTTGACTCAATAACAGATAGAATCGACATTCTGGGGTGATAAAATGAGTATTATCAAAAATGAAACAATTGACGCAATCCTTACAAGGCAGACAATCCGCGAATACAAGCCCGAACAAATCACGCAGGATGAGCTTGACACAATAATCGCAGTTGCAATCAAAGCACCCAGCGGAAGAAACGGTCAGCCCTGCCACGTGCGCTTTGTTCAAAACAGGGAAATGTTGCACAGAATGCACATTGACTACAAAAATCACGTCGGCTGGGATACGCCAGTGCACACCCGTTGGGAAACAAATCCCTTTTACCACAACGCCCCCACCTTTGCTTTTATTTTTGCCGAAACAAACAGCGCAATGGAAGGCGGTCTGATGGCGGAAAACATCTGCATTGCCGCAAAATCATTGGGACTGGGCACCTGCATCATCGCAAGCGTGGGCGCCCTTTTCACAAGTGACAAGGGCGATGCCTGGCGTAAAGAGCTTGATATCCCCGAGGGCTGGCCTTTTGTAATCGGTGTCGGCATTGGTTATCCCGACGAGTCCCCCGAATTCAAACCCCGTGACGAAAGTAAATTCACCGTTATAAAATAAGCAAAATCCGCAATGCGTAACAGCATTGCGGATTTTTTATGTACAAAGATGTAAAACGGGAAAGGTTTTATCAGAATGTGGTTTTGTATCCGAAATCAGTTTCGTTAATCCAGTCGGGGCGTTTTTCAAAGTCAGAATCTGAGCTTGAGAAAAATTCATTTGTATAGTTTTCCGTCTCACCCGAAAGGAAGCTGACGAGAGCAGCGTAATCCACATGCTCATAAACCATGATATTAAAGATTTCGCCGAATTCTTTTTCTTTTGCATCAAACTCTTCAAATGAAACGTTTCTGCCGTCGATTGTGTATCTTTCGAAATAATCGTCCTCTGCCGTCGTTTCTCTGTCGGGGTCAAAACCGTAGGCATTGAGCGCAACCCTGCTGATTTCACCATCGGAATAGGAAACGTAGTCCACGCCGCTGTTATACCACTCCTCAGCCTCATCGTTGGCAAGCACAAGTCTGACAAGGCCGTCAGTACCTTTTGCAAGTTTAAAGGACTGCGTGCCGTCAAGTGACAGATGTTCGTGGTTAAATCTCTGTGCAACAAGCTGTCTTACCTCGCCGTTTTCAATGCCGTAAACCGCAAGATATTCAAAATTGTAACTGCTGTTATACGTCTTTGTGTAGCCAACCATAAGCTCGGGCACGCCGTCAGTGTTCCAATCAAAAAGCTCACACAAATACACACCTCTGTAAGACTCTATGCCGCCAGGGATATCATCGCGGATTTCGGATTCTTCGGTGTATACACCGTAACGCTCTTCGTAATCCCTGATGATTGAGAGATATTCTTTTTTGAGCTCATCCGTAAGCTCTGCAACAACGGGGGTCTGATTCGGTGCATCTGTTTCGGGTGTTTCGGAAGGCTGGTTTTTTGCTCCGCAGGCGCAGGTGAAAATTACCGACGCAACCGCAAGAATTGCCAAAATTTTTCTGACTGTGCTTTTCATTGTTTTTACTTCCTTTCGTTTTGCCCTTGGCTTGTTATCTGTATTATAACTTATGAAACCTTAAAAAACAACGTATAAATCCTTAACAAAAACAAAAGATTTCTTAAAACTCCGCATCGAAATCTTAAGAAATCCGTTATCACTGTTTTATATTCAATTTTATCTGCGAAAGCAGTGTGTCGACGTCTTGCTTTCTGAGTGGCTGCGTACCCTGAGTAAGACAGGCGGCACTGCCGAAAGCATTTGCAAGTGCTACAGCTTCTTTAATCGGTCTGCCCGCCTTTGTTGCGGCAAGAAAGCCCGCAATTGCGCTGTCACCTGCGCCGATTGTCGAAAACACTTTAATTTTCGGCACGGTGACGGTGCAGTCAAGGTTTTCGCCCGCAAAAGCACTGCCCTTGTCACCGAGGGTTATCATGACGTTTGAAATGCCCGACTGCCTTATTTTCTGCGCCGCACGCAGAGCGGAATCGGGGTCGCCGATTTCTTCGCCAAGATAAACGGCAATTTCCTGCTCATTGGGCTTTATCAGCCACGCCTTTGCCGCCACCAAGTCGTCAAGGTTGAAAGACGAGCTGTCAATTACAAGACGTGCACCCTTTTCATTAAAACGTTGCAACAACGGAAGCACCGTTTTTGCGCTTATCCCCTGCGGCAGACTGCCCGAAAAAGACAAAAGCGTGCCATCACCGACAAGGGGCATAACAGTATTTTCGATTTCGTAAAGCACGTCTTCACCCACGGCAAAGCCTGCAAGGCTGACCCTTGTTTCTTTGTCGTTGTCGGGGTGCAGGGTGATATTGTTTCGGATTGCACCGTCAACAAAAATTGCCCTTACATCCATATCGCCAAGGTCGGAAAGGAATTCTTTGCCGTTTTCTTTGCCGAGGAGCAGCACGGCGGTATTTTCAACGCCTGCACTGCACAGTGCACGCGAGGTGTTGAGCCCTTTGCCGCCCGTTTCGACAAGCGTTGCATAAACTCTGTTTTCTTTTCGTGCCTCAAAAGATTCAAGGTAATAATGCGAATCAAAAGCGGGATTTAAGGTTACGGTAACGATTTTCAACACATCACCCCTTCGGTGTTATGTTTTTTATGGTGTGCAGGAAATACATTATTATTCAGCCGCAGACTGTATCTCAGACAGATTTTCCGTGTTTACCTCAACAAGAAAACCGTCGCCGCTGAGAGTGTAAACCTTTGTGCAGTACCGGAGCACTGCCGCACGGTGTGTGGTTATGATTCTTGTCCTTTGCGGATATGCCCTGACAAGATTGGAAAGCACGGTTTCCTCGGTTTTTGCATCAAGCGCACTCGTTGACTCGTCCATAATCATAACGGGAGCATCTTTGAGCACCGCCCTTGCAATTGAAATGCGTTGAATCTGACCCTCTGAGAAATTGACACCCTTTTCGCTGATTTCGGTGTAAATTCCGTCGGGAAGATTTTCGATAAAACTCCAAGCGTCGGCAACCCTGAGCGCACAGATAAGCTCCTCATCTGTTGCCTCGGGACGGACAATACGCAGATTATCCGCAACACAGCCCGAAAAAATTGCATTTTCCTGCGGCACATAAGAACAAAACCGTCTTGTGCTTTCGGAAACGGTAATCTCCGCACCGTCTGCCGTGCGCATTGTAAGCTGACCGGCATCGGGGTCGGCAAGGCCGAGAATCAGGCGCAGAAGTGTTGTTTTACCCTCACCCGACGGGCCGACGAAGGCAACCGTCTGACCTGCACCCACGGTAAAAGAAACGTCACTGACAACGGGGGTATCGGAGTCGGGGTAAGAGTATGTAAGATTGCGGCAGACAATATCAACGCCGTTTTTGTTTGCGGATTTCTGCATTTTTTCCGCCAAAGAAGCATCTTTGAAGCTTTCCGGCGGCAAATCCGTGATTTCCATTATTCTGCCTGCCGCCGTTGCAATTGTGATTGCTCCCGGTAACAATGACACAAGCGCCGAAAAAGAAGACGTCAGCTGACCCGAAAGTTGAAGGAAAAGCACCATTGTGCCGTAAGAAATTTCGCCCTGCCACAGACGGAAAACGCCCCAGCCGTAGCAGAGGTAAGAAACGGCAAGGCCGACAACCGACATTGCAAGTGTCATCAGGATTGTGAATTTATCGTGGTCAAGGCGGATTTTTCTGTAAAGGTTGAGGTTGACTTTCAGCCGCTCAACGTAGCTTTTTGTTACGTCAAAAGCCTTGATTGTCTGAAGATTTGCAATTGATTCGGAATAAAAAGAAAGAATTCTGCCGTTCATTTCACGGCTTTCTTTGTTGTATTTACGCACCATTTTTGTTGTAAGACGTGATGAAATGACAAGAAACGGCGCGCTCAGGAAAGCAAAAATTGCCATTGTGGGGTCATAGCACAGCACAACAATCAGGCAACCGAGAAACTGCGCAGACTTTGTGAAAATGCTCGGAATGTAGCTGATAACACTGCCCGAAACCGAGTTAACGTCACCCTCAATTCGGTTAAGCAGGTCGCCCGAATGGTATTTTCTGACATCCTCCCACTTTGAGCAGGTAATGTGCTCATAAATATTTGCCCGTATTTCGTTGCTGATTTTCGTGCCGACAACCGTCGCAATTCTTGAAATAACCGCACTCACGGCAATCTGAGTCAACGAAAAAACAACGGCAAAAACAGCACTTTTTATTATTGTTTCGCTGCTGTGGGAAACGACGGCATCAATGAGATATTTTGACGCAACGCTTGCGCCAAGACCCGTTGCCGTGCTGACAAGTCCGACAACAACATAAAGTATAACCTGAAAACGGTATTTTGAAACATAACGCACAAGCCATTTCCACTCTTTTGCCAGTGAGCGGAAAAGCTCAACATATTCACCCGGTTTTTTCACTGTTTCATCTCTTTTCTTTGCGTGATGCAATTTAAACGCATCTGCCGCCTGCATAAAGTTAATTTTATCACTCTTGCGCAAAAATTACAACAAGTATTTAAACAAACAGATTGTCGCACAAAAATCCGTATGTACGATTGTAATTAAACCGCAGAAATGTTATAATTGTTAACATCATAATATTTGGCGGTGAAATTATGAAAAAAGTCAAAAACAAAAGCATCATTGAAAGCATCGTCACCACGGTGCTTCTCGGGCTGCTTGTTTATGCAGCTTACTCGCTCTGGTACATCTTTTACGGCACCGAAAGCGGGCCCGACATTCATCTTTACACAGGTCTTTCAGGTATTGCTCTGGGCTGGTTTTTCCTTCTTTTTATTCAGAGCGTATTTAAAAAGAGCGGTTGGATAATAAAACTCATTGCGTTTCTGGCGGGTAACGCCCTGCTGTACGGACTCATCTGGGGCATCAACGCCAGAATCAACACAAGCGGTACGGACAACATTAAAGTTGTCATTAAAACCTTCACAGTTGTCTTCGGCCTGTCTGCCGTGCTTTTATTTGTCGCTTACATCCTGCGCGCAAAAAGCAAGCACAAGGCGGTCAACGCAATTCTTGCGGTTATTTATTTTGCCGTTTCCGCGGGAGGACTGAGTGTGATTAACGAGGAAAACATCAAAGCAATTCAATATAAAAAGAGCATCCGCTTTGGCAGCATCACTGCCGAAGAAATGAATATTACCGACAGTGAAAAGAACCTTTGCACACAGTGGTATTCCGCAAATCTGCTTGATAAAAACGGCGGTTATCCTTTCACCTTCAAGGTTGACGGTGAGGAATTCAACCCTGACGAATGGGAAATCAGCCCTGTGCAATCGCCCGGGTACGGCTCGGTTTATTCAGGCGGACAGACAGATTATCTGGTTTTGACAAACACTGAAAAAGGTCTTGAGGTGACGGTTGAAACAACCGTTTTTGAAGAAAACGCAACCTGCCAATGGACTGTTTACATCAAGAATACAGGTTCAGAAAATTCGGGCGTCATCAGCGATTTCTATGCTCTTGATTCGTCTTTTGCAACGGGCAACGCCGACCTTTACTATTCAATGGGCAGCGACACCGCCCCCTGCGATTTTTCACTCATTAAAAAGAATTTGTCCTTTATTGAAAAGAAATTTTCAGGCTCGGAAGGCAAGCCCACACAGACTTATTTACCTTATTTCAACATTAACGGCGAAAAATGCGGCATGATTCTCGGCATCGGCTGGACGGGACAGTGGGCGGCAACGCTGGCTCAGGCAAAGGACGAAACATCCGTCACGGTAAAGCAGGAGTATCTTGAAGCATATCTGCTGCCGGGCGAAGAAATCCGTTCACCGCTCGTTTCGATCAGCTTCTATGACAATACCAATCCGCTCAAGGGATTCAACCTTTTCAGAAATTGGATTACACAGAGTGTATATCCCGAAAGCGTTACGAAGAATCATTACACAGTCATGGAAGTTGCGGGTCCCATGTCAACAAGAACCTCCGACGAGATTATTGAGATTCTCAACAGCTTTGATGACTCGGTTTACAGCCAGACCGACTGTTTCTGGATGGATGCAGGCTGGTACAGCTACAACGATGGCTGGTATGACGGTGTCGGTAACTGGACGGTGGACACCTCACGTTATGACAACGGCATTTCTGAGCTTTCGGGCTACGCCGCCGAAAAAGGTCTGGGACACGTTCTCTGGTATGAACCCGAAAGAGTTTACCCCGGCACGCAGTTTCACAACATAGGTTCCGAGCATGAGCAATGGCTAATAAACGGCGACGAAAACATAATGTGGAACCTTGCAAACGAAGAAGCGTTTGAATTTTACTGCGAATATCTGCTTAACTCGCTCAAGGAAAACGGAGTTACCGTTTACAGACAGGATTTCAATTTCGCACCTCTTGAATACTGGCAGAGCGCCGACAGGGAATACTATGGCGGCAGAACAGGCATTTGCGAAAATCATTATGTAACAAATCTTTACAGATTCCTCGACTTCCTCTGCGAAAACATCGACGGTCTGATTATTGACAACTGTGCTTCGGGCGGAAAACGTCTTGACCTTGAAATGACTTACCGCAGTATCCCCTTCTGGCGCAGTGACTACAACTGCTCCTTCCACAGCGACCTTTTTGAGGCAACTCAGTCACAAACCTACGGTATTTCCTTCTGGCTTCCCATTTCGGGCTCTGCACTCTACATGCTGAACGAATACTCTTCAAGGTCAGCCATTATGCCGCTGATGCTTATGGATTTCTTTTCCCACCAATCTCCCGATTTCGGCTTCTACCACGAACAGAGAGACCTTATGGCGGGCAGATACTATCCGCTCGATTTCGGCAGCTTTGACAAGGATAAAATGCTTGCAATGCAGTATTCCTCCAACGATGCACTTGAGGGCACGGTGCTTGTCTACAAAAGAATCAATGTCAAAGACACAGAATACAACGTTAAGTTCAACGGTCTTGTCAAATCGGAAACCTACAACGTTTATGACTTTGACCGTCCCGAAACCGTTTACACCATGACAGGAGAAGAACTCATGACCGAGGGGCTGACAATTGCTCTTCCCGAAGGCGAAAAAGCGATAATACTGATGTATAATGCTCAATAACGCCCGATGAAACGCAAACCATTTCACAGCTTCGGCGTCAAAATATGATTAATTTTAACAACGGCGAGCATGATGTTTTTTCAGCAGAATCAATAAAAAGCCCTGCGTTCAATTGACTTTTTTGGATGATTTTGTTATTATTCTGTTATAAAATTAAAGGAGTGTTTTTATGGAATTTGTTGACCTCAATCTGCTTTTGCGTGATTCAATCTCGGCAATCGATTATTTCCTTTATGACGTTGTGATTTGGCTGAGCCAATTCTTCCCCTCGTTAATGTTATAAAAAGGAGTGGTAAAGGTGAAAAAATTCTTTAAAAAATCCGTTGCCGCCGTGCTTTGCGTTGCACTGGGCGTGGGCATCTGCTCCACCGCATTCGCCGCCGACACAAAGGCGGACAGTGAGCTCAATTACATTATCACCAGCCCCTATGACGGCATTGACTTTGACACCATCAATCAGTACAAGGCATCCCTTCACTCGCACACAGACGCAAGCGACGGTGTGCAGTCGATTGAAGAAAGCATCAAAAGCCACTACGACCTCGGCTATCAGATTCTTGCAATCTCCGACCACGCCGTGCCGGGCGTAAGGTGGGATCAGGTGCCCGAAACCGTGCCGATTTACCGCATTTTCAAATTCGGCAACACGGGTATGCGTGACCCCGTTGTACTGACAAGCGAAGAGCGTGAACAGATTATCAGCGGCACCTACGAAAGTGCGGCACGTGACGAGCTTGCCGCAAAGCTCGGGTATGACCTCGGCGGAATGCTTGAAATCACCGATGCCTGCGAAGCAAACGGTGCAACGCCGATTAACGACTGCCACGTCAACACCTTCAACTGCCAGAGCGCACGTGCAAAAACGGGCATTTACGGCGATTATGAAACAATCGTTCGTGACTGCGAAGAAGAAGGCGGCTTTTCATTCCTTGACCACACGGGCGAATACGTCGGCAGACTGCCCGAGGATGAGGAGCGTGCACACCAGCCGTTTTATGCCAACAAGTTTGCAAACATCTTTTTGAATTATAAATCCTGCGTTGCGTTTGACGTCAACAGCACGCGCTACGATTCCGTTATCTGGGATGAAATTCTCAAACTCACAATCCCCAAGGGCAGAAACGTGCCCGGCATTGCATTTTCCGACTCGCACCGCAAGGGTGACGACAACGACTGGGCTTTCACAATGATGCTTATGCCCGAGCTTACAAAAGAGGCTTTTGAGGAATGTATGTGGAGCGGAGCCTGGTTTTCCGTCGGCAGAGTCGATACCTATTATCTCGGCGACGAATTCAACGGCACGGGCAACCTGCCCCCCGCCGTTTCAAAAATCGAAGTAAACGATGAGAAAAACACAATCACCGTCACGGGCAGCGAGTTTGACAACGTGCAGTGGATTTCCGACGGTAAAATTTTTGCCGAGGGTAAAGACGTCACAAGCATCGACCTCAACGATTATGAAGATGAAATCGGCTGCTACGTACGTTTTCAGCTGACGGGTCCCGGCGGAATTCTTTATTCTCAGCCCTTCTCAACAATGGCAGAAGGTGTGGAATACACATCAAACGTTTACAAAACCTTTGACACGTCAATGATTTTCCGTGCATTTGCAACCGTTTTTGACCTGACGGTCGGTCACACCTTCATTGCAATTCTGATAAAGAGAGTACTCTGGAATCACATCTGGTAAGAGGAGGCTGTTTTATGAAATTCAACGCTAAAAAAATTATTTCACTTGCCTTTGTGCTGATTTTTGCTTTCAGTTGTTTCAGCATAAACGCATTTGCGGCCGAGCCTCAGGCGGCGGAGGCAGGCAACTTTTTTCAGGAGGCAATCTGCTTTTTAATCGGTGAAGACGCATTTGTTGACGGCAATTTCAATTTCGAGGCAATCCTTCATCTGATTTATTACAAGGATTCACCGCTTCTGAGAACTTTTTACGATGCGGTTTACGTCGCATTCTGGGATATGCTTATCAGCATTATCAACCTGTTTGTATAACAAAAACACCCTCCGTCCCCTCACGTCCGACAAAGTATTCATCCTACAAGGAGCATAACGAGGGCAACTGATATAACAACAAAAAGCCGACGGGTTTTCCGTCGGCTTTTCTGTTTTTAATTGTGGTTTTCGTGACTTGACAACGCTCAGCAGAATTCAATTATTCTTATATCTGGGCAATCGGTGACAATCTGCGGTATTCTGTCTGCAAAAGTGCCTTCATAATTAATGTGAAGATGACCTGCAACAACAGCTTTAATCCCCGCCTCGCCTGCAATATAATCAATAACCGTATCCGTTATTTCATCGGCTTTCTGCTGCTCATAACGGTGCGGCGTGTAAGTGTGCATCAAATCCTCGGGCACACCTGCAAGGTAGGCACACTCACTGTCCGCCATCATAACGTCATAAAGCTTTTTGTCAAAAAGCGGTGTGTGCAAAAGCAACACAACGGGCAGACCCTTGTCAACCTCATTTTTCAAAAATTCCAACTGTTCTTTTTCAAAAAGATAGTAGCCGTTGTCAAGAACAACAAAGTTTACACCGCCGATTGTGCGTGACGACATTCTGATATCATTTTTAAATGCGCTCTGCACGGCGGCAAGGCTTTGGTTGCGGTAAGCGGCATCTTCCTTTGCCTCGCCCACGTAAAGCGAAAACTCGTGGTTGCCTGCCGCAAGAAAGCAATCGTTGGCGTCGGTGAATTCTTTGACCTTTTCGATGTTGGCAAGTGAAACAAAATCCATCAGGTCACCCGTGTGGATTATCGGAACGCCCTTCTGCGCCGAAAGCGCACACGCCGCCGCCAGAGTTTCCGCGGCCTTTGGAAACACCTTCATTCTGCCCTCGGCAAGGTCAACCTTACGCTTGCCGTCACGCATATCAGCAAAGGTTAAGTGCGTGTCGGAAAGGTGGATAACCTCAAACGGTTTCTCTGCACCGACACAGAGCCTTGTATTTATAACCGCCATATAAATTCTCCTTTTTCCGCCGTGACCGCACCGGCGTCAACAGGGTTGCCGTTTGCGGTGACAGTTGCGTTTCCGGGCAGATACAGAACACACTGTGTGTTTTCGGGGTATTCTAGATTCACCGCCGTTTTGCCGCTTTCGGTCCTGACTTTCAGATTTATGAAGCCTTTGACCGTGGGCACGGTACAGTTGATACGGCTGTGCAGGTCATAACGGGGTTTTACCTCAAATTGCTCATAACCTGCCGTAAGCGGTTTTATGCCCGCTATAAATTTGCTCATAATTACAAGCGGTCCTCCCGTCCACGCATGGTTTGAGGTGCCGTCTTTTTTAATCCAGTTTTCCCACAGTGTTGAGTAATCCTCACAAATCATTTCGGAATATCTTTCGCACATTCTCTGCTGTGCAAGCGAAAATTCGCCGAGCGTGCACAAAGCCTGAAGCACGTAAAATTCCATATAAGGACTTGCGTTGCGTGTGTCAAATAGTATTTTGGTGATTTTTTTACGGTTTTCTTCGGGACAAAGACCTGCAAGTACGGCAACGGCATTGCCGCGGTCGTCGTAACCCTTGTTAACAGGGCTTCTGTAACCCTCGCCGTCCCAGAGCGACTGATATGCAGGATAATGCTTTTTGATTGCGGCGTCAAGCTCTGCCGCCTTTTCTCCGTCACCGAGAATTTCAGCCATATTTTTAACACACTTCATTGCAAAGTGATACCAGGCGTTTTCAAGCGGCGCAACATCAATTCTGCTCCCCCAGTCAAGCCAGTCCCAAGATCCGCCACGGTGCTCAACAAGGCCGTTTTCACCGAATTTCCACAAGGAAATATAATCGGTTGCGGCGGGATAAACCGTCTTTAAGAATTCAACGTCGCCCGTGTACATATAAAACGTCAGAAAACCGCACACACCTGCAAGCTGTTGCACGGGCAGTTCAAAATAATCGTTTTTAATGGGCACAACGGTCTGCAAAACCTTTGTTTCGGGGTCAACGTAAGAAAGCATTGTATTGACGCCCTTGCGGTAAAGTGCATACGACGATGGGTCAAGGCAATACACCATCATCATCATTTCGTTTGTGACGTCGCCCCACCACTGCGCCCTTTCTCTGTCGGGGCAGTCCATAAAATTATCACGCATTGTGACGTAAAGGGTGCGAAGCGACTTTTGCCACAGCGTATTCATATCCCCGTTTTCGCAGGTGAAAGCGCCCGTAAATTCCGTATTGTAACCGCTTTCTCTGTATTTAAGGCTCAGAATTTTAACACCCGAGGGGATTTCATAAGTGATTCTTTCGCCGTTGAACCACGCAGGTGATTCAAACGCCTGCACACCGTCTTTTGTGACGTAGGTTGAATGGATTGAACCCGTGTGCGTATTTTCGGTTGTGATTACGATTTTCTTGCCTGCGTGCGCCTCAACTTCAAGGTAAGGCGTGAGCTGTGCGTTATAAGGTACTTTCAGGGTGATTTTTTTCTTGCGAAGAAATCTTCTGCCCTCAAAGGATTGGCTGTTTTCATAATCTTTCAGGCCGAAATCTTTGAACAGCGGTATTTCACGGCTGTAAGTTTCGCCCCACACGCCCTCGCCGCCGTTTGCGTACTCGGTTGCGTTTGCCCAGTCGGAAAAACAATAACCGGGTGTATTCCAGCCGTCAGTATTTTTACGTGCGTCATAATAAACGTTACTTTCGGGCAGACGGTAATTGGGCTGAAGTTTACCGTAATCCTTTCTGAAAGCGGGGTGCCTTGCAACACGCCAGCTGCTGTCGGAAAGAATTGAAAGCTCATCGCTGACAGCCTCAAAAAGCAGACCTCCCTGACCTGCATCGGAGCTTGAATAGCTTGCGTTGTTACCCCAATACCAGACAAGCACACTTATGAGGTTTTCGCCTTTTTTCAGGTAGGGCGCAATGTCAACCTCATCGTAATAACAGCCCGTGGGTGTGGGTCCTCTTTTTAAACCGCCCTCACGCACAACGGTTTCGCCGTTTACATAAAGCCAATATTTGTTTTCCGCCGCAATTTTTGCCGTCAGCTTTTCGGGCAGCTTTTCGGCAACCGCGGTTTTATTAAAGCAAACCCATGCATTTTTGCTCTGTTTCTCGCTGTCAGACCATATCCACTTTGCCTGCCAGTCGTTTTTGAGAATTCTTTTGTATTCCATATTCAGACATCCTTATTTAAGAATGAATTCGGCATTCGCATCCGAAAAGCCTTTGTTATTGCCGATTGTGTTGAGGAGCATTGACGTAAGGTCACGGTCAATGCCGTCTTTTGAAAGCTTGGGCTCAACTTTTTTAATCGCAAATGAAAATCTTCTGAGGAAAGCCGAAATCAGATTATAAACGGGAGTGCCCTCAACATAGGGACCGTCACCGAGGAAAATAGAAAGACCGACCTCACCCACAAAATCAGTAAATTTCTTTTTGGCAAGCTGTTTGTCAACTTTAATAAACAGCAACCGTGCAAGCGAGCCGACCGTTGCGGTTGACAGCACTTTTCCGCCAAGCTTTTTAAGCACTTTCACAATGCCCTTGCCCCCGTTCAACGCGTTGAAAATGCGGGTCAGGATTGCATTTTTGAACTGTCGGTCAAAATATTCCTGAACAGGCAGACCCTTTAAATCCCAACCGAAATCTTCAACGGCAATTGATTCCACCTTCATGACGGAGCTGTCGTTGACGGTGATTTTTCTGTACTTTGCGGGACTGCCGACAAGGCAGGCTGTGCAGATATCAATAAGGCGGTTGCCTTTTTCGCTGTAAAACTCATTGATGCTCTGAATATGCATATGACCCGTCAGGGCAAGCTCAACGCCGTTGTCGGCAAGAAATGCGGCAACCTTGCGCCAGTCTTTGATGCGTGCATCGCCCACCAGGTCAAAAACGGGCACTGAGGGAATAATGGGATAATGACAGATTGCAAAAACAGTGCAGCCGTCTGCCTTTGCTTTGTCGAGCTGCTCCTTTGCCCACGCCATAAGAGTGTCATCCATTGTGCCCTTGGGATTCTGATAGCTGTCGCAGTTGATGGCAAGCATTCTGACACCTGCTGAAATCTCGGCAACGTAGGAATTTGTTCTGTTGTCGAAAGCAAGCGCATCGCCGTAGCCGAAATCACGGTACATATCATAAAGTGCGGCAAAGGGCGTGCCCTCAACCTCAATCCGTTCATCATTTTCATAGGCAAAAGAATAATCGTTGTAATCGTGACCCGCCGTGATGACAAAAATCTTTTTGCCGCTTTCTTTAAGGCGGTAAAGTTCTTTGATGAAGCCACTGTGGCTTTCGATTTCACCGTTCTTTGAAAGGTCACCGGGAATTATGACAACGTCGGTTTCTTTATCCTGAGCAATGCGGTCAAAAGTTGTTCTAACAATGTCACTGCTTTCCTTCATGAAATATTGCTCTTTCTGCATATAGGCATCAAACGCCTTACCCTCTGCGCTGAGCGTGGGCGAAAAATAGTGCGTATCTGTCAACAGATAAAAACTTACCGCTTTCATAATTCTCACTCTTTCTTATGAATTTTATGACGGTTACATTTTATCATAACCGCCGCTTGCTTTACAACAAAAAAACGCCAAAATCCGCAAATTTAAACGTTGAATTGTATAATTTATTGTACTATAATGAAAAAAGATTAAATTTCGACCTGTTTTACTGAGGTGTTTTTATGCTGAAAAGTAAAATTGAATTCATAAACAGCAAGCCGATGATAAACATTGACGGCACGCCTCACTTTCCGCTGGCTTACACCACCTATTTTGACGAGTGCGGCGAATGGTCGGATTTCGCAGAAAGCGGTTACAGAATGTTTTTCGTAAACGTTTCCTTCACCGATTTGCCAATCAACAATTCCACGGGCTTCACCCCTTTCCGCACGGGTGTTTTTGAGGGTGACACGCCCGACTTTTCCGAGTTTGACGCCCACGTGCGGCACATTGTTTCGCTGTGCCCCGATGCGCTGATTTTTCCCCGCATCAACGTTGCGATGCCCCGCAAATGGATTGAGGCAAATCCCGACCACACCGTCACAACCCAAAGCGGCGGCAAGCGTGAATCGCTTTATTCCGAAAAATTCAGGCAAGACGGCGCAGAGCTGCTCAAATTCCTTGTCACGCACATCCGTGCGGCTGACTATGCAGACAGAATTGCGGGCTATCACCTTTGCGGCGGTACAACGCAGGAGTGGATGCACCACGACCTTTACGGTTCTTTTTCCGACATGGGCGTTCGAAAATTCACGCAATGGGCACGTGAAAAGCACGGCATTGAAAACATTACGCCGCCCGAAAGAAGCGATTTTTGCAGCAAAAAGCACAGTGAAGATTATCGCCTGTTCAGCGAATTTTGCAGTGAAGAGGTAACAAAAACCATTGAGCATTTTGCAAAATCGCTCAAAGAATTCATAAGCGGCGAGCAGATTGTCGGTATATTTTACGGCTACAACGTTTTTGTCAACGACCCTCTTTTCGGTCTGCACGGACTGCGCCACATCATAAATTCGCCTTACATTGATTTCTTTTCGTCGCCCTGCTGTTATGACTCAAACAGATGTCTCGGCGTTGACTGGGGCGACATGGTGCCGCCCGACTCGCTGAAACTGCACGGAAAGCTTTATTTTGTTGAGTGCGACATCAGAACGCACCTGACACGCAGGATGCAGCTGTCACGTCCCGACGAATATCCCGATGATATTTACGCCACCGTTGACGAAAACGGCAACAAAACCGTGTGGAGCGGCCCCGATACCCCTGCACTTTCGCTGTCTGCAATCCGCAAGGCATTTGCTCACCAGCTTACAAAAGCTTCGGGTATATGGTGGTTTGATATGTGGGGCGGCTGGTATCACAGCGACGAAATTATGGCGGAGCTTTCACACCTGCGCCGCATTTACGGTGACCTGCACGGCAAGGATACTTCCGCTTTGCCGCACGCCGAAGCCGCACTTTTCATTGACGAGGCCGCTTACGCAAACCTTGCAAGGGAAACCTGCCTGCGTGATACCGTAAACTCAATCCGCACGGCACTGAGCTGCACGGGCATTCCGTTTGATATGTATATGACGGAAGATGCCGAAAAAGTTGCGGGCAATTACCGCGCGGCAATTTTCACCGCACCCATCCCCTCTCAAAGCGGCTGTGCGGCGGTTGAAATGTGCAAAAAGCTTGACATTCCATTTATTTCTTCAAGCGAAGAAAAATCGTTTTTCACAACCGAAGAACTGCGTGATTTTCTTGTGGGCGCAGGCGTACATTGCTACAACACCGACGGATGTACGGTTTACTGCGCAGGCGGTCTGCTTGGCATACACACCGTTTGTGAGGGCGAAACAAAAATCACACTACCCCGAAAACTGACGGTCACTCCCCTGACCGAAGGCACGGTCAAAAGGTGTGAAGCAAGAGTGATAACATTCACCGCAAAAAAGCACGAAACAGTGCTGTTCAAGCTTGATAAATGACAAAAGCCACCTCGCCGAAAAGGCGAAGTGGCTTGATTTTTGCGTTTTTATTATTCGGCTGACTGTTTTTCTTCAACGTCAAAACCTCTTTTGATGAGGAAGAACAGCGGTATAATAACGAATGCCGCAACAATTGCCGCATAAAGGAACATGCTCTTTGAGGGAACGATTGTTTCAACGCCGAACTCATTTGCATAGGTGATTGCGGAGTTACGGCAGGCAACGTCGCCGAGTGCGGGGCCGATAATCATCGGCAGCAGAACGGCAAAAATCATTCTGATGCCCTGGAAAAGACCTGCTTTGCCCTCGGGAATAAAGTCCTTGATGGCGGCATTGAACTGAATACTGACAATAAGGTTACCGATTACGGCAGGCACAAGGCCGATGAGAATGATGTGAATATTTGTTGACGTTGAAAGAATGACAAGACCCGCAATCATCATGATTACGCAGGGCACAAGACACGCCGCCTTATTCTTTGCGGCAAGTTTAAGCATCAACACAACGCCGACAAGCATTGCAACAATAACGATTGCACCCGTTACGATAACGCTTGTTTTCAGGAAATTGTCACCGCCGTTTTCAGGGATGATGACGTATTGCAGGTAAACAAGCAGGTAAGGGAAGAAAACCTGAAAAGAAATGCTTGAAAAACCGACGGCGGCAAGGGTGAGATAAAGTCTTGAATTATTCTTGATAACCGAGGGGCGGAAGCCGTAAAAAAGGTCTGCCCAATAGTTTGAATTTGTTTCTGCTTTCGGCAGTCTGTGAGGCGGCTCCTTGATAAGGAACAAGCCTGCAACACCGCAAGCGGTAACGGTAAGACCGAGGGCAACAAAGAAAATCTGATAGGTGATTGTGCCTGTCTGTGCAAGGCTGCCGACACCCATAACAACACCCGTGGCAACAAAACCGACAACCATCAGCACCGTTTCGAGCGTAGGTCTGATTTTGGGGGTTGTGATATCCGTAACCCACGCATTGAAAGCGGCATCATTACTGGTTGAACCCATAAAGGTCATTACAACGTCCATAATAATGACTGCCCAGACGGTGAAGGTGAGGATTTTAACGTCATCACTCAGGCCGAAAACTTTTGAGATGTTTTCTTTTGTGATGAAGCCGAAAAGTGCGGTGACAATACCCCACACAATGTAGCCTGCGGAAATAAACATTTTGCGGTTTCTCAGTTTGTCGCTGAGTGTGCCCATAATGAAAGTTGTGAGCACCGCCGCAATTGCGGAAAGGGCAACCATACGGCTGATTGCCGTTGTGGGCGCCATTGTGCCCGCCATTGCCGCCTGCGATGCATCGGCATAGACAGAGTTGTAGAGGAAGGTGTTGAAATACATGTTTTCAATGTTCCACGCAACGCCGCCCATCAGGCTGAAAAGGCAGATTGCAACCCAACTCATTTTGGAAAGTTTTTCTTTAACCATTGTCTGCTTCCTTTCGTGTAATATAAAAACATTATATACAATCAGCCGACGAATTTCAACAACTGTGAAAAAATTTCTTCATAAACTTTATTTTATTGAACAACACGGATATTTGTGATATTATATTTTCACATACGACAAAAACGGAGGGCTGCATTTTGAAAAAGCCGAACGTAATTATCATAATGACCGATGACCAGGGCTACGGCGATCTGAGCTGTATGGGTGCAACTGATTTTCAGACGCCCAACATTGATGCGCTTGCCGCCGACGGAATACGCTTTTCTTCAATGTATTCCGCATCCCCCGTATGCTCACCGTCAAGGGCATCGCTGCTCACGGGAAGATACCCCGCAAACGCAGGCGTCAGGGCAATCCTTGCAGGTCACCGTAGGGCATCGGGCCTGACACCCGAGGTGCCCACAATTGCAACTGCGCTCGGGAAACTCGGCTATTCGACGGGAATTTCCGGCAAATGGCATCTCGGTTTAAAGGAAGAATGCCGACCCGACGCAAACGGATTTGATGAATTTTCCGGTTTTCTGGCAGGCTGCATTGACTATTACTCACACATTTTTTATTGGGGAATGGCAGACGGCAATACCAACCCCACACACGACCTCTGGGAAAATGAAAATGAGGTTTACGCAAACGGCGAATATATGACAGAGCGCATAACGCGCAAAAGCCTTGAATTCATTGAGCGGCACAAGGATGAGCCGTTTATGCTTTACGTTGCCTACAACGCACCCCATTACCCGATGCACGCACCCGAGAAATACATAAATCGCTTTGCTCACCTGCCCAAGGACAGGCAGATGATGGCGGCAATGATAAGTGCTGTTGACGACGGTGTGGGGCAAATCAGAGAAAAGCTTTCGCACCTCGGTCTGCTTGACAGCACGGTGATTTATTTCCAGAGCGACAACGGCCCGTCCAGGGAGTCACGCAACTGGCTTGACGGCACGGAAGATTATTATTACGGAGGCACGTCAGGCATTTTCAGCGGCCACAAATTCAGCCTTTTTGAGGGCGGAATAAGAATCCCCGCAATTTTAAGCCTTCACGGCAAAACGGACGGCACCGTGGAAAATTCACCGCACATTTCGACAGATATTTTCCCCACTCTTCTGGAGCTTTGCGGCGGCAACCCCGCCGACTACGAGCTTGACGGAATGAGCCTTGTGCCCGTTATTGAGGGCACGGGCAGTGCAGAGCACGAATATCTTTTCTGGGAAATGGAAGGACAGACAGCGGCAAGAAAAGGCAGATACAAGCTTGTGCTCAACGGTCAGCTCGTTGAGGGTGAAGAGCCGAGGGCAGAGGTTTTTCTGTCTGACCTTGAAGCCGACCCTGCCGAAAGGCACAACCTCGCAGAGGAAATGCCCGACCTCTGCAACGAAATGAAAGAAAAAGCTTTGCATTGGCGCGCCGGTATTGAAGCGGTGTGGGATGAAAAATTTGCAAAGAACTACACGTTGACATAAAACGAACAGAAAAAAGACCGCTCCGCCGTTTGCACGGCGAAGCGGTTTTACTGTTTATTTTTTCATTCTGCGTCGGTTATCCGTCGATATTTGCCTGCGCCTCTGCCTGAATTTCGGGGTCATAAGACAGTACGGGCGTTTCGTTTGTATTTTTTACCTTGCGGCCGACGTAGTTTTTGGTGATTTTCATAACAAGCGGGAACAGAACAACAACGCCGATAAGGTTGGGAATCATCATAAGTCCGTTGAACGTGTCGGAAATATCCCAGGCAAGCGTTGACGTCATTACCGCACCGAAAATGACGGTGATAACGTGGATAATCTTGAAAATAACCGTTGTCTTTGCACCGAAAAGATATTCC
Organism: Acutalibacteraceae bacterium; assembly: GCA_045595825.1. Lineage (GTDB taxonomy): Bacteria > Bacillota > Clostridia > Oscillospirales > Acutalibacteraceae > CAG-177. The sequence goes on from JAZOBD010000019.1 coordinate 43,510, forward strand.
CACGCCTTTGAGCCGTAGTGTGACCAGCCGAGAACGGTTGTGAAAGCGAAAAGGAACATTGCAATTGCAACGAATTTTTCACCGATGTTGCCCCAGTGGAAAACGGTGTTGAAAGCACCTGCAACGAGTGTTGCGTCAGTCAGGCCCTCTGCGATTTCACCCGTTTTTGCATCAAATACGCCTGAGGTGAGAACGACAAGGGCAGTCATTGTGCAGACAACCATTGTGTCGGCAAAAACCTCAAAAATGCCCCACATACCCTGCATTACGGGCTCTTTGACGTTGGAGTTTGAGTGAACCATAACAGATGAGCCGAGACCTGCTTCATTTGAGAAAACGCCGCGCTTGAAGCCCTGTGTGACTGCCGCGCTGATTGCCGCGCCGAGTGTGCCGCCGACAAAGGCTTCAGGCTTGAAGGCATTGACAAAAATTGTTTTGAAGGCGGGGATAATCTGATCGTAATTAAAACCGATGATGACAAAGCTGCCGATTACAAAAAGAACAATCATAAAAGGAACAATTTTTTCGGCAACGCTTGCAATTCTTTTAAGGCCGCCAAGGGTAATGAGCGCAACAAGAATCATTATTGCAACGCCGAGGATGACGTTGTAAAGCGAAATGCCGCCGAGCACCTCAACGGATGAAAGTGCATCAATATCAAATGCGGTTGAAACGTTGGCAACAATCTTGTTGACCTGACCCATGCTGCCGATGCCGAATGATGCAAGCATTGTGAAAATGCAGAAAAGGAAAGCAAGAACTTTACCGATTGCCTTGCAGCCCTTTTTGCCGCCCAGACCGTCGCGAAGATAATACATTGCGCCGCCCGACCACTCGCCGTTTACGTTACGGCGGCGGAAATAGATACCCAGCACGTTTTCGGAATAGTTAGTCATCATACCGAAGAATGCGGCAATCCACATCCAGAAAACCGCACCCGCACCGCCGATGCAGATTGCGGCGGCAACGCCTGCAATGTTGCCCGTGCCGACTGTTGCGGCAAGCGCAGTGCAAAGCGCCTGGAAAGGTGAAATTGAGCCCTTTTCCTTTGAATGACCCATAACGTTCTTTGTGAAAAGGCTGCCGATGGTTTTTTTCCACCACAGACCGATGTGTGTCACCTGAAACACCTTGGTGACGGCAGTCATGAGAATGCCTGTGCCGATGAGCAGAATCAGGCCGTATTTGCCCCAGACAACGCTGTTTACGGCACCGTTGACCTCTGCCACTTTTTCAAAAAAAGCTTCCATTTGATTTCCTCCGAATCAATAAAATTACAAACCGAAAAATAAAAAATCGGATTACAAGGCGTAATCCGACAAAAGTACAAATTTTTCCCGCTGAAAACGGGTAATAAAAACTTTGTCCTTTTGCCTGAGAGATTAGCAATTCTGCCTTGCCCCTTCGGCACTCAATTAAATGAGCTTCTCCAAAGTCATGTCCGTTTGCAGTCCCTTTCCCTTGCGGGAAGCCTGAGAGCGTTACTCCTTCGGCAGCAAAAGCTTCTTCTGCAAACTTCATCCATCAATTATTCGATTTGCTGTATTATATCACCGGCTATGACAAAATGCAAGTATTTTTTTATCGGAATTTTAATTTGCCGTTTTGCGGCAGAAGCAAAGCAGACTCCTCACGTGAAAGAGTCTGCCTTTTTACGTGTTTTTATGTCTGCGTTACCTGCTCTGACTGTCGGCGGTAAGCGTTTTCTGCTGTGACAGCTCACGCCTTTTGTTACGTCTGACACGGTTGATGTGCCGTTCAAAGTCGCCGTTGTTGATAAGCTCGGTGAGCACAAACTGCATAAACGTCGGCACGGTGCAGGAATAAAAGCCGAGTTTTTCATCAAAACTGCCGACAAGGTGCTTGGGCAGCACCATATAGCCGATGCGCAGTGACGGTGAAATTGTTTTTGAAAACGTGTTGAGATAAATAACGTTGTCGTTTTCCGACAGTGCAAACAATGTTTCGGTCGGCTTTGAAAAAACGGAAAATTCTGATTCAAAGTCATCTTCAATAATATAACGGTCGCCCTGACCTGCCCAGCGTATGTATTCGTGGCGCTTGGATGCTGTTGCGGTTACTCCGCTGGGATAGCTTCGGTAAGGCGTTGTGTGCAGAATGTCAGCACCCGTTGCCGCCAGTGCCTTGCTGTCAATGCCCGAATCTGTCAGCGGCAACAGGTCATAAGCGATTTCGGTCGCCTTGTAAACCTGCTCAATCTTTTTGTAAGACGGTGACTCAATTGCATAAACACGGCTTCTGCCGAGCAATTCCACAATCAAACCGTAAAGATACTCTGACCCCGATCCGATGACGATCTGCTCAACCTCAACCTTTATTCCCCTGTTGCGCGCCAGATAACGCATTATTGCCTCACGCAGCTCAAAACAGCCGCAGTTGGGTGATTTTGCAAGCAGCAAATCACCGTGTTCGGTCAGCACTTTGCGCATTGTTTTGCTGAAAACCGACAACGGAAAATCAAGGTAAGCCTGCTGTGCCGTTTGCCCGAGCGGACTTGTCGGCTGCCCGGTAGCGCTTGCAAAGCCGTCTGTTTTGCGGAAAACAACAAAAAACCCGCTGCGCTCCCTTGCTTCCACGTACCCCTCTTCGCAAAGCAGGGCATAGGCGTGCTCCACCGTGACTGTACTCACACCCGTTTCTTCTGCAAGACTGCGCTTTGAGGGCAGCTTTGTGTTGTAAGGATAAATTCCTGCAATAATATCGTCACGCATCTGCTTGTAAAGTTGCAGATAAACGGGGCGTTTCTCTTTATCGACAATATATTTCATCTGGTTATATAAAATACTCCTTGTTTGGTAATTGTTATATGGTCAGATTAAGTATAAACTATTTTTGTCAGAATGTAAAGGACTGTGTGAAAATGAACACAAGGACAAAGAAAACCGTTATGGCCGCACTGCTGGCGGCGCTTGTCTGTGCCGCAACGGTGATAATAAGAATCCCCTCGCCTCTCAAAGGCTACGTCAACCTCGGCGACTGCATTGTGCTGGTTGCAGGTTGGCTGCTTTCGCCTGCATACGGCTTTCTTGCCGCAGGGCTGGGGTCTGCGCTTGCGGATTTGTTTTCGGGATATATTGTCTACGCCCCCGTAACTTTTCTCATCAAAGGTCTTACGGCACTCACCGCATTTTACGCTTTCAGGTTGCTTCATAAAAAGCTCGGCAATCTGCCTGCCCGAATAATCGGCGGCGTTGCGGCGGAAATTATAATGGTGCTTGGCTATTACGTTTTTGAAGGCTTTCTTTACGGCTTTTCGCCGTCGCTTGTCAACGTGCTGCCAAACTGCGTGCAAGGGCTTGCGGGTTTTGTCCTCGGCATTGTTCTGATTAATATATTTGAAAAAAATAAATTTTCACTAAAATAAGGGTAACGCTATGAACAATTCAATTTACGAACAAACAAAAGCGGCGTTTGAAGAGCTGTGCGAAGCGGCAAAGCTCAGAGAGGGCAACGTTGTTGTCATCGGATGCTCAACAAGTGAGGTCGTCGGCTCAAAAATCGGCAGCAATTCCGCCCCTGATGTTGCGGCAGAAATCTTCGGTGCGCTTCACGCCTGTGCCAAAAGCAAGGGGATTTTCCTTGCCGTACAGTGCTGTGAGCACCTCAACCGTGCAATCATAACGGAGCGCAGTGCCGTGCCGTTTGCCGAGCCGGTGTGCGTTGTACCTCAGCCCAAGGCGGGCGGCTCGCTGGCAACTCAGGCTTACCATGGCTTTGACGACCCCGTGGCAATTGAAGAAATCAGGGCGGATGCCGGTCTTGACATCGGCTTTACAATGATTGGCATGCACCTTAAAAAAGTTGCCGTGCCTTTAAGACTCAGAAACAACACAATCGGCAAGGCGACTGTGCTTGCCGCACGCACACGCCCGAAATACATCGGCGGTGCAAGGGCAGTTTACGGAGAATAATAAAATCGGGCAGGGATTTTTCACCCTGCCTTGTTTCATTTTATTGTTTCGGTTTTGCATTTGCACTTTTACCGCAAACACGCTGTCAATTCTTTTTGTATTCGCCGAAAACCATTTCATTCTTTGCGACGTTCTTCACGCAGTAGATGAACATATATACGTCAGGAAAACACAAACAGCACGATTCGGCAAGCAGAATGACGGCAAAGAATCTCATTACTCCGCTTGCAAGAACGGCTGACAGTGTGAACACCGAAGAAAAAATCACAATCGGAAGCGCAAGGCTGACAAGTATTTGTGCCGCACGTTCAGCATTTTTTATGGAAACGGGAGAAAATCTGTGATATAATAACTGCATAAAAAACTGTTTTCAGGAAGGAGAATTCATGATGAAGCAATTCAATGTCAGCGGAATGAGCTGTGCCGCTTGCAGTGCAAGCGTTGAAAAAGCAGTACTCGGCGTTGAAGGGGTTACGGCTTGCTCGGTGAGCCTGCTGACCAACTCAATGTCCGTTGAAGGCACCGCAGACGAGGATTCAATTATATCCGCCGTCGAAAGGGCGGGCTACGGTGCAACAAAGAAAGAAAACTCTCAGCAGTCGGCAGACAGCCGCTCTGACATTCTTGCCGACAAAGAAACACCTGCACTTGTGAGAAGGTTGGTTGCATCGCTCGCATTTCTGATTCTGCTGATGTACGTTTCAATGGGGCACACAATGTGGGGCTTTCCGCTGCCTGCTTTTCTGGAAAGCAATCCCGTTGCCGTTGCCGTTTTACAGATGATATTATCCGCAGTTGTGGCGGTAATCAACCGAAAGTTTTTCATCAACGGTTTCAAGGGGCTTATTCGCCGTACACCCAATATGGATACGCTCGTTGCCCTCGGTTCAGGCGCTTCTTTCATTTACAGTGTTTATACGCTGATTGCAATGACGGTTTCCGCAACGCCTGCGTCACTTCTTCACGATTTGTATTTTGAGTCAGCCGCAATGATTCTGGCACTCATAACACTCGGAAAAATGCTTGAAGCACGTTCAAAGGGCAAAACGACAAATGCGCTGAAAAGCCTTATGAATCTTGCGCCCAAGACCGCAACCGTAATACGTAACGGCAAAGAAATCAGCATTGCCGTTGACGGCGTAAAAAAGGGTGATGTTTTTGCTGTCAGACCCGGTGAAAGCATACCCGTTGACGGTGTGGTGATTGAAGGCAGCAGTGCCGTTGACGAATCCGCACTGACGGGCGAAAGTATTCCTGCCGAAAAAACGGTCGGCGACACGGTAAGCGGTGCCACGATAAACCGCTCGGGATACATCAGGTGTCAGGCAACAAGAGTCGGAGAAGACACAACGCTTTCGCAAATCATCAGAATGGTCAGCGATGCGGCGGCAACCAAGGCACCCATTGCAAAAATCGCCGACAAGGTTTCAGGCATTTTCGTGCCTATTGTTATGGCGATTGCGGTTGTCGTTTTTGCTGTGTGGCTCATTCTCGGCGAATCTGTCGGCTTTGCGCTGACACGGGCAATTTCAGTGCTTGTCATCAGCTGCCCCTGCGCACTCGGTCTTGCAACGCCTGTTGCAATAATGGTAGGTAACGGCAAGGGTGCAAAAAACGCAATTCTCTTCAAAACAGCCGCCTCGCTTGAACAAACGGGTAAAACAAAAATTGTTGCCCTTGACAAAACGGGAACAATTACCAAAGGCGAACCGGAAGTGACCGACGTTTACGGCAGTGACGAGCTGCTGCAAATTGCATACAGCCTTGAAATCAAAAGCGAGCATCCGCTTGCAACAGCAATTGTAAAACACGGTGAAAAATCAGGACTTTCCGCTTTTGAAACAACTGATTTCAGGATATTCCCCGGCGGCGGACTGACAGCCACACTTGCAGGAGAAACAGTCTGCGGCGGCAATGCCGGTTTTGTCGGAAAATATGCCGCTGTTGATGAAAAATTCCTTACAAAGGCAAACGAACTCTCGGCAGAAGGCAAAACCGCAATATTTTTTGCAAAGGGTAACAGAACGCTCGGCGTTATCGCTGTTGCCGACATGATAAAAGCAGACAGTGCCGCGGCGGTTGCGGAGCTTAAAGATATGGGCATACGGGTTGTTATGCTGACGGGTGATAACCAAATCACAGCGGAGGCTATCGGCAGACAGGTCGGCGTTGATGAGGTTGTTTCGCAGGTAAAACCCGACGGCAAGGAGGCCGCAATCAAAGATTTGCAGACGCTCGGCCTGGTGGCAATGGTCGGTGACGGAATCAACGACGCTCCTGCCCTGACACGTGCCGACATCGGCATTGCAATCGGTGCGGGCACAGACGTTGCCATTGATGCGGCAGACGTCGTTCTTGTCAACAGCAGACTTTCCGACGTGCCTGCGGCAATAAGGCTCAGCCGTGCAACACTGCGCACAATTCATCAGAATCTGTTCTGGGCGTTTGTTTACAACGCAGTTTGCATCCCGGTGGCGGCAGGCGCATTTGCGTGGGCGGGATTAACACTCAACCCCATGATAGGTGCGGCTGCAATGAGTTTGTCAAGCTTTTGCGTTGTCACCAACGCACTCAGACTGAATCTGTGCAATATTCATCCCGCCAAAAAGAAAAAGTAAACCGCCGATTAAATATCTGAACGAATAACAGTGACTCCCCTGCGGAAACTCTTCCGTCGGGGAGTTTTTTGTTTTTTATCATTCATCACAGCCGTTATGTTATTGTATAAAAATAACTTTTATGTTAAAATGTTTTGTAAGTAAGATTTTTACAGCCGTTATATATCCAAAGACAGACAGGGGTTAGTTTATGAAAAAGATAATTGCGCTGCTGCTTGTGCTTGCAACCGTAATCTCCGTTGCGGCATTTACCGCCTTTGCAAAGACTTACAATTATATCACCCTTTCGGGCGGGAATTACCCCGAAAGCGAGCACAACTATCAGGATGATATGTTCTGCACGTGGGAATACAATTATTCTTCCGAGGCGGAGGGCCTGTTTGTCACCTTTTCCGAGGAATCTTCGCTCAATGACGAAGTTCATTACGTTCAGACAGAGTACGGCGAACTGCCTTATTACGACTATATCTACGTGTCATATCTTGACGGTGACGGAAACTGGATTTATCCGACGGGCAATTTCCGCGGAAAAGACCTTGCGGGAAAGACTTTGTATCTGCCCTCAACCACTTTCCGCGTAAGCCTCACCTCCGACGCAGAGGGTAACGATTACGGCTTTGCCGTTGATTCGGTTTCAACCGAGCCGCCCGAAGATGAAACGGTAATCCGCTACCATTATTACACGCCCGACAAGGTTGACGACTACTCATGCCACGGCGACAGCGAAGGCGTTATTGCAGAAACAGACGGCATACGCAACACCGGCTATGTTTTTGCAGGCTGGTCAACCGATGCACACGGCAAACCCGAGCACGTTGCCTTTGACACGCTTGAAGCAGGCAGAATTCACGACCTTTACGCCGTGTGGACAAAGCCGCTTATCGCCCCTGAGAACACGTTCAGCTTCGTAAACGGCGACGTCGGTGACGTTTACCCTGCCGAGGATAATTATTACATGACCGACGGGCACTACAAAATGATGATAGGCAATCTTTTTAAGAATTTCGGTATCGGTCCCATCCCAGGCCCCGTTGTTGCACTTGTGCTTGCCACATTTCCTCAGTGGGAATTCAGAGGCTCCTGCTACGGCATCGCAACGTCTGTTTTTCTTCATCACCACGGCGCAATTGATTTCCTTGAAGGCACCGACGCCGAAAATCTGAGCGAAATTGAACTCAACGGCGAAATAATCAGCCGTCTTAATTATTATCAGGCACTTTCGGCTTCAAGCTACCTTTGCGAAAACCTTGCTCCCCAACCGCACACTCCCGTTTACGCCGAACAGCTCAAAAATATGTTCAACACCGTTGCGCAGGGCAACCCCGTATTATTCAGCTATTACGACTACGGCATGCCCTACCTGCTGTCAACGGGTCACACGGTTGTTTTCACGGGCGCATTCACCGACAAAAGAGGTAATCACTTCCTCATTGCCTGCGACTCAAACTACCGCTATTCGCAGGGCGTTTGTCATTATTTCAGAATAAGCCCCGATTTTTCTGAAATTTACGATTGCAGAAAAAGCCCTGACGTCGGCGGTGAAACACAGGTCGGCGGCTTCAACTGGACGGCTGATTATGAACAGTTTACCTCATTCGGCATAAACGGCGAGGGCAACCCCGTTGTCTGGTACAACGTCTTCTTTGCCCACATTTCCTATTGGCTCAAAACCGTATTCAGCGCCTTTTTCAGCATTTAAATAAATTGCGATTTACGGAGATGACAGCATTATGAAAAAAATATTTCAGAACAAAAAAATCAAAGGTATTCTTTGCCTGATTTCGGGCATTGTTTTATCTCTTGTCGGGCTTTACTTCTTTCACATGCAGTATCTTTGTTACAGATACACACCGTTGCTGTTCATTCTTGCCCTTGTTGTCTGCCTCGGTGCCGAACTGCTTTCACTGCCGATAAGCGAAAAGAAAAAAGCTCTTTACTGCACCCTGACAGAGGCGGTTGTCGCGCTTGTTCTGGTGGGCGGTATGCTTGCGATAAACGCCGTAATCGGCAACGGCGAGCTCAATTCAGCCGCTCTTTACATTCCCGTGTATTTAACATTCATCATCATAACTGTTCTTGCGATTGTCTGCATTTTTAGAATTTTCGGCAACAAGACAATTAAAGCTGTTCTCACTCTTGCCGTACTTGCAGGATTTGCAATCGGCAGTTATTCATACGCAGTGCCTTTTGTGACTGATGAAATTTACGGCGGATACAAGGCTGCCTCACCTGCTCTTTCAACATATACCGAAACGGAAGCTGATGACAAAATGATTAACGGCGATTTTTATGTAAGCACAAACGGAAGCGATGCCGCAGACGGAACAAAAGAAGCTCCGTTCCTGACAATTGAAAAAGCTGTTGAGGCGGTCAGAAACACCGACAAGGCAGGCAAAACCGGAATAACCGTCTGCATCGAGGGCGGTGAATACCGTGTATCCTCGCTCACGTTCACAAAAGAAGATTCGGGAACGGCAGACTGTCCGATAACCTACCGTGCATATAACGGTGAGGTAACGTTCAACGGCGGCGTCACCCTTTCACCCGACAGTTTCGTCAGTGTTTCGCAATACTCCGAAATTGCTCAGAGGCTTTCACCCGAGGCGCAGAAAAACACGGTTGTTCTTGACCTGACAAAAGCACCTTACTCGCTGACAAAAGAGGATTGGGGCAAGATATTTGCAATTGGCTCATACCACACCGCCGCAAGCTATGACGGCGATTACGTGGGCGAGCTTTACTGCGAGCTTTTTGTAAACGATAAAAGGCAGACCCTTGCACGCTACCCCGACGACGGTTATCTTTATACCGGAGAGGTTGTGAAAACGGGTCAGGGTAAGGAATCGGACGGTGCGCTCACCGAAGTTAAGGATTGGGATAAAATCCGCAACCCCGAGCCCGACGTTTACTCGGTCAGTCCCGAGCTTGCAGACAGAGTTGCAGGCTGGAAAACCCTTGACGACGTCTGGATGTTCGGCTACTGGAAATACGACTGGGCGGATGCTTCGTCACCCGTCGGCAGTTTTGACGCTCAGAAAGGCGAAATTTCGCCGAAGTTTGTAAGTCTTTTCGGAACAAAAACAGATGCCCCCTACTATTTCTTCAACGTGCTTGAAGAGCTTACCGCCGAGGGTGAATGGTACCTTGACCGTGAAAACGGCCTGCTCTGCCTGTGGAAACCCGAAAGCATTGAAAATGCACAGATTGATCTTTCACTCTCGCTCAATCCTATAATCAGCGCCGAATCGGATTACCTCACCTTTGACGGAATAACCGTGAAGGGCACAAGGTCGGATGCCGTTGTCATCACGGGCAACAACAACACCGTGCAGAATTGCCTTATCAAAAACGTTGCAGGCAACGCACTTGTCATGAACGGCAGCAACAACCTTGCATATAACAACGAAATCACACGCACGGGCAAAGGCGGAATTTACATTTCGGGCGGTGACACACAAACGCTTACGCACGGCAACAGCAAAGCGGACAACAATTACATCCACGACTGGTCCGAAATTTATCAGACCTATCAGCCCGCCGTAACGCTTGAAGGCGCAGGCAACGTCTGCTCGCACAACGAGATGGCAAATTCACCTCACGAAGCGATTACTTACAGAGGCAACAATCACGTCATTGAATACAACAACATTCACGACGTGTGCCTGCTTTCTGACGACGCAGGCGCAATTTACTCGGGCAGAAGCTGGGTGTGGTACGGCAACGTTATCAGATTCAACTGCATTTACAACATCGGCTCGGGCGACCACAAACCCGACGGAATTTATCTTGACGACGCTCTTTCGGGTCAGCAGATTTACGGCAACCTGCTTATAAATGTGCCGAGAAATTCAATTCACATCGGCGGCGGCAGGGATAATCTTGTAAAAAACAACATCATTGTGAATTCGGGTCAGAACGCGGTTTACTTTGATGACAGGGCAAGGGACGGCGCACTCAACGGCGGCTGGTTTACCCACGCCCACGTCGGCAGCGGTGATATGTGGGATGCCCTTTACGCTTCGCCTTGGCAGAGCGAAATCTGGCAAAACGCCTTTCCCGGATACAAAACGCTGACAGATGACGTTTCAGCATCGGAAACAGAAAATTATATCCCCAACCCCGCAAGCACCGTAAAAGGTAACCTGATTTTCAACATTCACAAAGAAATAGGCGATATATGCTCAGCGGCATACAGATTCAGTGATATTTCCGACAACAAAATCTGCTTTATCGGCGGTGCCGACGAGTTTTTTGTTGATGCGGAGTCGGGCAATTATGAAATCAGGAACATTGACTCTCTGAGAGAAGACATTCCCGATTTTGAAAACATTCCGCTTGAAAAAATCGGCAGAATGAACTGAAAGACAAAAATCTGAAAGATCAAAGGGTAAGGTGATGAAAAATGTTTTCACGAATTATTGCGGCGATAATGTGCGTTGTTTCTGCTTTCACTGCGCCTTTTTCACAGCTTTTCTCTGAAATCGAGCTTAAATCCGAGCTTGCAAAAGGCAGCTACGAAAGCCCGTACATTGTCAGACCTCTTGACGGGATAACCGTAAACGGCGCACCGCTTGATGAATACTGCGTTGTCATCCCCGACGGTGAGCACGGCACTCTGTACACAAACGCCGCACAAACCCTTTGTGACGAGCTTTATAAGGCCTGCGGCAAAAAAATTGCGGTAACCGGAAAGCCCGCAGAAAAAGCTTTTGTAATCGACGCTGCCCTCAACGGTACAGACGTTTTCAGCCTTAAAGTTGAAAACGGCAATATTCACGTCACGGGCAGCGCGGGTGCGGGAATTTCAAGAGGAATAACCGCCTTTGCGGATGAAATTCTGCTTTGCTCGCAAGGCACTTACAACTTCAAAGACGGTTATGAATTCAATAAAACTTTCACCGATTACGTAACCTACGAGGATTTCGGCGCCGTCGGTGACGGGAAAACGGATGACTTTGAAGCCATTGTCAAAACCCACGAGTACGCAAACGCAAACGGTCTGAGCGTTTTTGCAAACGAAACCGCAACGTATTACATCGGCGGTGCAGACAAAACCGCCTGCATTATGACCGACACTGACTGGTCAACCGCACGCTTCATAATTGACGACACACAACTCGAAAACAGAAGTGCGTGGGTGTTCAACGTCTGTCCGTCACAGAGCGGAATAAACATAACCGACAAGGTTTCTCCCCTTAAATCCGACGCAACAAATATCGGCACCGCACTTGACGGCAAAAGTCTTGTTGTGCTCACGGATTCCAATGTAAAGCGATATATCCGCAAGGGCGCAAACCGGAACTCGGGCAGCAACCAGACAGACGTTGTGCTTGTTGATGAAAACGGAAACATTTCGCCCGACACTCCGCTCATCTGGGATTTTGATTCAGTCACCGCCGCCACGGCTTACCCCATCGACACCGAAACTTTAAACGTAAAGGGCGGCTTTTTCACAACCGTTGCAAACAACGCCGCTTCCGAGTACAACTATTACACAAGAGGAATTCTTATCAGGCGTTCAAACACCGTCGTTGACGGAATATACCACGGCATTGAAAACGAGGGGAAAACGGGCGCACCCTATTCAGCTTTCATCAGTCTTTCATACTGTGCTGACGTGACGGTAAAAAACTGCACACTCACGGGACACAAAAAGTATTCGACAACGGGCTCTGCGGGAACAAGCGTGACAATGGGCACTTACGACATCGGTGCCACCATGGCCGTCAATGCAAAGTTTGTCAACTGCAACCAGACAAATGACATAACCGACAACGATTACTGGGGCATTGCAGGCACAAACTACTGCAAAAACCTCACTTATGACGGCTGTGCACTTTCACGCTTTGACGCACATCAGGGTGTTCTCAACGCAACGGTTATAAACTCCGTTCTCGGTCACCACGGAATAAAACTCATCGGCAGCGGAACGGCACTGATTGAAAACACAACCGTTTTATCCGACAGCTTTATTGACCTGCGTTCAGACTACGGATCCACCTGGAACGGCGATCTGATTATCCGCAACTGTGAATTTTATCCCACGGGTGTATCAAGCCACATTATCAAGGCGGAAAACACAGAAGATCACGATTTCGGCTACACCTGCCATCTGCCCCGAAAAGTGGAGGTTGACGGCTTCTTTGTTCACAGAATGGGAAACAATTACCTTTTCACCGAGGTTAATTCAAAGCACAGGTCCGATTCATACACCGCGCAATATCCCGTTGTTCCTACTCAGGAAATAACGGTCAGAAATTTCAGCTGTCTGTTTTTCGGAAAGCTTTCCGTTTCAAAAAACAAGGCGATTTTCAAGGCGGAAATTTCATCATAATCACGCACCGACCTCTCCCCGTTTTCACATCAGATTGATACGATTGATTTTACGGAGATGATTTTATGAATAATCTTGTTGTCAGGAACAATGAACTTTTGTTAATGCGTTACACCGAGCTTATCCGTATTACCCCCTGCGGCAACAACGCAATCCGTTTTCAGTCCTTCCCCGACTGTCAGGTAATTGACGAAAACTATACGCTCATGCCGCAGAAAGCCGAGGCTGTAATTGAAGAATACGACAACTGTGTCACCCTCACCTGCGGTACGCTGAAAGTTAAAGTTGAGCCAAACGGAAAGCTTACTTTCTACAAAAACGGCAAAGTTATCATTGAAGAAAAGCCCGAGCTTACTTTTAAAAGCAATTACAGACATTTTGACAACAAGGGCAGCGGTCTGTGGAGCGCAAGAGTTACGTTTGAGCCGAACAAAAACGAGCACTTCTTCGGTCTTGGCCACAGCTGGGACAACGATTTTGACCTCAAAGGCTCGTCAATCGACATCCGCAACGTTAACGCAAAATGCACAATTCCTTACGTTTACTCATCCCTCGGCTACGGCTTTCTCTGGAACAATCCGTCAACGGGTCTTTGCGAGCTTTCCAACAACCGCACACGTTGGAGCTGTGACTGTTGCAGATTTATGGATTTTGTCGTTATTGCAGGCACACCCAAAGAGGCTTGCACAACCCTTGCCGACCTGACGGGATATGCTCCGAAAATGCCCGAGTGGGCAACGGGTTTCTGGCAGTGCAGACTGCGCTACGAAACGCAGGAAGAATTGCTTTCGGTTGCAAGAAAATATAGCGAACTCGGCATCCCCCTTTCGGTCATCATTGCCGACTATTTTCACTGGACCGAGCAGGGCGATTATAAATTCGACCCGAAATACTGGCCCGACGTCAAAGCCATGACCGACGAGCTTCACGCAATGAACACAAAGCTTGTTGTTTCAATGTGGCCGACAATAAACTGCGGCAGTGAAAACTATTGGCACATGCGTAACAGCAATATGCTCATGCGCACCGCACGCGGCCCCGACAGAGTTTTTGACTTCTACGGCTGGCAGAATGAAATTGATGTCACCAACCCCGCAACAAGAGATTACGTGTGGAGCAAATTAAAAGAAAACTACATTGACCTCGGTGTGGACGCCCTGTGGTTTGACGAAGCAGAGCCTGAAATTCACCCCGAGCATTTCGATAACCTGATATGGCACGCAGGCAGAGGCGATATGGTTGCGCTGTTGTACCCGTATTACTACTCCAAAATGGCTTACGACGGTTTTAAATCAATCGGCAGGGATGACATAATCACCCTCACCCGTTGCGCATACCTCGGCAGTCAGAAATTCGGCTCGCTGGTGTGGTCGGGCGACATTGAGTCAACCTTCGAAAGCCTTGCCTGCCAGGTCAAAGCAGGTCTTAACATTGCAATGTGCGGTATTCCCTGGTGGAACACGGACATCGGCGGATTTTACGGTGCCGACATCACAAGCGATTATTTCAAAGAGCTGATTGTGCGCTGGTTCCAGTTCGGTCTTTTCAGTCCCGTTATGCGTCTGCACGGTTCAAGAATAAGGCATTTTGAGCCGACAGCGGGTCTGAAAGAGCCCAGCGGAGACCCCAACGAAATCTGGAGCTTCGGCGACGAAAACTTTGAAATTCTCAAAAAGCTTATTTTTATCCGCGAAAAATTAAGGCCTTACATTCAGCAACAAACGGATATTGCAAGCGAAAAGGGCTACCCCGTAATGCGCCCGATGTTCTTTGAATATCCCGACGACGAGGTCTGCTACACACTTGAAACACAGTATATGTTCGGTGACGACATCATCTTTGCCCCCATTGTCGAGCAGGGTCAGACGGTAAAAACCGTTTACATTCCCGACGGCGAATGGATTCTCACAAAAGATAAGAAAACCTACACCAAAGGCACTTATGAAATCGGTGCAAACGTTGACGAGTTCATAGCTTTTGTAAAAGCAGGCTCTGACGTGATTGAGTGCTTTGAATAAAAACAAATATAATCCGACAAGAGGTTATTTATGAATTTTGATATTGACAAACTGCAATGGACAAGAGAGCCTGCGGCTTACTCAGCGGCTGACGGCAGAATTGAAATCATTACAAATCCGCACACGGATTTATGGCAGAGAACGTATTATCATTTCAGAAACGACAACGCACCCGTTTTGCAGATGCAGACCGATGAAAAATTCTTTTCCTTCACCGTGAAAACAGAATTCGAAAGCAAACACAGGTTTGACCAGTGCGGCATTGTCATGTACCTTGACAGCGACAACTGGATAAAAGGCTCTGTTGAATACGAAAACGAAAAATTCCAGCACCTCGGCTCCGTTGTCACAAACAACGGCTATTCCGACTGGGCAACAACCGAAATCGATGCTGACATCAAATCAATGTGGTACAGATTCAGCCGCAGAGAGGACGATTATTGCATTGAATGTTCAGACGACGGCGAAACGTTCAGACAAATGCGCGTTTGTCATATGTTCAACGGCGGCGGTGAAATCCGCTTCGGCATTTACGCTTGCAGTCCCGAAGATTCATCATTCAGGGCAACGTTCACAAATATGGAAATCACAGAATGTAAATGGCTTGCCCACGACGGTCAGCAGCCCGACCCGCAATAAAAAGCGGAATTTTCCGCACAAAAAATTATCAACCGCAACGACTGTAAATCACAGTTTCAAGAGGTAAAAGGCTATGTTCAGAGAAATTGCAAGAAAAAATCAGGCGCTTGAAACGGCGCAGATTATTAAAATTCTCAACGGCGGAAAAAGAGGCGTTTTATCTGTACACGGTGAAAACGGCTATCCCTACGGTCTGCCGATAAACTATTGGTACAATGAAGAAAACGGATGTATCTATTTCCACAGCGGAAAGAAAGGTCACAAAACCGACGCAATCAACAGCAACAACAAGGTTTCTTTCTGCGTGTATGACGAGGGGTACAGAAAAGACGGCGAGTGGGCACTCAACATCAGCAGCGTCATTGTTTTCGGCAAAATCCGCACTGTTGAAGATCGGGAAAAAGCGCTTGAAGTTTTCCGCCGTCTGAGCCTGAAATTCACTGACGACACCGACTACATCGACGCAGAAATCGAAAAATTTGCACAAGCCACCGTCTGCTACGAATTACGCCCTGAGCACGTTACAGGAAAAATCGTAAACGAGGCATAATCCCCGCACGGTACGGGTTGCGCACTCTTTCTTTTTGTGATATAATTACCGAAAATCAATAACTGGCTGCCACCGGGTAGTGAAATGCAAAAAAGCATTCGTCTGCACATCGTTAGGTCTTTGAAGATGTGCACTCGGATGCTTATTTTTCAGGAGTGTTTAAATTGAAAAAGTATTTTTCAAAAGCAGAAATCATTCTGTGGTGCTCGTCGGCTGTGCTGATTGTAACATCCTTCTGCATTTTTGACAGAGAAAACTATCTGACACTGGCCGCCTCTTTAATCGGGGTAACCTCGCTGATATTCAACGCCAAAGGCAATCCGCTCGGTCAGCTGCTGATGGTGATATTCAGCCTGCTGTACGGAATAATATCCTACACTTTTGGTTATTACGGCGAAATGATTACTTACCTCGGCATGACAATGCCGATGGCTGCTTTCGCCCTTATTTCGTGGCTCAGAAATCCTTACAACGGCAACAGAGCGCAGGTCAGGGTAAACAACATCGGCAAAAAGGAAAATGCGGTTATGTGGATTATCGCCGCAGCGGTCACGGTGTTGTTTTTCTTTATTCTGAAACATTTCGGCACGGCAAACCTTGTGCCGAGCACGCTTTCGGTAACGACAAGCTTTGTTGCGGTGTATCTCACTTTCAGACGAAGTCCGTATTTCGCCCTGGCTTACGCCTCAAATGACGTTGTGCTGATTGTGCTGTGGGTGCTTGCAAGCCTGACAGACACCCGTTACGTAAGCGTTATCGTTTGCTTTGCCGCTTTTTTGGTCAATGACATTTACGGGTACATCAGCTGGAAAAAGATGGAAGTAAAGCAAAGCGAAAATTAATCCCGAAGATTTTCCGCAGGAAAATTCTTCGGGATTTTCACGTTTATTCAATTGCTTTCACACATTCAAACGCGCTTCTCGTTGCATCTGCAATTCTGCCGACCTTTTCGGCATCACCGACAAGGTAAACGTTTTTCATTGCCGCGCTCAATTCCTTGTAAAGGACGTTTTCGCTTTTTGCACCCAGAGAAAGCACAACGGAATCGGCCTCAATCTCTGTTTTGCAACCTTTTTTATCTTCAATAACAATTGATTTTCCGTTAATTTGCGTAAGCTTTCGTGACGGATGGAATTTCACGTTTTTCGCCCTCAGCCTCGGCAAGATGTCGTTGACATGCTGATGCCATACGCCGGGCGCAATTTCCTCAGCCATCTCAACAACGCTTACGTCATTATCGGTTACGGTAAGCAATTCTGCGGTTTCAAGGCCCGTCATACCGCTACCGATAACCGCAACCTTTTTGCCCGAAAGCAAAACACTGCCGTCAAGAATTTCCGTTGTTGTGTAAACGTTTTCACGGTCGTGACCCGCAATGAATCCCGGCTTGACGGCACGGGCACCTGTTGCACAGACAACCGCATAAGGCTGAAATTCCTCAACGGTTTCTTTCGTCACCGCCGTATTCATCAGAAACTTAACGCCGAGCTTTTCACAGCTTGTATGTAAATCCTCAATGCACCAGTAAAGCTTGTCTTTGTGCGGAGGCTTAACGGCAAGGTCAACCTGACCGCCGAGCTTGTCACTTTTTTCGGCAACGGTAACGTCAAAGCCTCTTTTGGCAAGAAGCTCCGCCGCCGTAAGTCCCGCAGGGCCTGAGCCGACGACAAGCACTTTTCTGCCGTTACCGTCATTTTTCAGTCTGTAATCCTCACTGCCTACAAACGGATTGACCGCACAGTAGCCGTGGTCACCGATATAAGCGTTATTCTGCATACTCTCAATGCAGTAAAGACAACAGATGCAGCGTTTTATGTCCTCGGGACGTCCGCTTTCCGCTTTTTTTGCCCAATAAGGGTCGGCAATGTGAGGTCTGCCAAGCGAAACCATATCCTGAACACCCTCGTTGAGCTGTGCCTCCGCCTGCTCGGGGCTTCTGATAAGGTTTGCGGCAATGACGGGTATGCTGACTGCATTTTTCACAGCCTGCGCCATATACTTACGCCAACCGCATTCAAAAGAAGTGGGTTCAAGCCAATAGTTGAAAGCATCATAAGAAGCCGATGAAACGTCAATTGCATCGACGCCCGCTTTTTCAAGCCTTTTTGCCATTTCAACGCCTTCGCTCAGTTCATAGCCTTTGCCTTTTTTGCCAATCATCGAATAACATTCGTCAACGGTAAGGCGGACTGTAATCGGGAAATCCCTGCCGCACTTCTCTCTGATTGAACTGATTATTTCAAGAATGAATCTCATCCGGTTTTCAAGACTGCCGCCGTATTCGTCGGTGCGTCTGTTGGTATTGGGCGATAAAAACTGTTGAAGAAGATAGCCGTGTGAGGCGTGAAGCTCAACGCCGTCACAGCCGGATTTTTTTACCCTTACCGCAGCCTCGGCAAAATCTTTTATGAGGTTTTTTATTTCTTTTTTTGTGAGCGCTCTGTTGTTGCCGTCCGAAAAATAGCTGTTTTCACACTTTGAAGGTGCAACAACTCTCGGCACAAGGTGGTGCTTCATCAGCAGTTTACCCGCAGGCACAACCTTGTAAAGCATATCCTTAAAAAACGGCAGGGCTTTGTCGCACGCAATACTCAACGGTAACGTGCCGACAAGCAGACCCATGTTCTGTCTGCCGGGGTGGTGAAGCTGAACAAATACCTTTGAGCCGTGGGAATGAATACGCCTTGCAAGCTCAGCCATACCCTCAATCTGGTAATCGTGGCTCATACCCAGCTGGGCAAATGCAGAACCGCCCGTCACGTCATTGACCCTCGTTATCTCGGTAATGATAAGACCCGTGCCGCCCTTTGCCCTTTCTTCGTAGTAATTCATAAGCTGCTCTGTCGTTCTGCCGTCAAACTGACCGAAATCCATGAGCATCGGCGCCATACATATTCTGTTTTTGATTTCTGCACTGCCTATTTTAATCGGAGAAAAAAGAGTGTTATAATTCACGGCACTTGAATCCTTTCATTAAAAGCTTTTTCTGTAAAGATTTTAACATTATTCGCCGTAAAACGCAACATCTTTATTGACACGTCAGCCGCTTTGGAATTATAATATGTATGTTACAAACGGTGTTCAGGAGGAATATTTGTGATTACAAACAAAAAAATCGTTCTTACGGGCGCAAACAGCGGAATAGGACTGGAAGTTCTGAAAATTCTTGCCGCAGAAAAATCAAACAGAATTCTTGCCGTGGACATCAACGGCGATAAAATCAACGGATTTTCGGACAACGTAATTCCGCTCATCTGCGACGTTTCATCCAAAGAAAAGGTTGATCAGATTTTTAACAAGGCAAGAAAAGAGTTCGGAAAAATTGATATTTTTTACGCAAACGCAGGCTATCCTTACTACGAGCTTATGGATTACACAGACTGGGACAGAACCGCAAGGATGTTTGAAACAAACGTATATTCCCCCATTTACTCATATCAGAAATTTGTCAGGCACCTCAACGGCAGAAAGGGACATTTTGCAATAACGGTTTCCGCAATCGGCAAAATGGCTATGCCCGGATTCACAACTTACTCCGCCTCAAAGTTTGCAATGGAAGGCTTTCAGCAGGGAATCAGATTTGAGCTGCCGAAAAACGTAAAGCTTACCTGCCTTTACCCCATCGCAACCGATACCAACTTCTTTGCGGCGGCAAATGAAGAAGAATTTGAGCGTCCTTTCCCCGTGCAGAGTCCTGCCGTTGTTGCAAAAAAAATGGTCAAGGGCATTGAAAAAGGCAAAAAGAGCGTCAACCCCAGTTTCCTTTTCACTCTTTCGGGTGTTCTTTTTGCAATCCTCCCCCCTGTCAAGAAAATATACCTTGCACTTGAAAAAGGCAAGCTCAGAAGATTTGCCGAAAAAATCGGAAAACACGTTGACTGAAATACAAAGGTGAAATAAAAAATAAAATCACTTCACCGTGCTTCACGCATTGATGAGGTGATTTTTGTTACCGTTAAAAATAAGAAACCAAGTAATATAAAGAAATATTTACCGAGGTGCCGATATGAACAGACCCTACGTCATCTGTCACATGACAACTTCCCTGGACGGCAAAGTAACGGGAAGCTTTCTTGCGGAAAAAGCGAGTGCAGACGCTTGTGAAATTTATTATGAAATCAACAGAAACGTTAAATCGGACGGCTTCATCTGCGGCCGTGTCACAATGGAAGGCAGCTTCACAAACGGATGGTATCCCGATTTGTCCCGCTACACGCCCGTGCACCGTAAGTCGGATTATACGGGTGACAGCCTGACGGGTTTTTATGCGGTTGCTTTTGACCCGAAAGGCAGACTCGGCTGGAAATCAAACAGAATAGCCGACCCTGACGGCGACCCCGGCTACGACGGCTCACAGATTGTTGAAGTGCTCACCGAGCAGGCAGACGGGCGTTATCTTGCGTATCTTGAAAGCATGAAAATCCCGTATATCTTTGCAGGCAAAACCGAAATCGACGTTGAAACCGCACTTTTCAAGCTGAAAAACACATTCGGCTGCCAAACCCTGCTGCTGGAAGGCGGCAGTATTGTAAACGGCTTTTTTCAGCGGGCGAACGTCATTGATGAGTTGAGTCTTGTCGTGGCGCCGACTGTCGGCGGAAAGGACGGCAAACCGCTGTTTACCGACAGCGATATTTCCGAATATGAGCTTATCAAATCCGAAACCGTAAACGGAAACGTTATTCTCAACTACAAAAGGAAAAGATAAACCTGAAAATCCATATAAATACACTCGGGAGGAAAAAAGTATGGCGTGGTATGACGAAGCCGTATTTTACCATATTTATCCGTTGGGTCTGACGGGCGCACCAAGGCAGAATCCTTATGCAGAGCCCGTGCACAGACTCAACTCCTTGTTGCCGTGGATTCATCACGTCAGAAAAATCGGTTGCAATGCAATTTACATCGGTCCGCTTTTCGAATCCGTCGGTCACGGTTACGAAACAACCGATTACAAAAAGCTTGACAGCAGGCTCGGAACAAACGAAGACCTGACGAATTTTGTGGCACAATGTCACAAGCAGGGCATCCGTGTGATTCTTGACGGTGTGTTCAACCACACGGGCCGCGATTTCTTTGCGTTTCAGGATATTAAATCAAACCGTGAAAACTCACTTTACAAAGACTGGTATTGCAATGTGAATTTTTGGGGCAACAACTCCTTCAACGACGGCTTTTCCTATGAAAACTGGGGCGGCTACGACCTGCTTGCAAAGCTTAATCAGCACAACCCTGCGGTCAGGGATTATATCTGCGACGTAATTCGATTCTGGGTCAGCGAATTTGACATTGACGGAATCCGTCTTGATGCCGCCGACGTCATGGATTTCAGCTATATGAAAGCACTGCGTCACACGGCAAACGAAGTAAAGCCCGACTTCTGGCTGATGGGTGAGGTTATCCACGGTGATTACTCACGCTGGGCAAACGAAGGCACTCTTCATTCCGTAACAAACTATATGCTTCACAAAGCGCTGTACTCAGCGCACAACGACCACAATTATTTTGAAATCGCACACACCGTCAAATACGTCAGCGGTATGGTGGGCACCGCCATGAAGCTTTACAGCTTTGCGGACAATCACGACGTGGAGCGCATTTACACAAAGCTCAGAAATAAGGCGCATTTTGTGCCGTTGCATATAATGCTTTATACCCTGCCAGGAATTCCGTCAGTCTATTACGGCTCCGAATTCGGCATTGAAGGAAAAAAGGAGCGAGGTTGTGACGATTCCCTGAGGCCTGCGCTCAACTATGAGGATTATAAGGATGTGGTGCAAACAAACCCCTGCACAAGGCTCATTGCAAGGCTTGGTGAAATCCGCAGGAATACGCCGATTCTCTGCCACGGCAATTACCGTGAGCTGGAATTGCACACCACGCATTTTGCTTATGAAAGAACGCTTGACGGCAAATCTGTAATAATTACCGTCAACAACAGCGACAGTGACGTACAGATGAGCCTTGCTTGCGGAAATTCCGCAGAATATGTCGGTGCACTCAGCGGCGAACGCATAAGTGCAGACGGCGGCCGTATTCACGTGCGGTTGGCGCAAAACTGCGGTGAAATATGGATTCCGTCAGAGTGTTGCAGTGAAAACTCTGCCACGGTTAAAGCAGTAATACCCGTAAAAGCCGCCGAGCCTTTAAAGACTGTTGAAGAGCCTGAAAAAGCTGAACAGCAAAAGGCGCAGGCACAAGACAGCGCCGGAAAAGCGGTAACTGTGCCGAACAAGCGGTATGAAGATATGTCTGTGGAAGAACTGCAAGAGGCAATTCTTGAAAAGATGAGGCAAAACGGCCCCGTAACCGATTATATGACGGGCACGGTGCGTGAAAACATCTATCACGACTCGCTGGTAAACTGGGTCAAAAGCTTTCGCTGAGCAGTCCGCCAGTACCCTGCATTCTCACGCCGCAGTGCAGTCTTTTATTGACTTAATACGACGAATGATATAAAATGATTATGTAAATTAAAAACGGAGGCTACAAAAATGAAGAAAAAGCTTTTACGTATTATTTCTGTTGTGCTCTGTGCCGCACTTCTTGTTTCGGGCGTATCCGTCGGCACTCACGCCGCCCGTGAGCAAAGCGTTACCGCCGCACAGAATGAGACTGCGGGCGACGTTGCGATGAAAGGTCTTTACAACACGCTCAACGTTGTTGTGGAGGGACTTGTAAAATCAATCTGCACGATTTATGCAGACCCCCGTGACTGGCAAAGCATGGATGAATACGATGCTGACGAAATCGGTTTTATGCCCGGCAGAGAAACGTATCAGACCTCAGCGGGCGAAAACAACGTGTGGAAGCTCGGCTACGCGAAAAAGAGCATTGTGCCCGAAGATATTGACAGCGGCAAGTACAACCTCGGCAGAGATTTGCTCAACAAATATGCCGAGGGCGTTTATGATGACCAGTGCATCCGTGTTGCCGTAATCGACGACAACAGCGGCGGCGGTGCCGTTGTGCTTGGCGCAATTGACGCACTCGGTGTTACCTCAACCGACATACGCACAATCCGCAAGGCGGTTATAGAACACTGTCAGACGCAGGGCATCAGGGTTACAAGCATCAACATCAGCGCTACCCACGCACACTCCGCACTCGACACGCAGGGCGTGAGCACGGAATTTTTCAAAAAACTTTTCGGCTCATTCTGGTGCAATCTGCTCGGAATTGACGGCACGATGGCAGGTCTTGAAACAGCAGAAGCATTTAAACAGCATTTCATCAGCGTATCCGTTGAAGCAATCAAAGAAGCTTTCGGCAATATGGAAGAAGGCAAGCTTTATTTTTCCGCAATCGATATGAGCGAGCATTTCGAGGACAAGCGTGATCTTATCGCCAAAGAAGATCTTCCCGACACGGCAAGCTTTAAATTCGTTCCCGCCTCAGGAAAACCCGCAACATATATCAGCGACATCACCTGCCACGCAACGTCTTTCAGCGCAAGCAACGGTCTTGTCGGTTCTGACTACATTTACTACATTGATGAATACGTCAGAAACGCAGACGGCGGCAATTTCATTATGGTACCCGGTGCCGTCGGTCAGGTTTCGCGCGACATTGAGGTTGACACAACCGGCATGACCGAACACGAAGAAAAAGGCGCAAGCGCAAGAACTCTCGGCAGTCTTCTCGGCACAAAAATTGTCGCCGCCGATTATGCAACGGAGCTTTCACCCGTCATCAATGCAAAGCACAGAGAGCTCTTCATAAAGCCCGAAAACAGTATTCTTATGCTTGCCTGCGAAGTCAGACTTGTAAACAACAAAGTTTTCTACGACGGCTTCCTCTTCAAAGAGTACCGTATGGCAACCGAAATGGGTTATCTTGAATTCGGCAACGAAATTGCGCTTGCACTTTTCCCCGGCGAGCTTTATCCCGAGGTTTTCTGGGATGACGAAATTACGGGCGGCGCAAACTGGGACGGCACCCAATGGCCCTACGACAGTCTTTCAACGGCGGTGGACGGCGTCACCGCCTACCCCGTAAGCCTTACAAACGACGCTATCGGCTACGTGCTCACAGATAACAATTTTGCATTTATGGGTCACATCATCGGTGACGGAATTGCAGACGAAACTCTTTCTGTCGGCAAACACATCGGCTCATATCTTGTAACTGAATATCTTGCCCTTGTAAATTCACTCTGATTGCAAAAGGTGAAAATATGGAAAAACACGACTCATTACAAATCCTTTTTATACGGCACGCCCAAACAGATTATAACGACATCGGTGACCGTGAGCCGAGCGACGGCGAGCTTACCGCAGCAGGTGAACGGCAGTGCGCTGAGCTTGGCGAAAAGCTTAAAGATTTACCGATAGATGCATATATTACAAGCTCACTTTTGCGCAGCTTTAAAACCGCTGTTGGGGTTTGCCGAGCAAAGCCTGACGTGCCTTTGCTCGAAATCTGCCCCGAGCTTGTTGAATGCGGCTGCACACCGGGCTACTACGGTTGCAGTCAGGAATATCTGCAAAGATACTATAAAAACACAAGGATGTGCGAAAAGCTTTTCGGCACCGAAAGCTATGAATTCGGCTGTGAAGCTTTTGAAGATAACGTTCTCCGTGCGGAAAAGGTGATTTCTTACATAAAAAACAGATTTTCCTACGGCGACCGTGTTGCGGTTTTCAGTCACCACGGATTTCTTGAATATCTCATCCCCACCGCTTTGGGTGTCAGACCGCACGTTTTCAGATTTGCTCTCGACAACGTTTCAATTTCCGTTGTTGATTTCTGCCGTGACGGCAACGCAGTGCTCCGCTGTGTCAACAAATAAAACCGCCTGACGCAGTCCGATAAGCTAATAATCAACACAACGCTGCAACTCCCCCGCACGTGACGGGGGAGTTTTTTCATTGTCAGCGAAAACAACCGTCAATTCAGGTGTTGCAAAAACAAGCGCAGGCAATTATAATGAGATTTATAAACAAAAATCCGCGCAGGAACAATTATTTCGGAGGGAACGTGTTATGGCAGAAATTCTGGAAGTAATCATGATTGTGAGCTTCGGTGCCTCCTGGCCGCTTAACGTTATAAAATCATATAAAGCAAGAACAGTCAGAGGTAAAAGCCTCGGCTTCCTGTGCCTTATATTTTTCGGCTACATTGCGGGAATTTTGTCAAAGATTTCAAACGACGCATATATGGCGTCTTTTTCTTCAAAATGGTACGTGCTTTTCTTTTACGTTCTCAATCTGACAATGGTTGGAACGGATTTATGTATTTATTTCAGGAATTATAAGCTTGACAGAAAAAAAGAGTTTGAATAAAAAGCGGAGATTAAGTAAATACGGCCTGCTGTGATGAGTACCGCTCCTTATGCGCCGAAGCATGGCGCAACATTTTTGAAAAGCAGTGCCTTACTGGCTTGACGGCTTTATTCCCCTTGCCTATCTTCTGGAAAACGAAGAACTGATTGCAACCGTAAAAAAATATATCAATGCCATCGTTTCGGCTCAGGAAAGTGACGGTTGGATTTGCCCGTGCAAAAAAGAAAAAAGAGCAAAATACGACACGTGGGCAATTCAGCTCATCTGCAAAACACTCAAGGTTTATTACGACTGTTCAGGCGACGAAAGAATACCCTACGTTATTTACAGGGTGCTTAAAAACTATTATGAGCTGCTTAAAAGCGGTGAAATAAAACTGTTCGGCTGGGCTAAATTCAGGTGGTTTGAAACTTTCATTTCTCTTGATTTCCTGTATGCAAAGTATCGTGAAGACTGGATAAAAGACCTTGCCGGAATAATTAAAGAGCAAGGCTTTGACTATAACACGGCAATTGATTCATGGAAGAAACCCAGTCATATGTGGCTGAGGAAAACCCACATAGTAAACATAGCAATGATGCTTAAAAGCGAGGCGGTCTCCCACGAGCTGTTAAGCGAAGAATATACCGACAATGCAGAAAAGCTGCGTGAGATTCTTGACAGATACAACGGCACGGCTTTTGAGAGCTTCACGGGTGACGAGGTACTTTCAGGCATTGACCCAACAAGAGGCACTGAGCTTTGTGCGGTTGTTGAGCAGATGTATTCATATGAGGAAATTTTTGCACGCACAGGTGACAGCAAATTGGCAGAGAGACTTGAAGCGCTCGGTTTCAACGCTCTTCCCGCCACACTCAGCGAGGATATGTGGACTCACCAGTACGTTCAGCAGGTGAATCAGACCGCCTGTCAGAAAACAATGATTATGGCACCGTTCAGCACAAACGGCCCTTATGCACACACCTTCGGACTTGAGCCCAACTTCGGTTGCTGCACGGCAAATTTCAACCAAGGCTGGCCTAAATTCGCCCTCTCGTCATTTATGCACAACGGCAATACAATAATCAGCTCGGTCATGCTGCCGTCCGTGCTGAAAGACAAAGACGTCACAATCAGGCTGGAAACCGACTACCCCTTCAACAACAAAATGCACTATTACATAGACGCAGAAAAGAATTTTGATTTCGTAATCCGTGTTCCGTCCTTTGCAAAAAATCTTAAAGTCAACGGTGAACTCACAGATGCAAAAGACCTGGCATTTGCAATAAACAGCGGTAAAACGGAAATCTCGGTTGAGTTTGAGACGTCACCTTATTTAAAGAAAAGGCCGAACGACCTTTACGCTTTGCAGATGGGTTCACTGCTTTTCTCTGTTCCCGTTGCTTACGAAAAGAAAATGAGAGAATACGTCAGAAAAGGCGTTGAACGCAAATTCCCCTACTGCGATTATCAGTTTATACCCAAAACACCGTGGAACTACGGTTATGCGGACGACAGCTTTGAAATAAACTATCATTCATCGGGTAACGTTCCGTTTTCGCAGGATAACCCGCCGATAACAATCAAAGCGAAAATGCAACAAATCAACTGGGGTCTGAAATTCCCCTACAAATCCGTTTGCAGAAAAACGCCCAAATCAAGAGAAGCTTTATCCGAAGTGCGGGAAATCAGTCTTTGCCCCTACGGCTGCACAAGGCTCAGGATGACGGAAATGCCCGTTCTCGGCAAATGATTTTCTGCCGTCAGCTGAGCGTTACGCATACATCAGGCTGACCGCGGATTTTTAAAAAGCACGTGATATTATTCGCTTATCAAAAAACAGATAAATTTTAATCGGCAGCCTGACTCCGACACAAAAAACACCTTCTTGTTTTATGCAAGAGGGTGTTGCTTTTGTTTATTCCGAGTGGTATAATTTTCAGTGAATGTGAAATTCCCGAGTGCTTTTGACAGTACATATTTTAAGATTTTCACAGCACGGCACAATCATCCGTTAATAAGTATTATTTATGAAAGAAGTGGAAATATGGTTAAAAACTATGATGCAGTTGTTATCGGCGCAGGTAACGGCGGACTTGTGGCATCGGCACGCCTTGCAAAAGAGGGAAAAAAGACGCTGCTTATTGAGCGCCATAATTTGCCCGGCGGTTTTGCCACAAGCTTTGTCAGGGGCAGATTTGAATTTGAAGCATCGCTTCACGAGCTTTGCGGCATCGGCTCCATTACGGGAAAATCACCGCTGCTGAAAATTTTCAGCGAGGTTGGCGCAGCAGATAAAATCGAATGGGTTGCGCTTGATGAGGCGTACAGACTGCTGACGCTGGATGAAAACGAAAAGTGCGACTGCCTGATGCCTTTGGGCAAGGAAGCTTTTATTGCCAAGCTCGAGGAATATGACCCCGGCTCTTCAACCGTAGTCAGAAAGATTTTCGACCTTATTGAAAGCATTGAAAAAACTCTGGATTTTGTCAGTGCCATTGAAGATTTCAAGCCCGCAATGATAAAAGAGATTTTTTCCGAGCACACAGAATTTCTTAAAGTGGCGAACTATTCCGTTGACGAGGTCCTCAAAGCATTCGGCGCAAGCCAAAAGACAAGGGATATTCTTAACGGCTACTGGTGCTACCTCGGACAGCCCACGGATGAGCTTAACGTTATCCACTATTTTACAATGCTTCACTCATATATCATTGACGGCGCCGTTATCCCCAGGGGCAGAAGCCATCAGATAAGCACCGCCCTGCTTGAAGCGTTTACCGAAAACGGCGGTGAAGCCTGGTTTAACACAAGCGTTAAAAAAATAATCGTTGAAAACGGTGCGGCAACGGGCGTTGTGCTTGATGACGGCACTCAGATAAATGCAAAAGCGGTAATCTGCAACGCTTCACCCTATAACGCTTATACAAAGCTTCTCGACGAAAAAGACGTGCCTGAAAAGCTTAAAAAAGAAGTGAACGCCAAAACCCTGAGCGCAAAGGGATTTGCCGTATTTCTCGGTCTCAACCGCTCCGCAGATGAGCTGGGCCTCAATAACCACACCTATTTCATTTATCCGACAAACGACAACAGAAAATGCTACGAGCTGAGCAAAAAAATCGAAACAAACGACGTTCAGGCAACCGTTTGCCTTAACAGAGCGTTTGACGACTGTTCGCCCGAGGGCACAAGCATCCTTTACATGACATCTATTTTTGCAGGCGATGAATGGAGCAAGGTTTCCGTTAAGGATTACCACAAAACAAAGATTGCCTTTGCGGAAAAAATGATTGATAATTTTGAAAAAGCAACGGGTGTCGCAATCAGGGATTATATTGAAGAAATTGAAATTGCAACACCAATGACCTATGCCCGTTACACCGACGCCCCCGCAGGAACAATTTACGGCTATGAAGCAAGCAAGGAAGACGGCATTGTCAAAAGAATTGTTTTTGATATGATTGACAAGGGCATCCCCGGACTTTATTTTGCAGGCGGCTATACCACAAGGCACATGGGTTATTCACCCAGCTACACAACAGGTGATATGGCGGCAAAAGCTGCAATCCTCGCTATGGAAAAGGAGGCAAAGTAATGAGCAAGAAAAAGGCTACCGTTAACGGCAACTTCAAGGATATTGTTAATACAGTAAAGTTTTTAACGGAAAGAAAGCAGTTTATAAACAGTGCCCCGGCGGTTTTACCGACCTCTACTGATGATTTCGGTGTAAACAAGGTTGCCCGAAGCATCCATCCGAAAGAGCAAAAGCTTGTAATCAGCAGAATTGAAGAACACGCAGGCATTGCGAAAAGCTATTATTTTAAAAGCGAAGCAGCGCCTCTTGCTTATTTCAAGGCAGGTCAATACCTCACCTTTAAGTTTGAGATAGGCAATGCGGTTGTTACCCGCTCATATTCAATAGCCTCATCCCCTGCTGCCGCCTTGAACGGTGAATACCAGATTACCGTCAAACGCATCAGCGACGGCTTCGTTTCAGATTATATTCTTGACAACTGGGCTTTGGGCGACAAGGTCACCGCTTATGCACCTGAGGGCAACCTGACGTACTGCCCGCTGAGAGATGCAGAAAATATTGTCGGCGTTGCAGGCGGCAGCGGCATCACACCCTTCCTTTCGCTCGCCAGGGCAATTGACGGAGGCGAAGAGGATTGCGCCCTTACCCTGCTTTACGGTTGCAGAACGTCGGACGAAATCCTTTTCAAAGCGGAGCTTGACGCTCTTTCTGAGAAAAACGAGAAAATCAACGTAATTTACGTGCTCAGCCACAGCGACGAGGAAGGTTATGAAAAGGGCTTTGTCGGCGCAGATATAATAAAGAAATACGCACCCGAAGGAAATTACAGCATCTTTGTCTGCGGTCCCGGCGGCTTGTATAAATATCTTGAATCAGAGCTTCCCAAGCTGAACAAGGAAAAGAAATACATCCGCTTTGAAGTTTTTTCTGCCGGCAGAAAAACACAGGAAGAACCGAAAAAATTCAGCATCACTGTTATTGACCGCGGAGAGAAATCCGTAATCAGTGCAAGCAGCAACGAAACGGTGCTTTGCGCATTTGAACGTGCAGGTGTCGTGGTTCCCGCAAGATGTCACACCGGCGAATGCGGTTTTTGCAGAAGCAAGCTTGTCAGCGGTAAGGTTTACATTCCCGACGACGAAGACAGGCGCCGTGTGGCAGACGTGCAGTTCAATTATATTCATCCTTGCTGCTGTTACCCGGAAAGCGACCTTGTTGTAAGAATCAATTAACGCATTACGGCAAAATAACTCACGCACCCCTCAACAAAAGTCAGACCTTTGTTGAGGGGTGCCGTTTTTCTTTTGTGAACGGTATTACCATTCCGAGTTAACGCAATGTTAAAAAATTTCGAAAAAGGCTATTGTATTTTTGCAGAATCGGGTATATAATATCACCGAAATAAATACGGGGGAGCTTGTGTTTGCAGGCTGAGAGGAAGTAATCAAACTTCGACCCTTTAACCTGATGCGGATAATGCCGCCGTAGGAAGTCATACACAAGGATTTTTTACAGGAGGCATCCGAAAGGCTGTCTCCTGATTTTTATTTCACACTTTAACTTCCGGGGAGCCGTTCCGAACGGCTGAGAGGCAGGTAAACCTGCGACCCGTAAACCTGATCCGGATAATGCCGGCGTAGGAAGCATAGTAAAAGTATATTTGTAATCTGCAATTATCAAAACTGTACTTCAAGAAGCCTTCGCCTTATTATCCGGCGGAGGCAATTTTTATTTTTGGAGGTAAAATTATGAAAGCAAGTATCGCAATCCAGGTTCTGCCCGCGGCAAAAGATCAAGATGACCTTATCCGCATTGTTGATGAGGTTATCGCATTTATCAAAAGCAGCGGTCTGCACTGCCACGTAGGCCCGTTTGAAACAACAGTCGAAGGTGACAGCTATGACCAACTCATGGACATTGTCAAAGAGTGTCAGTGCGTTGCAATCAGAGCAGGTGCGGAAAGGGTTTCGGCTTACGTGAAAATTGTTTACAGACCCGAAGGCGAAATACTGACCATTGACAAAAAGATTAAAAAGCATGCTGAGGCGTAACATACCGTCCGTCACCGCCGTTGCCGTATTGCTGATTATATGGCAGTCAGTCTGCACAACGGGGCTTATCCCCTCTTATATGCTGCCGTCACCCGTGGCAGTAATAAAAGCTTTTGTCAGTGAATTTCCGCTGCTTGCCGAAAACTCCGCCATCACCCTGCAAGAGGCTTTTATCGGATTGTTTCTCGGGGTAAGCGTAGGATTTTGTGCAGCAGTTTTGATGGACACGTTTGATATTCTTTACAAAGCATTCTATCCCCTGCTTATCGTTACGCAAACCGTTCCGTCCGTTGCCGTTGCACCGCTTCTTGTGCTTTGGTTCGGTTATGAAATGACCCCGAAAATTGTTCTGATAGTCATTTCAACGTTCTTCCCCGTAACCGTCGGTCTGCTTGACGGATTCAGGAGTGCTGATAAAGACGCAATCGGATTATTGCGTTCCATGGGCGCAAACCGCTTGCAGATTTTCCGACACATCAAATTTCCGTCCGCATTACCTCAGCTGTTTTCGGGGCTGAGGATAGCCGCGGCATACAGCGTTGTCGGAGCGGTAATCAGCGAATGGCTCGGAGGCTTCGGCGGTCTTGGCGTCTATATGACACGGGTAAAAAAAGCTTTCGCTTTTGACAAAATGTTTGCCGTCATTTTTCTTATATCGGCAATTTCTCTGGCACTTATGGCATTGGTCGGATTGGCAGAGAAAAAATGTATGCCTTACCGTAACACAGATAAAAAAGGAGAAAAACCATGAAAAAATTAATCGCATTATTACTTTCAGTTTCAATCATTTTCTGTTTGTCGGCTTGCGGCAAAACCGAAAATGAAAAAATAACAATTGTTCTTGACTGGACACCGAACACCAACCACACGGGAATTTTTGTTGCCGAGGCTAACGGTTATTTTGAAGAAGCAGGCCTGAACGTTGAAATTGTTCAGCCGCCCGAAGACGGTGCCGTAGCACTTGTGGCATCGGGCAAAGCTCAGTTCGGAGTTTCATTTCAGGATACTCTTGCACCTGCTTTTATCGGTGAATCGGCTATGCCCGTCACCGCGGTTGCGGCAGTAATTCAGCACAACACCTCGGGCATTATTTCACGAAAAGGCGAAGGTATGCACACACCCAAGGGGCTTGAAGGCAAGAAATACGCAACGTGGGATTTGAGCGTTGAAAAAGAAACAATCCGTGACGTTATGAAAGCTGACGGCGGCAATTTTGACCTTGTTGAGCTGATTCCCTCAACGGTAACAGACGAAGTGTCGGCTCTCAGAAGCGGCTCCGTTGATGCAATCTGGGTGTTCTACGGTTGGGCAGGTGTAGCTTGCGAAACGGCAGGTCTTGAAACGGATTACTTTGAATTTGCAGACATAAACCCCGTGTTTGATTACTACACGCCCGTTATCATCGGCAACAACACCTGGCTCAACGAAAATCCCGAAACAGCTAAAGCTTTCGTTAATGCTCTTTCAAGAGGATATACATATGCGGTTGAGAATCCCGAAGATGCCGCAGACATTCTGATGGATGCCGCACCCGAGCTAAAATCAAACAGCGGACTTATATATGCAAGTCAGGAATATCTTGCAGCCGAATACGTTGCCGACGCTTCACAATGGGGCAAGTTTGACCCCAACCGTTGGGCAGCTTTTTATAATTGGCTGAACGAAAATAATCTTCTTGAAGATAAAATCAACCCCGATTTCGGCTACACGAACGACTATCTTCCCGAGTGATATGAATAAGCTGGAAGTAAAAAACATCAGCAAAAGCTTTGACACAAATCCCGTTCTTAAAGATATTTCCATCGAACTCAACAAAGGTGAACTGGTGTGTCTTCTCGGTGTCAGCGGCGGCGGAAAAACAACGCTGTTCAATATTATTTCGGGGCTTCTGACACCCGACAAGGGTCAGGTATTTCTTGACGGAAAAGATATCACCAATCAGCCGGGACAGATCAGTTATATGCTGCAAAAAGATTTGCTTTTGCCTTACAGAACAATCGAAGACAACGCCGCACTGCCTCTTTTGCTTAAAGGGATGAAGAAGCGGGAAGCACGAAAGAAAGTATCACCGCTGTTTTCTCAGTTCGGACTTGAAGGAACACAAAAGAAATATCCCTCTCAGCTTTCGGGCGGTATGCGTCAGCGTGCGGCTCTGCTGCGGACCTATATGTTTTCAAAAGACGTTGCTCTTCTGGACGAGCCTTTTTCCGCACTTGACACCATCACCAAAAGTGCGATGCACAGATGGTACCTGAACGTTATGGAGCAAATTCAGCTGTCAACGCTTTTCATCACCCACGATATTGACGAAGCAATTATTATTTCAGACAGAATCTGTCTGTTATCAGGCTCACCGGGAGAAATCAAAGGCGAAATTGTAATCAAAGAACCCAAGCCCCGCCGTGATGATTTCACTCTTACGGCAGAGTTTTTGGAATACAAACGAAAGATACTTTCTTTGCTGTAAGCAATGAAACAAAAACTTCGGCACCGTTGCGACTTGTCGGTTTCAGGTACTCACCAAACGGTGGGTACCTTTTTTTCATCAACCGACGGTTTTGCAACAGTATTAAATATTTTTGATTTATAAGGCGGAAATGTTTGACACCCGCAGATTATACGGCTACAATGTATATATCAACATAACGGAGAATAACATGAACAGAATTATTGAAATAACCGATTTTCTTGCACCCGAGCTGGATGTATATGCACGGTTAAGCGAGGTTCAGCTGTTAAACAGAGAGTTTCCCGAAAAAGGCTTGTTTATAGCAGAAAGTCCGAAGGTCATTCAGCGGGCTCTTGATGCAGGATACGAGCCCGTTTCTTGTCTTATGGAAAAAAGGCACATTGAGGGTGAAGGCAAAGAAATTCTCAGCAGAATTAAGGGCGTACCCGTTTTCTGCGCGGAATTTGATATTCTGACGCAACTGACAGGCTTCAAGCTTACACGCGGTATGCTGTGTGCCATGAAGCGAAAGCCCCTGCCTGACGTGAAAGAAATCTGTGAAAACAAAAGAAGAATTGTTGTGCTGGATAAAGTGATGAATCCGACCAACGTGGGTGCCGTAATCCGCTCAGCCGCGGCACTCGGTATGGATGCGGTAATCCTCACCCCGGGATGTTCCGACCCTCTGTACAGACGTGCCGCAAGAGTCAGCATGGGCACCGTGTTTCAGATTGAATGGACGTTTTCAACCGACGACAGTCTTGATGAAATAAAGGCTCTCGGATTTAAAACGTTAGCCATGGCACTTAAAGATAATTCCGTTTCTGTCAACGACCCAAGGCTGGCAGACGAAGAGAAGCTCGCCGTCGTTATGGGCACAGAGGGCGACGGTCTGCCTGACGAAACCATATCCGCCTGTGATTTCACCGTAAAAATACCGATGTATCACGGCGTTGATTCGCTCAACGTTGCAGCCGCTTCCGCCGTGGCTTTCTATCAGCTTGGCAATAAGTTCAATGACGTCTGACCCTTCGCAATTATCAGAGCAGCTTTTTGTTCTTAAAAAGACTGATCACAGCCTTCATACCGTAAATGTCAGCGCTTTCGGCTCCGAATAAAAATGATATGCACTTTCCGCTGTTACGGTGAGAGTATAAGTTTTTCCCGCTTCAAGCAAATCTTTCGAAACGGTAAAGCCCTGTGTGTCAACGTCATCAATGATATAGTAATCGGCAATTATGTTGTCTTCATAAACCTCGTTTCCGTTCACGTCTGCAATTGAAATTTTATATTCGTGCACGATATATCCTTCGGGAACTTCTGCGTGTGTGAACGATATTCTGTAATCGCCGTTTTCATCAGGGGTTGCAACAGCAAGTGCACCGTCACCGAAAACAGGTGCCTTGTCGTGGGCTTTCATATTCTTGTATGTGTAAGCATAAGAATCGCTGTTGTTTACGTTCTCAATATAATATTCGCAGAAAAAAGTGTCGGATAAAAGGTCGTATCCCATAATGCGGACACTGCCGTCACCGTCCGCTTCAACAACGCAGAACTGTGCGGCATCCTCATATCGCTCGGGGTGCTGACCGACAACGTAATTTTTATCAAGCTCAAATCTTGCCATTGCTCCGACGCCGACTGACGTATATGTAGTCTGATTTATGCTTCGCGGGTCATTCATCGGAAAATGCGAATGTCCCGAAAAATTAATAACCTTGTTATGACCTGCAAAAACGGGATTAAGCTGAGGTGTGCACCATAACGAGCTTCCGTAAACCGTTCCGAAGGGATGAGGGTGCTGCAAAACAAAAACAGGCTTATCCCCTGCCGAAGCTTCCGCTTTATGAGTTTCATCGCTGATCCATTTCAGACTTTTCGGCGTAAAAGTCCACTCCGTGAGTGAACGTTCACCCGAAAAAGCAATAAAAGAAAAACCGTTTATCTGTGTGACCGTATTTGTTTCGTGAGAAAAATATTTTTCAAAAATCTGTTCGTAGTTATCCGTTTTGAATTCGTGATTGCCGAGCACGTTGATACAAACGGTTTCTTCACGTACATGTTCTCTGAGAGTTTTGACGTAAGCCTCATAATCAGGCTCCGTACCGATGCTTGAAAAATCTCCGAGACCGAAAAAAGCATCCACGCCCTGATAAACGCCGTCATTATCAAAAAGGGCATAAGCCGTGTCAATGGCATCCGCAACGTTTTCGTTTTCGTTATGAGTGTCGGTGAAAACGACAAATCTCACCTCGGGTTTAAAATCATCGGGTGTTTCAGGCAAAGCATCGGTAACGTCGCCCCTTGAAGCCTGAACCGCACCCCAGCCGAGAGTTACGATGCAGCATATTGCCAAAAATGAAATAATGCCACCAAAAGCAATACCGAATACTTTTGCGATTTTTTTAATGACTTTTTTCATCTTATCACGCTTTCCGTTTTAATAATGAAATTATATATCATTATCACAATCAATTCAAGTGTTGCAAAAATAAACTCAGGGATTTATAATCAGATTGACAGACAGAAATTTATTGAATTCTCAAACATTTCAAAGAATTATTGACTCTCACACTCAGAATACATTGACGGTGCTTTAAAAGGAGAAAATATTATGAAAGCATTTGATAACAGCAAATTTGAAAAGTACAATGCTGAGGCTCGGGAAAAATGGGGCAGAACCGACGCATACAAAGAGCACGAAGAGAAAACGAAGAATTACACTGCGCAGAAACGAAACGACCTTGCTGAGGAAACAGACCGCATCATGGCAGAGTTTGCGGTTTGCATGAAAAACGGCGGAACACCCGACTCCGCCCAAGCGCAAAACCTTGTAAAAGCTTTGCAAAACCATATCACAGAAAATTATTATCTTTGCACAAACGGGATTTTAGTCGGTCTGGGTCAGATGTACGTTGCAGATGAACGTTTCAGGAACAACATCGACAGACACGCAGACGGTACAGCGGCTTTTATCCGTGAAGCAATTGAAATCTGTTGCCGCGGTTAAATTCCGATTGGCCACACTGAAACTTCAAAGCAACAGCCTGAAAACTGCTGCTTTTTTCTTGACACGAGTGGTATTTATCAAATCGACAAATAAGAATTTGTCTGTGAAAAGCCGATAAATAAGCGGATGTTAATATGCGTTGCTTGTGGCAACGGCTCTTTTGAATATA